>JAQVQU010000003.1:33771-44722 GCA_028701415.1 Clostridia bacterium | reverse complement strand
AGTATGATCCTGTCATATATCGGAACATTGGCCACAATGCTATCAAGATTGTGAAATCCAATATCATCTTTACCCTCAACATTCAAGCATAAATTAATTTTAGCGGAAGATAAAATTTCTATTTCTCTAAGCATTAAACCCCTCTCCTTATTTTTATAATCATTCTTTTCCCCAATAAATACTATTTTTATATTATAATATACGCGCGAAAAAAAATCAATATGCTAGAAAATCAGCGATGCGGCTTTTCAGCGACTAGCAATGGCCGTTTTTTGTATCCTAAGATACAAATTTCCTAAACTGAAAAATAAAATAAAAATATATGTTATGCAGGAAATAGTTTAAATAGCTATACATCAAAGAAAGAAATTTGCACCACTTATCTAAAAAAACCTATTAGGAGTAAGGTTATTTTTAACAAAAAATAATGAGCAACTATTCAAAAATTTTATTAGACGCAAACATTTATGAGATTTAGTTTATTGATAACAATAGCTAACATACGATTATTGCTAAGCATGATTAACAATATGAGGGCCATAAGATCCGCTCATTAGCTTATTTTGTTAAAAGATAAATAAGCCCAGATGTTCTGAGCTTAAGCGCGCTGCAAAAAGAATTATTTTGCTTTATGATAAAGAGCGTCTATGATTATGCAAAGAGTCATGATGAAACTTTCTTTTCCAGAATAAATATCTACATTATAGGCGTCCCTAACATTGAATATTCTTTTACTAATCTGAGCGCAGACAACACCATCTTCGTCCTCACCCGAAAAAATTGTGAAGTCCCAAGCGACCACACCCCCTCGGATAAAAAACGAACCATATCTCTCTGATTCAACTTTAATTTTCTTTACAAACGCACTCAGCTTAACATCTAATGTTGCTATTTTTTCATCTTGAGCATCATATATGTCAAATTTTGGAAGAAAAGTAAATAACTTTCTCTTAGCAGTAAATAGAGGAGCGCCTGAGGGAGTCTCAAGCCAAAAAGTCTGTCTAATCTTCAACAAGCTTCCATGGCACAGAAATCTTGGGTTCCCCTCAGTATCCTTTATCATGAATTTATCTCTGATTGCGAATAAGTTTTGTTTAATAATATATTGCCCCATTCTTGAATGTCTCCTTCGCATTTTTTTTATTATAACATTTGATTAATCATTCTACAAGAATAGATGAAAAAAATTCTTAATTCTTGTTTGATAAATTACGTATCCAAAGATACATATTTTTTATTTATCTTTTATAACGTAGATTGAAGAGGGATTGATTTTTCTCTTTTCACGTGATAATATAAGGCTATGAATATAATGAACCAGCGTGGCGTTGAAATCGAACGTAAATTTTTAATCAAAATTCCAAGTATTGAATTGTTGGATAAGCTCGGAACAAGAACCGAGATTGAACAAACGTATTTGGAGGGGGAAAACAGCTCCCGACGAATAAGAAAGGCAACGGAGAGGGGCATACCTACTTATTATTACTGCGAAAAGAAAGATATAAATGCCAGAAGAAGAACAGAAGAAGAGTATTTGATATCGGAAGAAACATACGCTCATCTGCTAACTGAAGCAAAAACAGGAACATTGAAAAAAGTACGCTATAGAGTCCCTTACCTTCAACTTTCTTTCGAGATAGATGTTTATCCCTTCTGGAAGGATAAGGCAATAATGGAAGTTGAACTCTCTTTTGAAGATGAAGAAATACAATTCCCCCCCTTCATTGAAATAATAGGAGAGGTTACAAATGACTTTGGTTATCGCAATGTATCACTAGCACAACTTTACGTTCCGTTGAATAAAGAATAATCATTTTTCTATTTTTTTAACGAATATTATATTGCTAAAACCGAGTTAACTCTCGGTTTTTTATTAAGTTAGAGTTTCATTGGAAGATGTCATTTAGTTCATTTAATTGACTACATTACGCGCGTGTGATAATATTTTTAGAACTTGCATAGGCGAACGGTCAAAGATAGTATAAAAAAAGCGTTTTTATCGAGGTGTAACATGAAGAAGGGCAACATTTACAGGACATACAATTCCTCTCAAATTGGGGAAAATAATATTGGAGAAAATATTTTGGTTGGGGGATGGATTGATACTATCCGAGATCACGGAGGAATATCTTTTATTGATGTGAGAGACCATTACGGGACTGTTCAAGTCGTTGTAGAGAACAAGGATATTGTTGATACTTTAAAAAAGGAGCAATGTATTTCAGCTGAAGGAATGATTCGTTTAAGAGATATATCTACAATAAACACTAAAATTAACACAGGAACGGTGGAACTATTGGCAATTAATGTGACGATTTTGGGTGACATTACCGCCCCTTTGCCGTTTGACATAACGGGAAGCAAGGATATTAGAGAAGATTTAAGATTAAAATACCGTTATCTAGACTTAAGAAATCCTGAAGTTCATAATAGAATTATCCTTCGCTCGGAAGTGGTTAATTACATAAGGCAGGAAATGAGGGAAATGGGTTTTTTAGAAATTACTACCCCTATTTTGACTGCATCTTCTCCTGAAGGAGCCCGCGATTATCTAGTCCCTAGCAGAAAGCACAAGGGATGCTTTTACGCCCTTCCGCAAGCGCCCCAAATATTTAAGCAACTGCTTATGGTGAGTGGATTTGACAAATATTTCCAAATTGCACCCTGTTTTAGAGATGAAGATGCAAGAGCAGACCGTGCACCTGGCGAATTTTACCAACTTGATTTTGAGATGTCTTTTGCCACTCAAGAAGATGTATTTGAAACCGCCGAAAGAATTCTTTATGGTGTCTTCTCCACTTTTGGCAAAGGAAAAGTATCCGCTCCTCCCTTTGAGAAAATTACTTACTCCGATTCTATGCTTAAGTTTGGCTCGGATAAACCAGACCTTCGTAACCCTCTTAGGATAATTGACCTTTCAGAATTTTTCGATAAGTGTGATTTTGCTCCTTTCAAAAAGAAATGTGTTAGAGGAATAAAAATTACAAATGGAGCTTCTTTAACTAAAGGATTCCACGAAAAAATGCTTGCATATGCAATGGAAATTGGAATGAAAGGTTTAGGATATGTTACTGTAGAGAAAGACAATTCTTTCAAAGGACCGATTGATAAATTTATCCCTTCTGAACTAAAGAAAACCCTTTCGGATATAGCTGGGCTCAATACAGGTGACCTTTTGTTTTTTATCGCTGACACCAAAGATAAAGCTCCTTTACTAGCCGGACAGATCCGGACTGAGCTTGGGAATAGACTCGACATTATCGAAAAAGATTCCTTTAATTTGTGTTTTGTAACTGATTTTCCAATGTACGAAATAGATGAAGAATCTGGAAACTGGGCGTTTAAACACAATCCATTTTCGATGCCCCAAGGAGGATACGAGGCACTAGTCAATTCTAACCCTGGAGACATCTTGGCGTATCAATACGATATAGTATGCAACGGAGTGGAACTCTCAAGTGGAGCAGTTAGAAATCATGAAATAAAAACCATGGAAAAAGCTTTTGAAATTGCAGGATACACAAAAGAAGATCTTTCAAATAGGTTTCCTTCTTTGTATAACGCATTTAGGTATGGAGCACCTCCTCATGCTGGTATGGCGCCTGGAATAGACAGAATACTAATGCTTCTATCCCAAGAAAGTAACATACGGGAAGTAATTGCCTTTCCTATGAACAAAAACGCTCAAGACCTTCTTATGGGCGCGCCTTCAGAAGTAACAGAGAAGCAACTAAGAGAAGTACACATTAAAATAAGGCAATAATCCGGTGCTAAGGAGAAATTATGATTACAAGAGAAGAATTTGATTCCATTGCGGAATATGCCCTTATCTCTTTTTCAGAACAAGAGTCTTTAGATATGATGAAAGACATGTCGGAAGTTATTAATTTTGCGAATAAAGTTAAAGAGGCTCATACTGATCTTCCAACATATAAAAGCCGCTCAATTTCAGCGGAGGAGCTTAGAGAAGACATTCCTGGAGAATGTACTCCCGTAGACCTGCTGCTATCTAACTCTGGAGGAGGAGAAGACGGCTTTTTCGTTATAAAAAGGAGGGGGAAAAATGAGTAATATACTGTATTATTCCACTCTTCTCAGGACAGGAAAGATTTCTTCTTCCGAGTTGACAAAAATTTATTTAGAAAGGATAGAAAAACTTAATCCGAAACTGAATGCATACATAAAAATCCTTCCTGAATATGCAATAGCACAAGCTAAAAAGTGCGATGAAATACTTTCAAAAGAGGAAAAAGTTTCTCCACTAACCGGAGTTCCAATGGCGTTAAAGGATAATTTATCTGTGTTAGGGCTTAATACAACTTGTTGCTCAAAAATGTTAGAAAATTTTAAATCCACTTTTACTGCTACAGCTGTGACCAAATTATTTGATAAAGGTGCGGTTATGTTGGGAAAAACCAACCTAGACGAATTTGCAATGGGCTCATACTGCAACACAGGAATTTATGGACCCGCGCGAAACCCATATGATTTAGGAAAAAGTCCGGGTGGTAGCTCAGGAGGGAACGCGAGTGCAGTTTCTGCAGGGATTGCTCCATATACTTTAGGAACGGATACCGGGGGCTCTACTAGACAACCCGCAAGTTATTGTGGCATAGTTGCGTTAAAACCTACATACGGTTCTGTATCAAGGTACGGACTACTTACTCTTGCTTCATCATTTGATCAGATAGCCCCTATGACATCCACTGTGACAGACTGTGCTATAGTTTATGATGCTATTTGTGGGCACGATCCAGAAGATATGATGACCTTCAAAAGAAATTATGAACCCACTTATCCCAAATTATCAGGGGAAATTAAAGGACTCAGAATTGGTATTTCCGATGACTTTTTTGCAACTTCTTCTACTGAAACGAATGATTCTGTTATGAAGGCGGTTGACTTTTATGTCTCAAAAGGAGCAGAAATAGTAAAAGTAAAGCTTCCTCACATAAAATATGCCCTACCGATCTACTACATACTTGGATGCGCAGAAATTTCCTCTAATTTTGGGAGATTTGATGGAATTAGATACGGATATAAAACAAGCCTTCCTTACAAAGATGTTGATGATATGATTACAAAGACAAGAACAGAAGGGCTCGGAATGGACATTAAACGAAGGATTATGTTGGGCATATACTTCTTAAGCAAACAGAATTACAAGGAATATTTCCAAAAAGCATCGATGATGAGAAACGAATTAATCGGAGATTTTTCTAATGCATTCAATACATGTGATTTAATTCTCTCCCCTACCTCTCCTACCTCGGCAGTCTCTCTAGATTTTACACCCGAAACAATCGTTGAGAAATATTATGCTGATGCCTGCGTAGCCCCAGCAAACCTATGTGGATTACCCGCCCTTGCTCTCCCTTGTGGCCTCGACAAAAACGGAATGCCTTTAGGGATGCAACTTATGGGCCCAAATTTCTCCGAGGGCACTTTATTTAATGCAGGGTATGCTTTTGAAAGGGAATGTAGCCCTGAATTGAATCCCACCACGGGGGTGAATTATGACATATAATTTAGTTTGCGGATTTGAAACCCATGTTGAATTATCAACAAAAACGAAAATTTTCTGTTCCTGCCCTACCGATTTCGGCGACCAGCCTAACTCACATGTTTGTCCAAAATGCATTGCTGAACCAGGAACCCTTCCAGTGGTTAATAAACAAACATTTATTTATGCAATTCGTGCTGGTCTAGCAACAAATTGCAGCATAAACAAGATCGTTCACTTTGATAGAAAGAATTATACTTATCCCGACTTACCAAAGGCATATCAGCTTACACAGTTTACAGAACCAATTTGCGTTAGTGGGCATATTAAACTTGACAGTGGAAAAATTATACGAATCAACAGGATACATCTTGAAGAAGATGCGGGTAAACTTCTTCACAAAGGAGAGTACACTTTTATTGATTATAACCGTGGCGCAGTGCCTCTAATTGAAATAGTAACCGAACCAGATATCAATTCCATTGAGGAAGCTCGAGAATATCTAGAAAAACTCCAGCTAATTTTACGTCATATTGATGTTTCTGACTGCAAAATGGAAGAAGGTTCCATGAGATGTGATGTAAATATTTCAGTTAATAAACCTGGAGAAAAACTAGGAACAAGATCAGAGATAAAAAACATGAACTCTCTTTCTTTTATCGAAAAAGCAATTGCTTATGAGTACTCAAGACATGTCAGTGCAATTCAAAACGGGGAAATGTTGTACCAGGAAACACGCAGATATAACGAATCGGATGGTACTACTTCTGCGATGAGAGAAAAGGAAAACGCACAAGACTATAGATATTATGATGATCCAGATATCCCCACGATCTTCATTGAAGAACATTTTATCGAATCCATCAAAAGAACCCTTCCTGAACTTCCAGCTGATATTAAAAATCGATATCTTGGTCTAGGGCTATCCCCAACAGAAACAGATCTTTTAATAAAATACAAGAAAGTCGCTGATTATTTCTCCGAAGCAATAAAAACTGGAGACCCTAAGATATTGTCTAATTATATCCTGGGAGAAATTTTTCGTTTATTGGAAACTGAAGCAAAAAAAGAGAACTTTGATATTATGATTTCCCCCCTTCAGCTTTCATCATTATCTAATGCACAAAAATCTGGAAAAATTAATGCTCAGCTTGCAAAAAAAGCACTTTCCGAGATGCTTAAATCGGGGAAGTCTTGGGAGGAATTAATTTCCGAATCAGATATGCAAGAAATATCAGAAATAGACCTTATTTCCTATTGTAATGAAGCTATATATAATAATTCCAACGCTATTTCTGACTATTTATCTGGAAAAGAAAAAGCTCTAAAAGCTATCTTGGGCTATGTAATGAAAAGAACGAAAGGAAAAGCAAATCCAGAAAAGACAGAAAATCTATTAATTGAACTAATAACTAAAAAGAAATAACTCTTTTTTCTTATATGCAATAAATTGATTCGCATTCCTCAACAATTTTAAAAAAGGAGAGTAAAAATGAAAGACATATCGACAATTTACGGAAGTTTGGTTTTTAGCGATTCCGTAATGAAAGAGAGATTATCTTCAGAAGTATACAAAGGAATTAGACATACAATAGATACTGGGGCGGAGTTAGGAGAAGATTTAGCGCAACCAATTGCCAACGCAATGAAAGATTGGGCAATGGAAAAGGGTGCGACTCATTATACTCATTGGTTTCAACCAATGACTGGAGTTACAGCAGAAAAACATGAAAGCTTTATAAAGCCAATCGGAGAGGGAAAAGTAATAATGGACTTTTCTGCGACGGCCCTAGTAAAAGGCGAGCCAGATGCTTCCAGCCTTCCATCAGGTGGTTTAAGAGCTACGTTTGAAGCAAGAGGTTATACTGCTTGGGACCCCTCATCATACGCTTTCATAAAAGATAACTCTCTTTGTATTCCAACGGCTTTTTGTTCATATGGGGGAGAAACCCTAGACAAAAAGTCCCCTCTTCTTCGCTCAATGGATGCTATAAATTTTCAAGCAATGAGGATTTTAAAACTATTTGGCAACACAAAGGCAAAAAGAGTAGTAGCTAATTGCGGAGCTGAACAAGAGTACTTTTTAATTGATAAATCAATGTATGAATCCAGAATGGATTTAATACACTGCGGAAGAACTTTATTTGGAGCAAAACCTCCTAAAGGGCAAGAAATGGGAGACCATTATTTTGGAGTTATCAACCAAAGAGTTAGCGCTTTTATGAAAGAGTTAGATGAAGAACTTTGGAAACTTGGGGTCCCAGCAAAGACAAAACATAACGAATCTGCGCCCGCACAGCATGAACTTGCTCCCGTATATTCCACAGTGAACCTTGCAACAGACCAAAATCAACTTACCATGGAACTTATGAAAAGTTTAGCATACAAACATAATCTTGCTTGTATCCTCCATGAGAAGCCTTTCGAAAAAGTTAACGGAAGCGGAAAGCACAATAATTGGTCCCTTGCTACAGATGATGGAATAAACCTCCTTGAGCCTGGGGATACCCCTCATGAAAATGCTCAATTCTTGCTTTTTTTGCTTGCTGTAATTAAAGCGACTGATGAATACCAGGATTTATTGAGAATCTCTGCAGCCTCAGCTGGAAATGATCTTCGTCTAGGAGCACATGAAGCTCCCCCCGCCATCATTTCTATCTCGCTTGGAGAAGATCTAACCAATGTATTGAAAGCGATAGAAACTAATACTTTATACAAAGGCACAGGAAATAATAAAATCATTTTAGGAGCTACGGTACTTCCTCCCATACCAAAAGACACCTCAGATAGAAATAGGACCTCGCCCTTTGCTTTTACTGGAAATAAGCTAGAATTTAGACTTCTGGGCGCTCCTTTTTCTATTGCGTGTACAAATTATATTATTAATACAATTGTTGCAAATTCACTTTCAGATTTTGCAGATGAACTAGAGCTCAGTAAAGATTTCAATAAAGATTTAACCGCCCTTATTGCTAAAACCATAAAAAAACATAAGAGAATTATTTTCAACGGAAACAATTATTCATCCGAATGGGTAATAGAAGCTGAAAAGCGTGGCTTAATGAATCTAAAAACAACCGTTGATGCCTTTGAACATTTTACTAACAAAAAAAATATTACACTGTTTGAAAAACATAAGATTCTTAGTAGAAACGAAGTTCAATCAAGAAGAGATATCTTGTTAGACAATTATATAAAAATTCTAAATATCGAGGCTCTAACAATGATCGAAATGGTAAAGAAACAAATATTACCTGCCGTGATGCTATATGAAAGAAAACTCGTTAAGTTGGCTTTAAATAAGAAAAGTCTTTCCGAGTCTCTATATATAGGGGTAGAAACAGACATTATTGAAAAACTCTCTTCTGGAGCTAAAGAAATGTACGGATTGACTAATCAATTAGAAAATCAATTATCTGATTATAACGAATGTATCGATATATTAGAAAAAGCAAAGTATTTCAAAGACGTTATTCTCTCAACTATGAAAGAACTTAGAAAGATTGCTGACTCTCTTGAGCCATTGGTCGCAAAATACTATTGGCCCTTCCCAACTTATGCAGATATTCTTTACAGCGTAAAGTAGTATTCTCCCATGAAAAAACAACCCGCCCTTGCAAGGGCGGGTTTTTGTTGGCTATTTCAGTATTTTGCTAATATATAGGTTTCCTAAATTCAATAACCCCGGGTTTGGCATTAACAATTTTGGTTTCAGCCTCCGGATATCCCTTAATATATTTTTCTATTTCTTCAAATCGGCCTATTTTGTTTTTATAATGACCATCAGTATTAGCAATTAATTTAACATCAGTCTTTAATATTTGCTCGAATACCACATATGATAATTCCACATGCTTAGCATTTAGTTCTATCATCGTTCCGTAATCTGCACAACACTTAGCAATTTCAAGCGCATTAACTTTTGTAAGATGGTTAATATGCGCGATTATTGCTATTGGGTATTTTTTCACCATAGAAATATATGCTTTAGTGTTTCTTTCTATGATATATCTTGAAGGTTTGATCAAGAAAGAAAAATATGAGTTTAAATATAATCCAGCAAATGATCTTAGGTTATAAGGTTTTGCTGGAGCATGAAATCCTGCAATAATGTAATCAAGGCGGGAATAATCTTCCTCTTTTAAGTCTATATTTCCATCAATGCCTATTATATTCGCCTCTATTCCATGATAAATATTTAGTTCACTAAACTGATCTCTTAAAGAATCGATTTCATTTTTTTGCTTTAAAAATTTTTCTCTTGTCAATCCGCCGAAACTTGGGCTGGAATATCCGTGGTCAGTTATTCCAATACTTTCAAGCCCTCTCTCCCTTGCGGCAGTAAGATTATCAATGACATTAGTGACCCCATCACTATAATGAGTATGGGTATGGTAATCGCCGTATATTTTCATAATATTCCTTTAAAAGTCGATATATATCAAAAGGATTATACATTTATCTGTTTTCTAAATCAACTTATCGCAATCTCTATATATTATTCATTAGCATTCTATATTTCTATCTGGTGATTTTTCGAATTTCCTTTTTTGACCCTTTTTCTATATTACTACACTCTGTAGATTTTTCTAAGGTTGACAAAGAAACCCCTTAGTGTATAATTATTGTTATCAAACTAAGGGGAGTTTTTATGCCTAAATTTATTGCTCACAGGGGACTTAGTTCGCTTTTTTACCAAAATAGCGAAGTAGCCTTTCTTGCCGCTGCAAAAAGCGATTTTTTTTACGGAATTGAAACAGATGTTTGGCTTACATCTGATGGCTTTTGGGTCTGCTGCCATGATGGTTCTCCATTTGAAGATAGAGATATAAAAATATCTCAAATTTCTTTTGAAGAGGCAAAAAAACTACCAATGAACCCCAAAAAATGGGGAAATGCAAGACAAAGAGGAGTTTCCTATATCTGCTCTACTGAAAGATATTTAGAAATCAATAAAGAATATAGTAAAGTTCCTTTTATTGAATTAAAAATAGTTCCTACTATGGCCGAACTTACAACCCTTGTCGATTTAGTTGAAAGAGTAATTGGAATTAAAAATGTTGTCTTTATAAGTTTCCACGCCCGAAATCTCGAAAGGCTTAAACGTATGGATTTGGGAATCAGAACTCAAATCTTAACCACTACATGGATTCAAAGTAAGTATTATATATCAAAAGGATATGACATTGACCAAAATCTTTGGGCAATGAATGCAGGTAGAATACATAAAGCCCACGCTCAGGGAAGGGAAGTTAATGTGTGGACCGTTAGAGACCTTGCGACTGCTAGCCGTTTTGTTATGGCGAAATCTAATTATATTACTACAGATTATGATTACTCCAGATGGTTTAGAAGAGGAACAAAAAAAATATCCTCCGCAAAAATGCGTCAAAATGAAGAGTTAGTTGCGATACGCCTTTTTAATCAAGGATACAACTGCTGCCAGGC
>JAQVQU010000003.1:28526-33671 GCA_028701415.1 Clostridia bacterium | reverse complement strand
CTACAGATTATGATTACTCCAGATGGTTTAGAAGAGGAACAAAAAAAATATCCTCCGCAAAAATGCGTCAAAATGAAGAGTTAGTTGCGATACGCCTTTTTAATCAAGGATACAACTGCTGCCAGGCAGTGCTAATGGCATTTGCTGAGAACCTATGGTTTAACAAAAAACGTGCCGCAGCTATATCAATGCCTTTTGCTCATGGAATAGATAAATATGGGAATGAACTTTGTGGGGCTATTACAGGAATGTTGATGGTTATTGGTCTTTCTCATCCTAGCATTTCAAAAAAAGCAATGTCTGACCTTGTCCAAAAAGCAATGGATGATTTTAAATCTTCATGTGGAGGGATCAATTGCTGTGAATTAATTAGGAATAAAGATCTAGAAGAAATCACTGAAGCCCATAGGAAAGAGGGAGTCTGCGAAAAAATAGTAGAAACAGCAGCCCTAATTGCAAAAAAATATCTGCCCTAAAAATATATGACTCTTTTCGTGCAATGATTCTTTTAATCAAGTTTTATTCATAAAAGTCTTAAAAGATCATTGGAACTGTTCCATCCTCTCTGATTTCCCTCGAAATATTCACATGAATAACAGTAATAAAGATATCTGCAACAGCACTTATGCGACAGGAAAATATATGCCCTCCAAATGCTTTGTCTACACCAGTCAGCGTCCCATGCAAATGAACATAAATTTCTCCCTCTTTCTTTGTGATATTCCCAGTCAAGTTAGAAATCTCGATATCCTCAGAAACAATCCTTTTTGTATAGGTTCTTTTATCACCATTTAAAAGTCCAATTTCTGCAAAGTTAGTGGCACCAATTCCCGAAATTATTCCACTCTCTACTTTCTCAGCAATACAAACTCTTTTCAAACTCTCAATTACCTCATCCTCGGAAGTAAGTGCAACCGCAATAATATCTCCAACTCTTTTATATCTCATGTCAAATCCTCCAAAAAACTTTATAAATCACTATTTGTTAGCCTAATTACATACTTATAGATAGAAAATCACCCTTTCTTTCCCACTTTATTTCGTAGTTCATTTTCAAGAAATTCTTCGAAGGTTAAGCTCTTCTCAGATAAATCTTCTTCAAAGATATCTTCAACTAAAGAGGAAGCTGTGCCTATCTCTCCCCCTTCAACCCTTTCTTCCATAATGTTTGCCTCCTCCAGCGAAATTTTCCCATCTTTTAAGTGAGCCCTTATCGCCAGTATTTCCATTATAGACTCATGTCGTTTCTCTGACAAATCCCAAAAGAAGAATGGTATCGCAAATAGCAATGAGCTTACAACACCTAAAATGCTTGTCCATCGGATTATAGGAGATGTTACATTTATAGTATCATATAAAACAGAATTATCATTTATGTATCCAAATGTTTTGTAAATAAATGGCGTGACATATGCAAGTGCTATCCCAACCCCAGTTAAAATCATGCTTGAAAACTGAGATATAAATCCCTCTAGTCTATCTCCAGTCTTATATTGTTGAAAATCGTTGATTTGTGCAGATAACGCTGGACTGATTACAACATTTATTCCATTTGCAAGAGTTATCAAAAGAGACATTAAATAGACTATATATGGTTCTGACGGCCAAATTACTATAGGTATAGTCATTAAAGCGCAAAATACTCCGCTTAAAATCGATAATAACTTTTTACCATATTTCTTAATAAGAATGGGAGCAAGAATCATCCCGGGAACGTTAGCAGTTCCAATAAGTGTAATTAGTATAGCTTGGCTCCATTCTGTCTTAATATAGTAAGTTGCTAACCACGCAGTATATGTAGTCCCAATAAGCCTAAAAATCCCCAGAAATCCAGAAATTATGGATATCCAGAAATACTTGTTAATTGCAATATGTCTTATTCCATCAATAAATTTTACCTTCATTTGTGACTTTTCATGTAAGATTATTCTTTCTTTCGTTCCAAACGCTGTGATTAATCCAATAGAAAAGCACAATAAAGCAAAAATAGGAATTATCCATTTGAATGCTTCCATAGTATTAATTCCCATAATTATAATTTCACCTGAATTATCCTTTTGAGAAAACAGATAGTTTGCAAGTAAAGGAAAAAGCATATGTATTAAGGAGGGGCCTAATGAATAAATTATAGATCCAACAGACATTAGTTGAGTTCTTTCATTTGGGCTAGGTGAAATCACTTGGACTAAAGTATTAAAGGAAAGGGAATATAGGTTTATTAAAAACTGAAGAGTGTTGAAAAATATTACATAGGTAATGAACATCCAATTGTAATTTGATTGTAAGGCAGAAGGTATAAATATCGTCCCAGCAAATAAAAGTAGAATGGGTATTGGTAACCTAACAATCCATGGACGAAACTTACCCATTTTGGATTTGGTATTGTCTATTATCATGCTTACTAGGGGTGCTCTTAGAACTACAACTATACTAGAAATAACCCCACTTAGAACAATGTCATTGACACTAATCTTTAACGCTGCTGCTATATATAATCCGGCAGTTAGCGCAATGTAAGTTGGGAGAACCGTTCCTCCACTTACACCCATTCCTCCCAAGCAATATAAAAAAAACTCTTTAAAGGATAGAAATCTTCCTTTGGGGGGTTTTTGCCAGTATTTTCTTATAAATTTGAATAAATATAATATTTTAAGAAAAGGGGTTCTTTTTATTGATGTTGGGATACCATTATCAAGCATAAAGGCCTCCTTTATGTAACTAATTAATCTTAAGGATTCGAACGAAAAAGTCAATTAGCAAGCAAAATTGAAATTTAAAATTTCTATCCCTCAGTTTAAAAAAGCAAAACTCATCTCCAAACATAATTTAAATTTCTAAAGTCTATCCTTCAATAATTGTCACAACCAAATGGTTTTTTAACAAGTTTGGATAAAACTCTTTCACTTTCGCTAAGCATTCTAATTACATGAAATGGACCCTTATAGGTGTGCCCTTTGCATGGAGGTTCAGTTGGCAATCCGTCTCTTCTAAGATAGCCAAACCACTCCCCATATTCTGTGTCGGCAAAGTGTTTAAAAGAATAATCATAAAGTTCATCAAACAACTCTAAATATATATCTTTTTTTGTGTAATCATAAAATTTTATCGCCGCAGTAAGTGCCTCAGTGTGCACCCACCATAATTTCATATCATGTTCATAAGCTTCAACAGGTTTTAAAAAAAGATCTTTAAAATACAATATACCCCCGTATTTTTCATCTTTTCCAAAATAATATGCCTTCCAGAAAATATCTTCCGATTCAAGAAGAAGTTCTGAATTTTCCATCCAAGCAGCTGAATCTGCCAAAAACCAAGAAAGCTCCATACTGTGTCCAGGGTTAACAATTCTTCCTACTGAGCTTTCAAAAAATCGTTCTCCTTTAGATAAAATATTTTCCAACATCAAACCAGTTTCCTCATGTCTGAAAGTCCTTATATCTTGAATTATTCTCTTTGCTATATTCTTGTATTGAGATTCATTTTCTTTATCACATTCAGACATAATAACTGTAACATTAAGCAAAATCATAGGGTAAGCTAAAGCTTTTGATTCTCTTGTTGAGGAAATGAACTTAGGTGTAATCTTATATGGATCATTCTCAGAATTATCATAGATATTAAGCATTAAGTTATAATAGCTTCTTGCTTTTGCCAAAGAATCTTCATCCCCTGTCAGAGCATGTCTCCGAGCATGGGCAATAGTATAGAATGATTCAGAAAAAATATATCTTCTTTTTCTTAAAGGTTTGCCTTCAGCAGTTACAGAAAAATACATACGTCCATCAGAACTATCTATACAGTGATTGTCTAAAAAGCTAATACAACTATCTGCCATTTCCTTCCACAAAGGCTCAGTTCCATATTGAATACATAATGTATAAAAGATATATGCAGTTCTGCCTTGCATCCAAACACTTTTATCATAGGAATAAATATCTCCTGTTCTATCCAAACAGGTGAATATACCCCCATTATTTTTATCTAAACCATTTTTTATCCAAAATGGAATTATATCCCGAAAGAGAGAATTATTTACTGAAAAATGCAATCTTAAAATATCCATAATATCCTCATATTGAAGGTAATTTTAGCATGAAAAACACATATTGTAAATATGCCCTCTATATAGTATAATGACTTTATACTTTTGGAGGCTGGATTTTCCGATGACCGATAACAACGACAATTTGAATGATTCACTATCAGACCCTTTTAAAAATGATTTTACAAAAATAGAAACCGAGGAAGAACTACCTCTTGAAAAATCCCCTATTGAAACAGAAAAAATCTCTCAAAATATTCCCTTGTCAGATGAAGTAGAAATTCTTGAAAAGAATTATTTGACGAGATTTAATAAATTCGGCTTTGCAGCTGGGGGTTTCGGGCAAAACCTGATTATCGGAGTAGTAAATACTTATATACTTTTTTTCTTAACAGACATTGCTAGAATAGGTCTAGTAGCAACATCTGCATTGATGCTAGGGGCTAGATTGTTTGATGCTTTTAATGATCCACTGATGGGTACTTTAGTAGATAAAACTAAGTCGAAAATTGGGAAGCTTAGACCCTATCTTGCTTTTGCTCCACTACCTTTACTAATTTTAACTATTCTCCTATACATGGTACCTACTTATATTCCTCTTGGGACCAGAGTGGCTTATTATTCCATTATTTATGTGCTTTGGGGATTAATATATACAATTGGAGATGTCCCATTTTGGGGCTTAGCCTCGGCCATGACGCCCAATCCAAAAGAACGCGTAGGTTTTATTACCTTTTCTAGACTATTCCACTCAATTGGAGGAGCGCTACCGATGCTTCTCTTACCATTGTTCGAGTCCTTCTTGGGAGAAAAGCAACCTGAGTCCTATTTTGCTATGGGTATTTTTACTGCAATAATTGGGTCTATTTTCTTCTCCCTGGCTTTTTTTGGCAGTACAGAGAGAGTAAAAAATGATATACCTGCCCCATCTTTTGTTAAGTGTTTCCAAGAAATGTTTAAAAATAAACCCCTACTAGTTACAGTCCTTGCCAATGCTGCTGCTTTTGCAAGAGCTATTCCTATCACCGCTGGGCTTTATATAAGTAATTATCTTATGACCGGAAAACCCGAAGCACTCACCAACTCATTTGTTAATACTTTAC
>JAQVQU010000003.1:3171-28426 GCA_028701415.1 Clostridia bacterium | reverse complement strand
GTTACAGTCCTTGCCAATGCTGCTGCTTTTGCAAGAGCTATTCCTATCACCGCTGGGCTTTATATAAGTAATTATCTTATGACCGGAAAACCCGAAGCACTCACCAACTCATTTGTTAATACTTTACTAGTAGCGGGCTTCGGAGTCGCTGGATTTTTAGGCATGCTTTTCACTCCTGCGCTAGTGAAAAGATTTGAATATAGGAAACTATATATATTGTCTTGCATAGCCGGGGCAATCCCGATGGCACTGCTTGCTATATTGGGCTTTACCGTTGGGCCAAATATGATCCTATTTGTTGCTATGTATTTGCTAATGGGGCTTCCATATGGACTAACTGGAAACTTGAATTATGCGATGATAGCAGAGAGCGTTGATTATGCCGAATGGAAAAGCGGAAGAAGAACAGAGGGAATTAGTGCCTCAATGCAAACTTTTATGAATAAAATAATGACTACCCTTCAAAATGCTTTGATTCCCCTAATGCTCCTTATATTTAAATTTACCGAACCCACAGATTTTGACCCCACTCCCCTGCAATCATCTCTCACAAAAACCGGTCTAATGATTATCGCTTCTATTATTCCTATGATAGCCTGGCTTATTAATTTAGTAATCATCGCAAAATATCCATTGCACGGAGAATATAGAAAAAATATGTATATTGAACTTAACCGACAAAGAAAGGCGGCAAAAGAAATTTCCCAACAATGAAATTGTTGTTACGACTCTTCCATATTCACATAATACTTTATATAAACACATAAAAAAATCTCTGAGAACTCCCAGAGATTTTTTCTATTTGAAGTTTCATTTTAAATTTGAAAATAAAACTAGCGGCAATCAATGAAGTTTTGTCCTATTTGTTTTGAGGAATAGCTGGAATACTGTCAAAACCTTTTTGTAAGTCTTCTTCGGATAATTCAGTATCCTCCATTTTCCCAGCATTATACATTCTGTAGGCGCTCATATCAAAATATCCCGTTCCCGTTAGTCCAAATATAATAGTCTTCTTCTGTCCATCCTCTTTGCACTTCAGAGCTTCATCAATAGCAACCTTAATAGCATGTGAACTTTCAGGGGCAGGGAGTATCCCTTCGCATTTAGAAAAAATGGCCGCTGCATCAAAAACTGATTTCTGTCCAACTGCAACAGCCTCTAGATACCCATCGTGATACAACTTGCTTAGAATCGGGCTCATACCATGATATCTAAGTCCTCCCGCATGAATAGGTGAGGGAATAAATCCATTACCCAAAGTATACATTCTTAATAGAGGTGTAATTTTTCCGGTATCACCAAAATCGTAAGAATATTTTCCTCTAGTAAAAGAAGGACAGGATTTAGGTTCAACTGCAATAAATTTAATATTATTCTTACCCTTAATTCTCTCTCCCATATATGGCCCTATAAGGCCTCCTAAATTGCTTCCGCCTCCGGCACATCCAATTATGATGTCTGGGTTAATATCGTATTTATCACAAGCCTTCTTAAGCTCTAAACCAATAATTGATTGATGTAGAAGGACATAATCCAGAACACTACCAAGGACATATTTACAAGAATGTCTGCCGGTACAAACCTCGATTGCTTCTGAAATAGCACAACCTAGAGACCCTGTTGTTCCTGGTTTTTCCTTTTGTATTTTTTTGCCTATCTCTGTTTTATTAGAAGGCGACGGGGTAACACTTGCCCCGTATGTTTTCATTACTTCAAGTCTATCTGGCTTTTGATCCGCGCTTCCCTTGACCATAAAAATGTCAACATCCAGACCATAGAAAGAGCAGGCCATAGCAAGAGCAGTTCCCCATTGCCCAGCCCCAGTCTCTGTAGTTATAGACTTTAAACCCTGCTCTTTAGCGTAGTAGGCCTGAGCAATTGCAGAGTTAAGTTTGTGAGAGCCAGATGTATTAGTCCCTTCAAATTTATAGTAAATCTCTGCTGGAGTATCCAAAATTTTCTCCAAGAAATAAGCTCTAATCAAGGGGGAGGGTCTAATCATTTTATAAAATTCACATACACCTTCTGGAATATCAATGAATCTATCAGTAAAATTAAGCTCTTGTTTGGACAGTTCCTCCACGAATATCCCAGTAAGCTCTTCCAATTTGATAGGTTCAAGGGTCCCTGGATGAAGAAAAGGATCATGTTGTTCTTTCATATCCGCACGCAGATTATACCACTGCCGCGGAAGCTCCTCTTCAGACAAATAGATTTTTGTAGGTA
Source organism: Clostridia bacterium (assembly GCA_028701415.1). Lineage (GTDB taxonomy): Bacteria > Bacillota > Clostridia > Christensenellales > DTU072 > MWEH01. The sequence continues at coordinate 26,200 of JAQVQU010000003.1, read as the reverse complement.
TGTTGTTTGCCATTTTTCTACCTCCTTATGGCGTTTGCACTCTCGTGCGTATATTTGCTCCTCCTATCCGGAGTTTAAGCACAAAAAAACCACGGAAAACTTCGCTTGGGACGAACTTCGCCGTGGTGCCACCCAATTTCACAGCTCTCGCTGCCTTGTAGGATACTATCATATCCTTTCTCTGTTACGGGAGAACCCGTCAATTACTACTATCAGTTCGCAACTGCCCTCAACAGCCCATTCATATACCCTCTGTGCCCTTGTCTCACCAACCCAAGTCTCTCTCATCACCGATAAAGCATATTACTATTCTGTATCAACGGTTTAATTTATGAGCAAATCTTATCATTAGAAAATAGTTCTGTCAACAATTATTTAAAGATGAGTTTAAACTGTTTCAACGAGATTGTACGCCTTTTTTTAGAAAAAGGTCTTTTAAATTTCCGTAATATAGACTATTTTATTGCAAGATTATTTTCTCTTTAACATCATTATGAATCCGTTTGGATTGTTTGCAATGCTTTCGCTGTGTTCAACGTATTGGGGAATTGCTGGAAGAATTTTTCTTATTAATGCACTTGTGTTCTTGCATTCATAGTTTTCGGGGACAAAATCACTATATTGTTTTTTCATTTTACTAGCTATTACACTGTACAGCGCAGAACCTTGAGTATCTTCTATAGCAGTTTCAATGATATCTATCAACGTCTTTAATTGTTCATCTGGAATTATTGATTTATTCTTAATAGCCTTTTTCCCTTGTGTTTTTTTTGCCTTAACTGGTTTAGAAATAGGTATATCATTTTTATCAATATCTACATTTATGCATTCAGTTACTAAATTTTGCGAAAATTCTTCTTTATCTGAATCATCCATAGATTCTCCCAAATAAATAAATTCACTAAAAGCATTTACAAATTCTTGAATTGCTTTATTCCTGTCACCCATTCCAATAATCTCTTTATTATTTTCCCTTAGTTCTTGTGCAAGCCTCGTAAAATCACTATCATTACTTACAAGACAAAAAGTGTTTACAAAAGGTTTCTCAAATAAAATTTTCATCGCTATAATTGTCAAAGTAATATCAGAAGTATTCTTCCCACTGACATAACTAAAAGCCTGTATCGCTGTCATTGAGTGTTTATTGGCCTCCTTTCTCCAGCCTTCTGTTTGAAAACACCTCCCACTCATAACCTTTTTTGCCCCAGTTATCTTTGTCCAATCAGCCACAATAGTCTTTACCGCAATGGTGCCCTTAGTCGCCATTGTTTCCATTATTTGTGTAGCATTTTTGTAACTGACATTCTCTGCATCAATCAATATTGCTATTTTTTTCTCTTCCATTGTTCTCCTTTTTATTCTTCATTATTGAAGTTATTCATTAACTTTATCTTCTAAATATTTTTCAAAATGCTCACCATCTCGTATCTCAAACCCAACTAAATGCCCAGAAATAATCATTTCTCTAACAATTTTCAAAAATTCCTGTTTATTTTTCTTCTTCATTACCTTCATCAATTGGCTAATGGAATCTACCTCTCTATTTTCAATTAATCTAACCATTTTCATTAAGTCTTTAAGTCTTAAAGTAAGAAAAATTCCTCCTGAAAGAAGCATAAGCCCAAATATAATGCTGAAAGTTAAATACCTCTCAACATAAAAAACTCCAAGCATAACAACTAAAGGACAAAGGGCAAATATTAAAGATATTATCAAAATATCCCCTTTGAAACTTTTCTTTGGGCCTTTGTATTCCTTAACAGAAATAAATTCTCCCAAAGCAATTTTCTTTGCTTTTTCAATCTCTTTTTCCTTTTCCTCTCTCTTTTTGTTTAAAACAGAAAGATAGGTTTCATACTTTGTCTCTAATTCATATTTAATCATCGAAGGAGCTAAAAACTGTACTTTTTTAAAATCCCTGCTATAACCGTTATCTTCACCAAGGTAATTATCAAGTATCCTACAACGACATGTCCCCCACCATCCTCGATAATCATTCGGGTCAATATTTATTGCTTTTGCAAAAGATTCAAAAGCGCTTGAAAACTCTTTCATCTCTAAATAAGCTTCACCCTTAGCGATATATTCAGTAATGTCTTTTGAAACCTGTACTGGGAAAACTTTATCTTCATTCTCTCGAAGATCCTGAATATAAATCTCCCTATGCCCACAAGAAGGACAAGTTGCACTTTTTCCCCCTGCATCTAAATATAAAGGAGTTCCACATTTATCGCATCTATAATCAGTTTTTGACATTTTATCCTCTCGATTATTTAATTCAAAGGCCCAAAAACCATGTCCGCTATTCTTGCACTCGACATAGCATCTTTTGCATAGTAATCAGCACCAATCTTTTCAGCATATTTTTCAGTTAGCACAGCTCCTCCCACCATAATTGGAGTAGAAATCTTTGTTTTTAAATATCTAATGGTGTTTTCCATATTTGTTACTGTAGTAGTCATCAAAGCAGACAAGCCGATTAATCCAACGTTATTATTTATCGAAGCCTGAAGTATTTCTTCTTTTTTCACATCCTTTCCTAAATCAATTACTGTATATCCATAGTTTTCCAGTATTACCTTAACGATATTTTTACCAATATCATGAATATCCCCTTCAACAGTGGCTAAAACAATTGTCCCTTTTGATTCTGATACAACATTTGCCCTTGTCAATTCCTCTTTAATTGCAAAAAAGGCTTCCTTTGCGCTGTCCGCACTTTGTAATAACTGGGGAAGAAAAATGATCCCCTTCTCAAAATTCTTTCCTATTTTATCCAAAGTGGGAATAAGTAAGTTATTAACAATGTACAAGGGTTCTTTCCCTAATGTTATCAATTTTCTAGTTAATATTCCTGACTCTTTTTTTAATCCTTTTTCTATTGCTTTTTCTAAGGTTAATACACTTTCTAAATTTTTTACTTCTGAAGAGGAAAAGAGACTAATATATTTTTCGAACTTGAAATCATCCCCGCTTAAAGCACAATGAGCATTAAAAACTTCTGCCATTGCCTTATTTGTAGAATCAACAATTCCAGCGGAAAGACCAGAGGCCAAAGCTTGTGCAAAAAAAACTGCATTGATCAAGGCACGATTAGGTAGACCAAAAGAAATATTAGAAACGCCAAGGACTGTATTAAGCCCCAAGTTGTTTTTACACTCTCTTAAAACATCCAAAACTATGGCTGCATTCTCCTGTCCAGTGCTAATTGTCATAACAAGCGGGTCAAAAAGAAACCTCTCTTTCGAAATACCGTATTTTGCAGCTTCTTTAATAATACTCTTTGCTATTTCCAAACGTCCATCAGCGGTCTCAGGTATTCCTTTTTCATCCAACATTAAAGCGACACATATTCCCCCGTACATTTTCATCAAGGGGAAAACCATTTCCATACTTTCTTTTTTACCATTCACAGAGTTTATTAAAGGTATGCCGTTATATACCCGTAGAGCCTTTTCCATCGCCTGTAGATCAGCTGTGTCTATTTGTAAAGGGACATCGGTAATTGCTTGAATATTGATTATTGATTCTCTCAGCATTTCCTTCTCAGAAATATCTGGTAACCCCACATTGACATCAAGGATATCTGCTCCCGATTCAACCTGGCGGATAGCCTCTGCTTTAAGATAATCAAAATTTTTACTTCTTAAAGCTTCCTTGAGAGGAGGTTTTCCCGTTGGATTTAATCTTTCCCCAATCATTATGGGTTTTTCACCTAAAAAAACAGTCTTAGCGTAAGAGCAAACCATCGGTTTATATTTTGAGTAAACTCTGTTATTTGTTTTTCTATTTTTTAATTTAGAAATCACCTCAATATATGATGGAGTGGTTCCACAGCATCCGCCAACAAGAGTTACTCCCATATCAATTGCTTTTTCAATGTAATGGGAGAAAGTATCTTCATCCGTGTCATATTTTAGCTTTCCGTTAATTATATAAGGCATTCCTGCATTTGGCTTAATCATTATAGGAATACTAACCTTACCTATTATTTCGGGAATCCATTCAAGCATCTTTTGCGGTCCAAAACCACAGTTAAGCCCCAATACATCAACTCCCATACCTTCTATAAAACAAGCCAAAGTATTTAAGTCTGCCCCTGTTAAAGTCTTTCCAGAAGAGTCTAAAGTTACGCTTGCTATAATGGGAAGATCGGAATTTTCCTTGCAGGCTAATATTGCCGCTTTTAACTCATATAAATCAGTCATTGTTTCAATAACAATCAAGTCGGCCATTTTCCCTGCCAAAACCATTTCCTTGAAAGTCTCATAAGCTTGTTCAAAGGACAAGTCTCCAAAAGGATAAATCAATTTTCCCGTGGGGCCAATATCTAATCCAACAAATATTTTCTTTTTAGAACTATAAGCAACTTTTTTTGCCAAGGCTACTGCTTTCTCTACTATTTCAGGGGCAAGATCTCCGAATTTCAGTCTATTGGCCCCGAAGGAATTCGATAGAATAATATCCGATCCAGCATCCACATACATTTTATGCATTTGCTCTATTAGTTCGGGATGGCTTAAACACCAGCTTTCCGGCTTTTCTCCCCCTTTCAAGCCATAAAAAGTCTGAAGGAAAGTGCCGCAAGCCCCATCCATTATTAAAATTTCATTTTCTAATCTCTCTTTTAATTTCATATTTTCCCTTTACTAAATGTAATTTATTATTAAAAACAATTATCCACAAATAAACATAAAAAATTGCTAGAAAAGCCTATTAAACTAATCCAACATAGAGGAAATGTTTTCTTTAATCCTAATAGCTACATCTGGTTTATTCATCGTATAGAGATGAATGTTTTTAAATCCATTTGCCAGTAAGTCCACAATCTGAGAGGTCGCATATGCTATCCCAGCTTGTTTCAAAGAAATAGGGTCTTCTGAAAATCTACTAATAATTGCTCGGAAATTTTGTGGAAGGGCTGTCCCGTTGATCCCACAAATTCTTTCACACTGCTTAACATTCGTTATAGGCATAATCCCTGCAACAATCGGAACACTTATTCCTCGGCTTAAAAGCTTATACATATAGTTATACAAAATATTATTATCAAAAAACATCTGTGTTGTTAAAAATTGACATCCACTATCAACTTTTTTCTTTACATTATCGATATCTTCATCTACAGATTTAGACTCTGGATGTCCCTCTGGATAACAAGCCCCGCCCACACAAAAACAACTCATTTCCCTTATTTCTTTAATTAAATCCGAGGCATATCTATACCCACCAGGAAATGGAAAGCTCAACCCTTCTGGAATGTCTCCTCTCAAGGCAAGAACATTTTCGATTCCACATCCTTTTAGTCCATCTAGGACATCCCGGACTTTTTGTTTATCTGACGATACACAAGTAAGATGCGCTAACGCTGTTATACCATTTTCGCACTGAACTTCCTTTGCCATTTCAATTGTGTTATCACTATTATCTCCAGAGGATCCATAAGTTACACTCATGTAGCTCGGATTAAGCTGCGCTAAGTCTTTTATTAATGTTTTTGCTCCGCTTAAAGCAGTCCCTTTCTTTGGAGGAAATATTTCAAGAGAAAATGATACTTTTTTTGATTCTAGAATATTTTTGATAGTCATATGTAATCCTTTGAGTTTCAAAAACGTACCTCGTGCACGCAATATAGGTGAAATTATATCAAATTAACAGCATTTAATCAACGTTAAGGGCATATTTGCTGTTTGGGATACTACTCTTAAGATCATATGATAAACGTTATGGACATGCTTATTTTTGATTGTACTGTTTTTTTAAATAATACAAAAATTATAGAATATATTTGCTTTTTTTAAAACACTCATTTGTTTTACTATATGAAATACTAATCTCCCCTTCTAGACATTCTTTTTCTAAATGTGATTTCCCAAACTTTCCGTTGTGCTATTAGCCTTAATAACTCTAAAATGATACCCTGGGAAACAATCCATCGGAAAAAAGAAAATTCTAAAATACAAAAATGTACTAACTCATTTTTTAACCTCCATTGTGAGCCTTTAATAATAATTGTTAGGATTTATTATTTTTGCTATGATATACGGAAGAAGGAATAGCATATGAAAAACCCCTTGTATTTTTTTGTGGCAATTATTACTTGCCTTACTCTTTCAACAATCTTATCAGGCATAACTCTCTCATTCCTAGAAAAAGAGAGAAAACCTGAGAGAGTAATTACTTCAATGGAAGAAAAATATCTTAATATCCATCCTAATGAATATTCTCCTTTGTCTTTGAATGATATTCACATACCAGAAATTATCCCAATAAGCACATTCGGGCTGAAAATATATAATGGTTCAAGCTGGAAAGACTCCGAAAATGAGGAGGACAATCCTTTTGACTATACGAAGCCAACAGTTATATATACCCATGGGATGGGAACTGGATCTGGGATTGACAATCCTAATTTATGGTTTTCAAAAGGATATAACGTTTGCCATTTTCTTTGGGGCCCATTTTCTGATGACATGCCTACAAATGGACAGGATAAAGTCTGGAGTACAGGAAAATACTTGGGACAAGATAAAAATATTTTGTCCTTTAAAGACACTCTCTGGAGTTCTGGTTCATCTAAAACATACTCTACGGATGTTCCTGACCATTCAATTACAGAAATTTATGCAGCTTACTACTTTGATCTGCTTATGAGAGAAGACTATACTGGAAGCGAGATTAGATTTTATGGACATTCTCTTGGAGCTCAGCTAAATTTAGCGCTAACAAATTATTTAATTTATTGCTTAGAAAATGGGATTATTCCCATATCAGTATTGCCCGACAAAGTAACTTTGCTAGATCCTTATATTGCGGATTTTGACTCCAACCTTATTTGTTCGTGGAACGGAGAAAATATGTTGGGTGGAAGTGCAAAAAAAGCCCTAGATACATCAATCAAGGCAAAACAATTGGGCATAGCCATAGAAGAAATTAGAACATCAGAGTGGGTTGCTTTAGCTGCATATGTTAATGGCGGAGAATTCTATGAAGGTTTTAAAAGCAATATTATGTATTCACACGTTGACACAAACTTCTTATTTAATGAACTCCCAATGACATCTGCAATAGAAAGAATGCATGTAATCGCTGAATTTTGGTATGCAGATATGATGAGCGCCGACATTCTATTTGAATCAAATTCCTCAAGCTACGCTATGAGTCCTTTTTCTTCAAAAGAATATGTTTATGCCCGGATGGGGAATAGTTATGAAATTAATTTTTCTGAAACAGCAAGTGACTTATCTGATGACTCAGTCACTTCAGATATATCGAAAGCCAAAGTTGGGGGGTTTATTTATAAAGACTCCAACAATAATGGGATTTTTGATGAACGATTGAAAAATCAACTACTCGGAGTGAGAATTTCCCTTTTAGATGAAAATAACAATGAATTAGTATCCATGGCTACTAATTTGAACGGCTATTTTTCCTTTGACCTTGAGATCGGGAAAACTTACAAACTTTTGGTCAACGAAGAGTCCGGATACCGTCTTGGGAACTTATCAAGCGAAAATTTCCAGATTTTTGACGCAAAAGAGTTGCTCATAATTAACATACCCATGCTGAAGGATCCTGCGTAAATGCATCAATAATAAGTAATAAAGGTCTGAAGCATTAGGCCTGAGTAAACAAAATATATCTAATGGCAGGGATATATCATAGAGCTTGTTGATTTTTCTAAAATCTTATTATCAGATATAACCTCTAACCAATTTAAAATATCAAATGGTATTTAAATGTCCTAAATCTACAATTTGCTAAAAATTTTGTTATTTAGTTTATCCTTGTAAACCTAATCTTTTATCAACAATTTAATTACTTGAATAATTCAAAAAATTCTTAGATACCTATTTGTTTAGAACGCTCAAAATATATCTCGCATAAATTTCCGTTACTGGAACTCCTGTAATTTTTTCCATTGTCTGAGTAAGAGCGTTGGAGTTGACCTCTGCAAGCACTGGACCATTACTACCAAAAAGCAAATCAACGCCACAATAGTCAAGTTTAAGTAGTTTTGCACATTTCTCAGCAATTCTTATATATTCTTTTTGAGGAGAGTACTCTTCTCCTTTTCCTCCAGTGGCTATCCCACTCCTAAAATCTCCTAAATAATTCTCTCTCTTCATCCAAGCTACGGCCTTCCCGCCTATTACTATTATTCTTAGATCCTTTCCGGAGCTTTCAGAAATAAATCTTTGAGCAAGGTATCTACCCCTGTTTATCTCTAGCCTGGAAATAAAGTCATTATAGCTCTTAATCAAGAAAACGCCCATACCTAAAGAACTGTTGTTTTCCTTAAGAACAAAAGGCCTGCCACACTCCTTTAATATACTTTCATAGTCGTTCATTGTAGCGTATGGATCTCTATACACTATTGGCAGAGAGCAAGTATCTGGTATCGATATTCCCTTGCTAGCAAGTTGAATATAAGTAAACATTTTATCATCGCAAATTTCTATTGCTTCCGCTCTGTTGAATACTCTAATTCCTGCTTTCTCTAGCATCCGTGCAAGTTCTATATCTTTATCTAAAAAAATACAAAAATCCGCAGAGAACCCCAACCCAACAATATTATTCGTAATTCTTGCAAGAGTTAGATCATTTCTTAAAATCTCTATAAAATGTCCCAAATTTTCAAAGGAGGCCTTTATAGAGTAGGCCTGGTTATCTAAAGATAAATCTGTTTTATTAAGTACAATTATACCTTTCATTTCTTTCTCCGAAAAAAATAATTTATTATTTCATATCTCTAAAATATTTAATATACGTAGTCAATTTGACAAATATGTTGATAATGATATAATAACATAACGAAAATGTATATAGAAACTATAAAATTTACAATTAAGGCTTAATATGAATATAGTAATTGTTGGAGCTGGCAGCGTAGGGTCAGAACTTGTTGAACAACTTGCACTTGAAAACCATAATATCGTTATAATTGACACTCAAAGAGAAGTTATTGAGAGTTTAATCAATTCATTTGATGTAAAAGGGATTTGTGGAAATGGGGCAAGCCATGAAATTATGTCAGAAGCCGAAGTTCACGATAGTGATCTTTTAATTGCCTGTACCCAAAACGATGAATTGAATATATTATGCTGCCTTCTTGCAAAAAGCTTCGGAGCTAGTGACACAATAGCAAGGGTAAGGAATCCCGACTATTTCAAATTATTCTCTGAGAGTAACATTGACTTATCAATGATGATCAATGCTGAGCTTGAAGCAGCCCTAGAAATATCTAGAAGTTTAAGATATCAACAGGCAATCATGATTGAACCTTTCGCCAATGGAAAAGTAGAAATCGTCGAAATCAAGGTTGAAGAAAAATCTCTTCTAGATGGCCTAAAGCTTTTCGACATTCCCAATAAACTTGGGGTAAAATTTCTCGTAACAGCAGTCGAGCGAGGAGAGGAAGTTATTATACCTAGCGGAAATTTTGAGCTACGCTCGGATGATAAGATATATATTCTTGCTTCAAGCAAAGATATATTCCTCCTCTTTAAGAAGTTAGGAATCGCAAGGGGAGCAAAAAGCATTATGATTATTGGAGGCTCTAGAGTTGCTTTCTATTTGGCAGAAGAGCTTTCAAAGGTTGATATCAAAGTTAAAATAATTGAGAAAGATAAATCTCGTTGCGCAGAACTAGATGAGGAACTTCCTAAGGCAGAAATAATATGCGGAGACGGAACAAATCAAGATTTATTAATAGATGAAGGAATGCTAAATTGCGATGCTGTTGTATCTTTATGCCCAATAGATGAACAAAATATAATTATCTCCCTTTTTGCCCTTTCAAAAAATATCGGAAAAATCATAACTAAAATTGACAAACCTACTTACAGTAAAATACTTTCCGCAAGCGGGTTAGACAGCATCGTATCTCTAAGAAAATCAACCTCCAATGAGATTATACGATATGTTAGAAGCAAGCAAAATTCTATGGGAAGTAAAATTAACCGGCTTTACAGTATTTTACAGGGTAAAGCTGAGGCCATTGAGTTTCTAGTGAATAATTCTTTCAAAGGATGCTCAATCCCTCTTAAAAATCTTAAGACCATTCAAGATATTTTAATTGGTGGTATAGTTCGAAATGATAAGCTTATTATACCTGGCGGTACTGATACGATCGAAAATGGTGACAGTGTAATTGTTGTATCTACTGTTAGAGAAGAACAGCTCGACGATTTAAATGATATTTTGGAATAAGCAATGAATTATAGAATGAGTATATATCTGCTTGGTCAGATTAGCATAATAATAGCTTGCACTTTACTAATTCCATTGGCTTTATCTATCGGGTATCAAGAGAATGGAACTCCTATATGGTTTTCTATTTCCATAGCTATTCTACTTTCATATGGAGTCCCTGCTGTGGTAAAAAAACCACAAGATACTAGTATGAAAGCAAAAGGTGGGTTTATCACTGTTGCCATAGCTTGGATATGGCTATCAGCGGTAACCTGCTTGCCTTTAATGCTTAGTGGGATTCTCCCCAATTTTATTGATGCATTTTTTGAAATTGTTTCGGGATTCACAACTACTGGCGCCACAGTTTTAACTAACATAGAGATAGTCCCTAAAAGTCTATTATTTTGGAGAAGCTTCACAAACTGGCTGGGAGGAATGGGAATACTAGTTTTCTTAGTTGCAGTAATGCCAAAAACAGACAACTCTTTCGTGCAGGTCTATAAAGCAGAAGTCCCCGGAATTAGCTTCGGTAAAATGGTTAGTAAACTAAGATTTACTGCGAGAATACTCTATGCTATATATATTTTTCTCTCCATATTGCTTTTCATTTTTTTGGTTTCTGGCGGCATGTCCATTTTCGACTCAATTATTCATACCTTCTCTTCGGCTGGAACTGGAGGGTTCTCCAGCAGAAATCTAAGTATCGCCTCTTATAGTAATTTATATTTTGAAGTTGTAATAACAGTTTTTCTTCTTCTCTTTGCAATGAATTTTGAAATATATTTCTTAATTTTAATTGGACATCTTGGAGCGGCGTTCAAGAAGGAAGAACTAAGAGGGCTTTTTGCGATTTATTTTATTTCAGTTATTTCAATTACTGCATCTCTGTTTTCTCATCATATCTATCCAAGTTTCGGAGAAACCTTAAGATATTCTACCTTTCAAGTCGCTTCTTTGATGAGCACTACTGGTTTTACCACCACTGATTACACTACCTGGCCACTTTTTACCCAACTATTACTTTTAATCCTAATGGTTATCGGAGGATCTTCATCCAGTACAGCGGGTGGGATAAAAATTTCTAGGTTTATTACCCTTGCTAAGACTAGTATAAGGGACATTAGAAAAACAATTTCTCCAAGAACTGTAAAAAATGTAAAGTATGATGGCAAAATAATGACTGATGATTTAACATCATCGGTTACGAGTTTTTTCGTTATTTTTATGGCTGTTTTTATCGTCTCTGTAGCTTTGATTTCTGCAACAAATACCCTTTCAGGGGGCGAAGGTTTTTTAACATATATCAGCGCTGTAATAGCTTGCTTAAGCAATACCGGTCCAGGGCTAGCTTTGGTTGGTCCTGCATATAATTACTCATTCTTTTCAGGTTTTTCAAAAGTAATTTTATCCCTAAATATGCTTCTAGGCAGATTAGAGTTATATCCCATACTGTTTCTTTTTTATCACAAGGCCTGGAAAAGATACTAGTTATCAACAGAATAATCTGTTTCTTTTTTATCACAAAGCCTGGAAAAGATACTAGTTATCAACAGAAAAATCCTTTTTATTCCTTATTGGCTAAAGTTATGTAACCGCTATTTTTGATTAAATCTTAATAAAAATGAAAAAACATCCCATAAGCCTGGTTTTTTAGAAAAAAGGAAAAAATTTTTAACAGTGCTTATATCTAAAGATATAATTCCTTATTCTTGCGGGTAGGGAACAAAAGCCTCCCTTCCATGTTTACAAACAGGACAGATAATATCATCTGGGATCGGCCCAGTATGGATATACCCACATACCGTGCAAATGTATTTCTCTTCAGCGGGAGAAGTCTCTTTTTTAGGGCTTAGTGTCTTTTCATCTTTTTTATATTCATTCAAAGGGACAAAAGCTTCTCTTCCGTGTTTACATATAGGGCAAATTATGTCATCCTGAATAGGGCCTTTATGAATATATCCACATATTGTGCAAATATACGCCTCACCTTCTCCATCGACCTTAGTTTGAGCTGGCTTTGGTTTGATATGTTTCTGATAATAAGAATATGTTAAAGGTTCATCCTCTTCTAAGAAAAACTCTCTATCCGTTGGATGGCAAATAAACTGGGTGTGCGTTCCCATATCAATTTTATTAGAAATCTTTAGGTCAAAATAGCCAATCACCCCATCTATCGGGATCAAACATCCATTTTTAGCTCTTCTAGATTTTATTCCTTCATACTTATTCTCTGTTTTACCACTTCTCATGCCAAAGCCCTTAATAATATCAAAAGTCGCCCTTTCTGAAATTATCGCACAACTGGCTATCCCAGTGTTTAATATCATATCGTGAGTGCAATTTAATTTATTAACCGTTACTGTCAAGACCTCCGGATTTGAGGTTTGCTGCATAAGAGTATTTATTATGCAACCATTATCTTTTTTATCTTCATGGGCAACTAAAACATATAATCCATAGCTGATCTTAAACAGTAAATTCATACAAAATCTCCTTCGCGTATTTTTCTTCCATATTTTATACCACTTTTCTTTATTTCGCAATACTATACTACCCTAGAGCACCTATCTAGTATTGTTGTTAAATAGCCTGAATTGTGGATAAAATATTCTGAAATAATTATATAGCTAAACCAATAAAAAACTGTAACGCTATATTTTTTTCAATAATATCCTCAAATCTAAAACAGTTTCAGCGATATATTTCGGGTTATGTTCCATCAATTCTTCTTTTGTTCCATACCCAAAAAGAACTCCTATACTGTCAATCCCGACTTCATTAGCGCCTATTAAATCATGTTTTCTGTCACCTATCATTAGATACTTTTTTAAATCTAACTCTCCAGCATTGGAAACCACTTTTTTTATCACATCGCTTTTTCGATGTTGTTTTTCTGACATTTCTGCCCCGAAAACCCCTTCAAAATAACTTAGTATTCCGAAATGCTTTAAAATAATGTCTGCGTAATACACAGGTTTAGAGGTAGCAACAAACATCCTCTTCCCCATTAACTTCATTTCCTCAAGTAAATCCTTTATTCCAGGATAGATACTGTTTTCCAACACTCCCTTTTCGGAGTAATATTCTCTGTACTTATCTCGAGCGATTACCGCATTATCATAAGAAAAGCCACAGATATCCATATATCCATCGATTAAAGGAGGCCCTATAAACCCCCTTAGTTTTTTCATATCTTTTTCTTCTACCCCAAAATAAGAAAGGGAATATTTAACGGCATTTGATATTCCTTGCTCTGGATCAGTCAAAGTCCCATCTAAATCAAAAAGTAAAATATCGTAAATTTTTCCCATAATAAATCCCCTTTTCTAATACATTATATGAATATTATCATAAATCCCCTTTGCCTATAAAGTCTAAATGAATATTTTCCTATTTTACATATTAATCAATAATTTCAAAAGAAGTTATTATTCCATCCTTTATTTTTCAGGAAAGATTTAATTTAGTTAAATGGTCTTTTCATTTCATTTATTTTACTTATATTTCATCTTGTTGTATGATTTATACATTCTTTTTAGGGGAGATTTTTATGAAACAAGATCTTATCGCAATAATAGATATGGGAAGAGATGATAATTCTGCACTTGCCAGAAAGATTCGCGATTTCGGAGTCTATTCTGAAGTATATCCTCACGACTCATCTTTAGAATCACTAAAGCTTAATGGAAATCTAAAAGGCATTATTCTTAATGGTCCAGAGAAAGATGGGGTTGAACTAAATTCAAAGATGAAATTCTCTTCTATCGCTCCAGTTACTAATGCTGATAAGATTTATTCTTCATGTAATCTCGAAGATTTCCTATTTAAAACAACGGCTTGCAATAAAAATTGGAATATGGAAAATTTCATAGAGGATCAGATTACTCTAATCAGAAATACTGTAGGAAAAGGAAAGGTATTGCTTGCGCTTTCAGGAGGAGTTGATAGTTCCGTTGTAGCCGCTTTACTAATAAGGGCAATTGGAGGTGAGAAGCTTTTTTGCGTGCATGTTAACCATGGTTTATTAAGAAAAGGAGAACCGGAACAGGTAATTGAGGTTTTTGGGAAAAATCTTAAACAAAACTTGATATATGTTGATGCATCAGAAAGATTCCTTTCAAAGCTAAAAGATGTTTCCGACCCTGAAAGAAAAAGAAAAATAATAGGGGCGGAATTTATAAGGGTATTTGAAGAAGAAGCAAGGAAACTGAATGGAATAGAGTTTCTTGGGCAAGGGACAATTTACCCAGATATAGTGGAAAGTGGAACAAAAGCGGGAAAAGCCGTTAAGGCGCATCATAATGTAGGAGGGCTTCCTGCAGACCTCACATTTAAGCTTATAGAACCACTAAAATACCTTTTTAAAGATGAGGTTAGAGCATGTGGAAAAGCACTTGGATTACCAGACAATATGGTATTCAGACAACCCTTCCCCGGACCAGGACTAGGAGTTCGATGCTTAGGTGCAATTACGAGAGATAGACTTGAGGCAGTTAGGGAAGCGGATGCTATACTTCGGGAGGAGTTCGAAAAACATAATCTTTCTAGAAAAGTTTGGCAATATTTCACTTTAATTCCAGACATCAAATCGGTTGGAGTTAGAGATAATATGCGTTCTCTTGGATATCCCGTTATTATACGTGCTGTAAATACTGTTGATGCTATGACTGCAACGATTGAACACATTGACTGGACTGTTTTAGATATTATCACAAAGAGAATTATTAATGAAATTCCTTCTGTTAACCGTGTATGTTATGATCTTACCCCTAAACCTACAGGCACAATAGAATGGGAATAAAATAACATCTTAACAAATACTAGGGTGATGTGGTAATTTTCTTATCTTGTAAAACCCCGCTAGAAACATTTCTTATAAGAATCTTTGCATATTCATGAACATTATTTTTCATTTTATTATCTAGTTAAATCTCTAAAAATAAACGAATTTTCAAAATTTGTTTTTCAAAAAATATAAATTACAATTTTATGGTTCTCATTTGGCAAGAGAACATATCTACTAATAGAACTTCTTCTCTATCGAGAGGGGCTGCGTTTGAAAGAAATTTTACCATTTGACAAACCTGTACAGCCGCTACGGTAGCAGGAATATAACTTATAGTTTCTCTTGTGGGTTCAATTTTTCCCGAATATAGTTTTGATAGTGTCTTATCTCCTGGCCTTACTACTGCAATTTGCCCAAAATATGCATTTATTGCTCCGTGAATAACGGTAATTCCACTTCGTATGGCCACCTGCTCAAGATAAATTCTCGCACTTACGCTATCTGTAGCATCAATAATGCAATCATATCCTTTAATTAGGGGAAAGTATTTCTCTTGAAAAAAATCAGGTATAGATTCAGCATCCGAAATGCCAATTTTTCTTGTTTCTTCTGCCGCAACTTCAGCCTTATTTTTCCCTAATGTAAATTGGTTGCAGTAAAGCTGTCTATTAATGTTGCTAGAATCAAAAATATCGCCGTCGAAGATGAGTATCTTCCCTATTCCTAGTCTAGAAATTAGGTTTACAATATTTCCGCCTAATCCGCCTGCCCCTACGACAACTATCTTTTTACTATGAAGTTTATCTAATAACTCGCTATACAAACATAATCCTCTCTTATTTTAAGAATTTAAATTATCCTCCAGATGCGGGACTCATAATTAACACATTGTCCCCCTCTTTTAATCTTGTTCGAAAGCGATTCAAGTCCATTATATTTTTCCCATTAACAAGAATTATTGAGTCTTTAAGTTGCTTATAAGAATAAAAGGAGTTGTATTCACTCAGCTTTTTTAAGAGATTATTTACGTCTGCTGCTTCAGTCTCCCAAGAAGACATTTTATAGTTTAACCTATATAACCCGAAAAACTCAATTTTGATCATGCCTTCTTTTCCGCCTTAGGTTTCTCTTTTTTTGGTTTTGGGGGAATTATTTTTATCTCTGTTTGCTCTTCCAGTTGTCTTGAGTCAATCAAATCCAGATTAGTAAGCCCATAGTATTTTAAGGTTTTCTCTTTAACCATCCCTTGAGAATCCCAACCTCTTCCCTTATAATATTTCCGTTTAAGATATTCAAGTGGTACCTTACTTTGAGGGTTATTCTCATCTTGAAGGACATCGGTTAATCTTTTCGGAAGTTTATCATCTTTTGTATCAATTCCGAGACGAGCATTAATCATTCTTTCTAAATTAAATCCCCTTGCACCTAACTTCATCATTTCTCCCATATTCATTCTTATCCCTGTAGCATACATTGTACATGCGGGATGTTGCAACATCGGGGTAATATTAATCTGGGCGAGTCCAGGTCTTTTATTTATTATCCCTAATATTGGGCCCAAATACGGTAAAACTTTATTGACTGTTCTCGTAATAAGCGAGTTCGGTTTTCTGAAGAGAAATCCCGGGAAGAAAGCGTAGGTTGTAAATAAACAATTACCAAACGCAGAGGCTGCTTCCATAAGGTTCTGGAGTAATATTGCAATTTGTGCCTTTCCCTTAGGGGTATATTGATTGATTTGAAGCCCTAATCCCTCCATTACTACTTCATAACCTGCATTCAAGTGACATCCTCCACGATTTGAAACGGCATATCCAAGTCCTTGTCCAACAGCACTTCTAGGTTCATAAGCAGCTAACTCCATCCCCTTTGCTTGTATACAAAACTCTTCTCCGCCATATTGCTGCATCAAATATCGACTACCATTAGCCATTGCATCCCCTTCAGGAGTACTCCTAAAAGCAATTTCCTTTATTCTCTCGGAAATATTATCTGTCTTCCCAAATTCAAGCCCACTTTTCCATAAGCCTTTTTCATTAAGCTCCATAGAAAACGCAATTGTTCCCGCAGTAGATATCGCATCCATTCCAAGCTCGTCTAATTCGTAGTTCCATTTAATAATATGTTCTAAATTATCATTAAGAATATTGGCTCCAAGTAACCCTAAAGCTTCAACTTCTGGCCCTTTAACCTGTTTATCTCCTAACTTCACTACTCTCCCACATTGAATTGGGCAGGAAAAACATCCTTTATTTTTAACTAAGTACTTTTCAGCCATCTCTTCTCCAGATATACTTTTATACCCCTCAAACTGACCTGCAGAAAAGTTCCTTGTGGCTAAAATTCTTTTTTGCTGCATCGAAGCAAGTAAAGCTGCTGTTCCGAGTTTTGGAAGTTGTTCTCCTGTCAAAGGATGGTCTCTTAGGTGTAAAGTCCAGCTTTTTCTTAGTTCATTAAATTTATCTGCGTTGTATATAGGCTGAGTTACTTTTCCGTCAGCTACAATCGCTTTTAACTTTTTACTTCCAAAAACTGCGCCTATTCCCCCTCTCCCCGCTGCCCTTTCCTCACTTACAGCACATGCGTATCTAACTAGATTTTCTCCAGCAGGGCCTATAACCAACTTGCCAGATTTTCCACCTAAGATTTCCTGAGTTTCGCCTGTAAGTTTACCTCTTAATATTTCGGCATCCTTAAACTGAATATCATTCTCTATTATTTCAACGTACACAAGTTTATCGCTCTTACCAGTAATAATAAGCCCATCATAGCCGGCCTTTTTTAATCTTATTCCAAAATTTCCTCCACAATTACTGGAAGTTAATATTCCAGTTAACGGAGAAATAGTACTGATGTTAAACCTTGAACTTGAGGGAGCATTGGTATTGCTCAAAGGCCCCGTGGTAATTACTAATATATTTTCTTTTCCTAAGGGATCAATAGGTCCGCTAATAAAGTCATTAATGATTCTTGCTGCTAGTATTTTCCCCCCAATAAATGTTTTTCTGTCCCTATCATTTAACGGATATTCTCGATAGCTCTGGTCTGAAAGATTTATTAATAAAACTTTTCCAGCATAAGCGCCATATTTTGTAGCCATTTTTTCTCCTTTTTTTCAATTTTTACTATTTTTATTGGGCTAAAAATGATTACCCATCAATTTTAAGTATATATTATAGGGGTGTTTTTATCAATACGTGAATAGGAATCTCATGAGTTTGACTTGTAGTGTTAATTCTCAAAGTAAATGCAAAATTTAGAGAAAAGTTGCAATTAAGTTGAATAATGGGAAGAACAGCATTAGAATTTAGGCTCCGAGCGGGTAAATGTTTTTAAAAAATAAAAATTCAGGTTTCAAATAATCCTAATAAGCTAGCTTAAGAACTTTTAATAATCAAAAAGAAGATTATTTATAATGCAGTATATAAGAAAAAAGCTTTTCTTTAAAAGGTAATCACTTAGAGAATAAATTTCTTAAGAATTGAGGTCTGTATTTTTGATCTCTTTCAAATTCATTTGTTTTTTAGCCCTAAACTCAAGTTCTTTATCGATTTCAGAAAAAGATATTCCCATTTGTGCTAACATTACCATAATGTGGTATATGAGGTCTGAAGTTTCCAATACGATCTCTTCCTTTAATCCATTTTTTGCAGCAATAATCATTTCGGAGCACTCTTCCCCGCACTTTTTTAATATTTTATCCAGTCCTTTTTCGAATAGATAACAAGTATAGGAACCTTCGCTTTTTATTTTCTTACGTTCATTTATTATTTTTTCAAGTTTATTAATAGAGTCCATATCTACCTCTTTTAAAATATTTTATTAAAAAAACAGGATTTTCTCCCTGTGTGACAAGCTGGGCCAGTTTGAATTACCTTAATCAACAAAGTGTCATTATCGCAGTCGGCGAAAACACTTACAACTTTTTGAACATTTCCAGAAGTCTCCCCCTTGTTCCAAAGTGTTTTTCTGCTTCGGCTATAAAACCAAGTGTACCCTGTATCCAAAGTTTTATTAAAACTTTCTTTGTTCATATATGCTAACATTAACACTTCATTTGTATCATACTCTTGAATTATCGCTGGAACTAATTTTAACTTATCAAATATTTCAGAATAATCCATAAATCATCTATCCTCCGCAATCGAAATAGCTTCTTTTAAAGAAAGAGTTCCGACATAAATACTTTTCCCACAAATAGCTCCATAAACTCCCTCTTTTTTCAATAAATTAATATCCTCAATGTCCTTTATCCCTCCACTTGCTATGATTTCACAGGAGGTTATGTTTTTAATTTTTCGTATTCCTTTGATATTAACTCCTTCAAGCGTCCCATCCTTTGAGATATCGGTGTAGGTAATATATTTTACTCCCATCAAAGTTAGGTCTTCTATAAAGTCAATATAGTGTAAACCACTGTCAACATTCCAGCCCGAAGTCTTAACTCTATTGTCTCTCACATCTACCCCAACAATTACGTTCTCTGGATAATTTTTAAGAAGTTCAGCAAGAAATATTTTATCCTCTACTGCCGCGGTTCCAATTACAACTTTATCAATCCCCGCTTTAAGACAAGCTTCAACGCGTTTCATGTTCCGGATTCCCCCACCTGTATCGATCTTAACTGGAAATTCGCAAAGCCTCTTTATTATATCAAAATTAATAGCTTGGTTACCTCTAGCAGCGTTCAAGTCAACAACATGAATATATTTAGCTCCCTCGTTAATAAATCTAATAGCAGTTTCAAAGGGGTCTTTTGCAACTTCCTCGGGCAACGAATAATTCCCTTGAAACAATCTCACACACTTTCCATCAAGTAAATCGATTGCTGGATATATAATCATAATATTCCTCCCTATATATCAACCTCTTAAGTTAAAAGTTAAAAGGCATTTCACTATATCAAACCTTTTGTTGAAGGAATATCTAAACCGGAAATTTTTACTGCTTCCTTAAAGCATCGAGCACAAGCCTTGAATAATGCCTCTATCTTATGGTGGTCATTACTGCCGTTCAAACTCTTAATATGCAATGTTAGATCGGCATTTTTGGCAAGAGCATGGAAAAACTCAGGGGTAGCGTCTGTTTCATAGTCCCCGCAATTTTTAAAAAGAAAATTACCTTTAAAATCACAAAAGCCCCTTCCCGAAATATCGATTGCACAAAAAGCCAAGGATTCATCCATAGGTATAAAACAATCAGAGAATCTATTAATCCCCTTTCTGTCTCCAAGGGCTGTTTTTATTGCCTTACCTAACACTATCCCTATATCTTCAACGGTGTGGTGACAATCAACATTTAAATCTCCTTTTACTTCCAAGAAAATATCAAAGCCCGAATGCGTAGAAAAAGAGTTTATCATGTGGTCAAAAAAACCTATTCCAGTTTGGCTTTTCACTTTTCCCGTTCCATCCAAATTAACAATAACCGAAATGTCTGTTTCCCCGGTTTTGCGTTCGATTCTTGCTTCCCTCATATCTCACCTCATTTTCCTAAAATTTTATCTAAAGAAGAAAATAATGCTGACTGTTCTTCCTCATTCCCTGCAGTAATTCTTAAAGTATTATTATTAAAGAACCTAATTGCTATACCGTCATCTAAGAGTCCCTCATAAATCTCTTTTGCTCTATCGGAAGATATGAATACAAAGTTTCCTCCCGAAGGGTATACTTTCATCTCCCCCATATATTTTTTCAACCCATTGAAAAGGCACTCACGCATTTCGATAATTTTCTCTACTCTTTTTTTATTTTCTTCAAATCGAGAAAGAAGTATACTGCCAAGTTTTTGGGTTACCGAATTAACGTTATAAGGAGCCTTAACTTTCTTTAATGTACGAATTAAATCCTTATTAGAAACTGCAAAACCTAATCTGATAGATGCTACGGCATAAGCCTTGCTCATAGTTCTTAAGACAATTGCATTTGAATAATCTTTAATAATATTTATTACTGATTCATCGGAAAAATCCATATAAGCTTCATCTATAACAAACAAGACTTTTGGACATCTCCTTAACAAAGTTATAATACGTTCTCTGGTTATAACCTGGCCAGTTGGATTACAAGGATTTGAAAAAACTACAATCTTTGGATTTTCTTCTATAATGGACCCAACAAAAGCATCTATATCAATCGGTTTATCACAAGGATTATTTATAGAAACCACGCTTGCTCTTCTTAACTCGGAATAGAAACGATACATAGAAAAGTCAGGCGCTAATGTTAAAACCTTATCTCCGTCTTTTATAAAAACCTGTATGATAAGGTTAATTAACTCATCTGAACCGTTACCCGCAATGACTGAATCAACGTCAATGTTGTGAGACTTAGCAAATTTTTCACATATTTCCTTAGAATATGGATCAGGGTATCTGTTAAAGTCGATTTCTTCTAAGGAATGGACAAACTCATTCAATATATTTTTTGGTAAAGAGAAAAAAGATTCATTTGCATCTAATCTAACTTTAAACTTACCTTCTATTGGCTTATACGGTATCATATCCAATAGTCTTTTTTCGATTTCATATTTCACGAAGCAACCTCTTTAATCATTTCTATTTTCATATTTTATCTTATTATAAATATTTAAACGCCTCATTTTTCTTATTCAAGCCTGATACTAATTGAATTTGCGTGCCCATTTAACCCTTCTCTCTCGGCAAATATTATAACACTCTTTGAGTCCTCTATAAACTTTGATTTACAGTAGGAAATATACTGCATTTTTTTGGTAAAGCTTTCCACTGATAGAGGTGAGAAAAATCTTGCTGAGCCACCTGTAGGCAGAACGTGATTACTTCCCGCAATATAATCTCCTATTGGCTCAGGAGTGTACTCTCCGAGGAAGATAGATCCTGCATTGTTAATTTTTCCCAAACATTCTTCTGGATTATCTGTCATTATCTCAAGATGTTCTGGGGAGATGTAATTTGCAATTTCTATGCTTTCTTTAATGTCCCTAGTGATAATAATTACTCCATATTCATCTAATGCATTTCTGATAATCTCTTCCCTGTCTAGGCAAGAAAGTTGATTCTTAAGTTCTTCTGCTGTTCTCTTCGCAACAGACTCTGAATCTGTCACTAAAATGGCTGAAGCAAGTTTATCATGCTCTGCCTGTGATATTAAATCTGCGGCTATAAACCGTTCGTTTGCATTACTATCAGCAATTATTGTAATCTCCGAAGGACCTGCAATCATGTCAATATCGCAAGTTCCATAAACCATTTTTTTCGCAGTGGCAACATATATATTCCCAGGCCCAACAATTTTATCAACTTTTCTTATGGTTTCAGTTCCGTATGCTAAAGCAGCTATTCCCTGAGCACCACCAACTGTATACAAAGAATCGACCCCAGAGATATATGCTGCCGCGAGAATATCCATATTTACTCCCTTCTTCGAGGGAGGAGTTATTATAACGATCTCTTTTACTCCAGCAATCTTCGCTGGAATAGCATTCATTAACACGGAGGATGGATAGGATGCAGTCCCTCCAGGAACATATAAACCAACCCTTTTTAACGGGCGTATTATTTGGCCTAATTCACTTCCCTCTTTTATTACTCTTATGCCTTTTTGTATCTGTTCATTGTGAAAAGCGCTTATTCTTTCTGATGCTTTTATGAGAACATCTTTAAACTCCTCATCTAAAGAACTAAAAGCCTTTTGAAAATCCTTACCAGTATATTCTGCTATTTCTCCAGTCCCATCAAATTTAAGAGAGTATTCTTTAAGTGCTTTATCCTTATATTTTCTCACGTTTTCTAGTATTTCACCAACCACATTCTCAACATTCTTGTTATTCTCAAATATTTTTTCTCTTTGTAAATCGAGAAAATCAAAAACATTTTCTTTTGAAGAATTAATTATTTTCATTTCATTATCCTTTTGTACTATATTCTATTCATAGTTATTATAACTTTAACTATCACATTCTCAATATTTGAATTTATATTATTTTCGGGGACTAAGTTTCCTTACCATCAACTATATGTCCCTTGGTATATTCTTTGGATTATTTTCTTTCTTCTGAATGCCCTTCGTA
>JAQVQU010000003.1:0-3071 GCA_028701415.1 Clostridia bacterium | reverse complement strand
ATTCTCTGGATTACTTTCTTCCTTCTATGTGATCTTTATCTTCTATAAATTCACTTACGACCGTTATAAAATTCCTAATATCTACTATAGTTTCATTGGTATCTGTATAAGTTTTCCGATATTTTCTATAAATTAACAGATATCTTCTTACAAAAATTCATTATCTCTTGTTTTTTTGTTTTTAAACTAACAGGATTAGATATTAAACGAGCTGAGATTTCTTCAACTGTTTCTATTACTTCTAAGCCGTTTTCTTTTAAAGTTGAACCTGTTTCTACAATATCAACTATCCCATCAGCAAGATTTAAAATGGGAGCTAGTTCCACGGATCCTTCGATTTTGACTATTTCAATAGGATAATCCTTTGTTTCAAAATATTCCTTAGTGACTTCAGGATATTTTGTTGCAACTATCTTTAAACTATACCCTGAATAAAAATTTCTACCTTTCAATACTGCAAGTGCAAATCTACACCTCCCAAAAGGAAGCGCGGCTATCTCGTTAACTGGTCTTTTCATTTCCATAAGAGTGTCTTTCCCAACTACGCCAATATCAGACACCCCTCTTTCTACATAAGTAACCACATCGCAAGCCTTTGCAAAAATAAAGCGATATATACCATCGATTTCAACGACTAACTTTCTTCCTTTATCCACTAAACCACTACACTTGATCCCAGCTTTCTCTAAAAGCTCGATGGTTTTTTCTTCTAATCTTCCCTTTGTAAGTGCGATATTTAGCATTTTATACTCCATTAATTATATATTTTTGTGTTAATTCTTTACTTTTCCATTTGTTTTTACTTACACAGTAAACTCTTTAGTTTCCCCATTCTTTTCTATTGATATGACCAATTTTGCTTTTATCGCCTCAGCCCAATTTAATGTATCTTCTAACGAATCGCATAAAGAAAAAATGCATCTATATCCCTTTTCCTTTAAATCAATTATCATTGGGCTATCAAAATTAACAGGGGTATTTGATGTTGAAAAAATAACTGCCTTTTTCCTATCTAGATCGTCTATTTCCTTTTTAGACAATATTTCAAGGGCTTCGTTGAAATTTATAGCAAATCCAATTGCAGGAATATTTAAGCCATAGTCTCCATACAAAGAATCATATCTTCCCCCGGACATTACTTCTGTTCCCACCCCATCTACAAAACATCTGAAAACCAAGCCAGTGTAGTACTGATAATCATTTACTATAGATAAATCAAATAAAATATTATCCTGTAGTCCCTCGTTCATCAACCCTTGATATAATTTTTCCAGCTCCAATACTGCGGAGAAGGATTCATTGTCTTTTAATATACTCTTTGCCTGGGATAAAATCTCTTTTCCTCCGAAGAGACGAGAAATCTCTTTTAAAATTTTCCCCTTTTCTCCTAATTTTGAAGCAATTAAATCAATCTCCGGGAAGTTTTTCTTAGATATAGCACTTTTTGCATTCTCTTTAAATGGTCCGAAAGAATTAAGAATAGAGCCAATTATTCCCATGTGTCCTATCTCAACAAAGAAATCGTTCCCGAACAATTCCTTCATACTTTTTATCCCAAGTATCAGAATTTCTAAATCCGATTTAAAACCAGTCCCTCCAATAAGTTCAATGCCCATTTGAAGGATCTCATCTGATTTACGATTAAAACTCAAATTTCTCTTAAAAACTGGTTGAGAATAATATAATTTTATTGGAAGAACAAAATCTTTTAGCCTGGAGGCAAAAAGTCTTGCAATCGGTTTAGTTGAGTCCGGTCTCATTGTGATGAGACGCCCGCTACCATCAGTAAGAGTATATAGTTCGTTTTGAGAAACTCTCCCAACGCCTTCGGAAAATACGTCGTAAAACTCAAGACTAGTTGTCATTACTTCATCGTAACCATAATCCTCGAATAAATTTCTCACCCTGTTCTCGGCATTTCTTCTAATTTTGCACTCTTTAAAAAGATAGTCCATTGTACCTTCAGGAGTAATTTTATCGTACCTTTTCATATTCTCTCCTTTATCGCATTAGCGTGCTAAAGTGTTTTGATATTAACATTTATTATCTTGTGTGTCAATAAAAAATCAAGGATTTAGCTCCTTGACTTATATTATGACTCTTTATTCTACAAATTTATTGCTTTTATATGAGTAAGCTCCTATCAATTCTGTTTGTCTTTTTAAATTGATTCACTACTTCTCTTTCTTCTGAGGAAAGAAAACTGAGGGCTTTCGCAATAATTCTTGGATTAATTTCAGGGTAAAAATAGAACGCTTCCGCGATTGAGCCTGTGATAGCTGCAACCGTGTCGCTATCCCCCCCTATTGAGATAGCAATTTGTATTGCATCAATAAAACTTTTTGATTCTAAAAAAGCCCTGATAGCCTGAGGCACTGTCCCTTGGCAGGTAATATCATAAGTATAACTATTTCTAATATCATCTATTCGAAAACTCATAGGATAATAATTATAGTGAACATATTTTAAAATATAATCCTTGCTTTTACCCTGTCTAGAAAGCAAAATACAGGCTGCTACTGCCTCCGCCCCTTTAATCCCCTCTGGATGATTATGGGTCACTTCTGTTACCTTCCGAGATAGTTCTTTTAATTCCTCCATGTTAGAAGCAAACCATCCTACCGGACTTATCCTCATAGCCGCTCCATTTCCATAACTTTCATATGGTTGAGGATTCTCACTCTCTAACCACTGTTTAAAATTTTCTCCAAATCCACAATTCGGATTCTTCCTGCCAAAATACCTCATCCAATATATAGTTTTCTCTGATAAATCGCCGTAATCTTCCTTTGAATCAAGCAGCGCTTTGGCTACTGCTACGGTCATTATACTATCGTCGGTTGCATAACTCCCTTCTTTAAACCATACAAAATCTTTTTCTTTGATATTGTTATACTCATATAAAGATCCGACTATATCCCCAATAATTGCACCAATCATCTATCCCTCCAATGTACTTTTTTAGATTATACGCCTTTTTGAATATTCTTAAAAGTGCAGTGCAAGATTATATTAATCAAGTTTATAAAGATTATTTTTTAAGTTATAGAAACAGTAATTGTATTTAAAGT
>JAQVQU010000043.1:8048-12147 GCA_028701415.1 Clostridia bacterium | reverse complement strand
TTGCAAGCCCTGTGTTAATTGCATTTCTGTAAAAAATTCTCGCAAAGCTTTTTGCAACAACACAAGATATTCCACTTTCCTTTATTGCTATTGGTGCGTGTTCACGAGAAGACCCGCATCCAAAATTGTATCCACCGACCATTATATCTCCCTTTTTCACCCTCGAAACAAAAGTCTTATCTATATCTTCCATACAATGGGAAGCTAGTTCCTTGGGGTCAGACGTGTTCAAGTACCTTGCAGGGATTATCACATCTGTATCAACATTATCTCCATATTTAATTGCCTTTCCTGTAATCTTCATTGTGCACCTCTCTTATATTTTTGACGGATGTGTTATGTATCCAGTTAATGCAGAAGCTGCGGCAACCTCAGGACTACAAAGATACACTTCACTCTCTGGATGGCCCATTCTTCCAACAAAATTTCTGTTCGTAGTGGCTAAACTTCTTTCACCTTTTGCCAGAATTCCCATATGTCCTCCAAGACAGGGCCCACAAGTAGGTGTCGATACGGCACACCCTGCATCAACAAAAATTTTAGTAAGACCTTTCTCAGCCATTTGTAAAAAAATCTTTTGTGTTGCTGGGATAATTAATACTCTTATTCCCTTTGCAACCTTTTTTCCTTTAATTATCTTAGCTGCTTTTTCAAAGTCAGAATATCTTCCGTTTGTGCATGAGCCGATAACAACCTGATCTATTTTTATATCAGTGAATTCAGAGAAAGTTTTTGTATTTGATGGAAGATGTGGAAAAGCTATAGTCGATTCAACTTTCGACAAATCAATATCGATCGTTTTCTCATAAACAGCATCCTCATCAGCCGTAAATATTACGGGGGCTCTTTTGCTATGTTTTTTAACATAATCTAAAGTAATTTTATCAACTGGAAATATACCATTTTTTGCTCCCGCTTCAATAGCCATATTACAAATCGTAAAGCGGTCATCGATATTCAATGAAGACACTCCCTCTCCATTAAACTCCATAGATTTATATAAGGCGCCATCTACTCCAATCATCCCAATTATATGTAAAACTACATCTTTTCCACTAACCCATTTTGAAAGTTTCCCAGTAAGATTAAATCTAATAGCGGAAGGGACCTTGAACCAAGCCTTTCCATATGACATGCCAGCAGCCATATCAGTGGACCCAACCCCTGTCGAGAAGGCTCCAAGAGCACCATAAGTACAAGTATGACTATCTGCTCCAATAACTAAATCGCCCGATACAACTAAACCTTTCTCGGGAAGAAGAGCGTGTTCTACACCCATCTCTCCGACATCGTAATAGTGTTCAATATTCTTTTTCCCCGCAAACTCTCTAACAAGTTTTGTCTGTTCCGCTGCTTTAATATCCTTGTTTGGGGTAAAATGGTCCATTACTAACGCTATTTTGCCGCAATCAAAAACTCCCTTACATCCTGCTTTTTCAAACTCTTTTATTGCTACAGGGCTTGTAACATCATTTCCTAATACAAGGTCAAGGTTTGCCATTATTAGCTCCCCTACTTCGACCTTGTCCTTCCCTGCATGAGCGGCAAGAATTTTTTGAGTCATAGTCATTCCCATGTTGTTGTTTCCTCCATCTTTTTTGTATCTATTGCTACGGTAATACTGTGATTTTGTACCGTTGTTAAATCTTTCCGCCTATATAATTAAGGGTCAAATTAGCCCTTTGTCTTTTTCGAGACGGAAAAGATAATATTCTATCGCATCTTCTAATGCAAACCAGCTTGCTTCAATAATGTCCGTAGAAACCCCTACTGTAGTCCATATATCTTTACCATCGGTATTCTCAATCAGAACTCTAACCTTCGATGCGGTAGCCTGGTCTCCAGACAATACCCTAACTTTATAATCTGTAAGATGTACATCCTTCAATTCCGGGTAGAAGATCGCGAGAGCTTTCCTGAGTGCTTGGTCAAGGGCGTTAACTGGTCCGTTTCCCATGCATGCAGAAGTTTCCGTCTTTCCATCTACCTCAACCTTAATTAGCGCAAAAGCACTCATTTCGCCATCTGGGGCAGGGTGTTCCCCGGAGGTTTTGTACATATTAAGCTTAAAATGTGGCTTAAATTTGCCAAGTGCGTTAAGAACCATTAGCTCAAAACTAGCATCTGCCGATTCGAACTGGTACCCTTGATGTTCTAGCTCTTTTAACCTGTCTAAAATTCTCTTTGTTTCTGGAGATTCCTTCCTAATTTCAGGAGCTATATTTGCAAGTTTTGAAATTATAGTTGTCCTTCCGCTCATTTCACTCATCAAGTATCTTCTCTTATTGCCTACTAACTCAGGACAGATATGTTCAAATGAATTTTTACATTTATCCACTCCATCAACATGCATCCCCCCCTTATGGGCAAATGCACTTGCTCCGCTATACGGTTTATTAGAAGGAGGAATCATATTAGAAATTTCATATATCTTCATTACAGTGGCAGTTAGTGAGGAAAGACTATTTCCAAGACAATCCCTTTTCATTTTAAATTGAATGTTTGGGATAAGAATGCTTAAGTCAGCATTTCCACATCGTTCTCCCGTTCCAATAAAGGTGCCCTGGACCTGGCTTGCGCCCCCTTCCACAGCCATAATAGAAGAAGCTACTGCGCAGTCAATGTCATTGTGACAATGTATCGCTACTCGTATATTAGGAAAACTTGTCGTTACTAGTCTAGTTATCTCATATATTTCTGAAGGAAGAGTCCCCCCATTAGTGTCACATAATGCAAGCACATCAGCTCCTGCTTCGGCAGCTTTAGCTAGCACGGCCATCGCACAGTCTTTGTCCGCCTTAAATCCATCGAAAAAATGCTCTGCGTCGAATATAACCTCTTTATCTTTTTCTTTGAAAAATTTCACAGTGTCATATATCATTGCAAGGTTTTCCTCTTCGGTCGCCTTTAGTATTTCACGAATATGCAAATTCCAGCTTTTTCCAAAAATAGCAACTGCTGGAGTATCGGCTTTTAGCAGAGAAATGACATTTTCATCCTCTTCGACCTTGATCTTCTTTCTTCTCGTGCTCCCAAAAGCACATAATATAGAGTTCTTAAGTTTTAATTCCTTAACTTTTTCAAAAAATTCTATATCTTTAGGGTTAGAGCCTGGATTTCCAGCTTCAATATAATGAACTCCAAATTCGTCAAGGGTCTCAACAATGCTTAGCTTATCTCTTACTGAAAATGAGATGCCTTCGCTCTGTGCTCCATCTCTAAGTGAACTATCAAATATCTCTATTTTCTTCATATTTTCCTTATTATTGTATTTCTGAAAATTTTACTCAACTACATTAAAGTGTTTTGTTTATTCCGTTAATATATGCTTTAATACTAGCTTCTATGATATCAGTTGATAAACCAGTTCCAGTATATATAGTATCGTTGTATTTTATTCTTACGGTAGCTTCGCCCAACGCATCATTACCATCTGTAACGCTTTGAATGGAATAATCATCCAATATTCTATCAGGTCCTTTTGTTATTTTATTTACAGCATTAAATGCAGCATCAACAGGACCATGTCCTAAGGCAACTTTTTCTATTAGTTGATTATTAAAAGATAATCTTACTACCGCAGTTGAGGTCATTTGATTGCCACTGTTAACAGTAAACCTGTCCAGTTTATATTCTTGGGAAAGGTAAGGACTTTCTGTATGTCCAATAAGAGCAATTAACTCAGCATCCGAAATACTTCTCTTTTTATCTGCAAGATTCTTGAAATTTTCAAAAAACACATTCATTTCTTCTTCATTAAGAGTATGCCCTAACACTTGGAGTCTATCCCTGATTGCATGTTTTCCACTATGCTTCCCAAAAACCATATGATTGGAAGGGATCCCAACAGATAGTGGGCTCATTATCTCATATGTTTCTCTGTTTTGGAGAACTCCGTGCTGATGAATTCCTGCTTCATGAGAAAAAGCATTGTCCCCAACTATTGCCTTATTAATTGGTGCTCTGAGACCCAGTGTTTTATATATTAAATTACTGGTCATGTATATTTTTGTAGAATCAATCCTAGTCTCTGCCAAAAACTTATCCCTTCTAGTCTTGATAGACATGACAACCTCTTCAAGCGCTGCGTTTCCAGCCC
>JAQVQU010000043.1:1394-7948 GCA_028701415.1 Clostridia bacterium | reverse complement strand
AGTGTTTTATATATTAAATTACTGGTCATGTATATTTTTGTAGAATCAATCCTAGTCTCTGCCAAAAACTTATCCCTTCTAGTCTTGATAGACATGACAACCTCTTCAAGCGCTGCGTTTCCAGCCCTTTCCCCTAAGCCATTTACAGTACATTCCACCTGATCTGCGCCCCCTTCGACTGCTGCCAAGCTGTTAGCAACGGCCAAACCTAAATCGTTATGACAATGGACGGAGAAAATTGCTTTATCTGCATTTGAAACCTTCGTTTTTAAATATCTAATAAGATCATACATTTCCGATGGAGTAGAATATCCCACGGTATCCGGAATATTAATTACCGTTGCTCCGGCGTCAATAGCAGTATAAACGGCTTTTGCCAGAAATTCCCTTTCTGACCGAGTTGCATCCTCAGCAGAAAATTCAACATTAGAAAGAAGACTCTTCGTATATTTTGTCATTTCCCTGATGTTTAAGAGAACTTGGTCGGGAGTCATTTTTAACTTATATTGCATGTGAATAGGAGAAGTGGCTAGGAAAATATGGATCCTCGGTGATGCAGCATTTCTTACTGCATCATAAGCTAAATCAATATCTTTTTTAACACAACGGGCGAGACTTGCAACTGTACTGTCTTTAACTGTCTCTGCAATTGTTTTCACTGAGTCGAAATCTCCCTTTGAACTAGCGGCAAACCCTGCTTCCATCACATCTACACCCAACTTTTCCAGGGCAAGAGCGACTTCTATCTTTTCTTTTATGTGCATACTGCATCCAGGAGCTTGCTCTCCATCTCTAAGAGTAGTATCAAAAATCCTTATTGTTCTCATCTTTTCTCCCTATTTTCTTATACTTTTAGAATAATTGCCTGAAGGTAACTTTATTCATTTCGCTTTGAAAACTTGTAAATCTATCTTATTTCAATAAATAATATATAAAAAATTTCAAGAAATGAATGACGCGCCAGTGTCTGCAGATCCCACAAGATAGGCGTATCTTTTTAGGTATCCTTTCAATTGAGGTTCTGGCTTAAGTTGCGTAAATCTCTTCCTTCTCTCGATTTCTTCATCAGTAACTTCGAGAGTAATTTTATAATTATCTATATCAATTGTTATTCTATCTCCTTCGTATACATACGCTATTGGACCTCCTTCCCTTGCCTCTGGGGATATATGTCCTATAGCTGCTCCTCTAGTTGCTCCTGAAAATCGTCCATCAGTTATCAATGCTACATCTGCATCTAAACCCATCCCCGCTATTGCGGATGTCGGAGATAACATCTCCCTCATCCCTGGGCCACCTTTGGGCCCTTCATATCGAATAACGACTACATCTCCCTTTACTATTTTTCCAGAGTATATAGCTTTTATAGCATCCTCTTCGCTTTCAAAAACCCTAGCTTTGCCTGTGAAGTGATGCATTTCTTTTCTTACGGCACTCCTCTTAACAACCGAACCATTGGGCGCAATATTGCCAAAAAGAATCGCTAGTCCACCATTTTTCGAATATGGGTCCTCTATACTTTTAATAACTGAATAATCAAGAACTCTGACTCTTTCGATATTTTCCCCAACAGTTTTTCCCGTAACAGTAAGACATTCTTTATCAACTAAATTAAGCTTATCTAGTTCTTTAAATACCGCTTGAATGCCCCCTGCCCGATGAAGATCCTGCAAATGGTGTTTGCCACTTGGCGCAAGTTTACAAAGGTTAGGAACTCTAGAGCTGATTTCATTTATTATTTTTAAATCGAGGATCGTACCCATCTCACGGCAGATTGCAGCTAAATGCAAAACTGTGTTGGTGGAACATCCCAGAGCCATATCTACTGAAAGGGCATTATTAATTGATCTTTCGTTCATAATATCGCTTACGCAGATATTCTTTGAGACTAGCTCCATGATTTTCATCCCTGTATCTTTGGCTAATCTAATTCTTTCGGAATACACAGCCGGAGTAGTACCGTTTTTAGGAAGGGATATACCAATGGCCTCGGTAAGACAGTTCATTGAATTGGCTGTAAACATTCCAGAACAAGATCCACATGTCGGGCAAGAATTGTCCTCCACTCTTCTCAGCTCATTTTCATCAATAAACCCAGCTTTACAAGCTCCAAGTGCCTCATAAACACTGTTATAGTCTAGATAATTTCCAGAGGCATCTGGAAGGGATAGCATTGGACCTCCACATACGAAAATAGAAGGAAGGTTAAGCCTTACAGCGGCAAGAAGCATCCCCGGAACAATTTTATCGCAACTGGGGATAAAAACCATTCCATCAAAAGGATGAGCTTTTGCCATGCATTCTATGCTGTCAGCTATTAACTCTCTGGTGCAAAGAGAATATTTCATCCCCTCATGCCCCATCGCGATGCCATCACAAACACCTATAGTATTAAATTCGAGAGGTGTTCCCCCTGCAGCCAGAACCCCATCCTTTACGGCTCGAGCAATGCTATTAAGCTGTATATGCCCTGGAACTATTTCATTGAATGAGTTTGCAATCCCGATTATCGGCCTTTTTAGCTGCTCTTCAGTCAGGCCATCAGCCTTCAGCAAGGACCTAGCGGGGGCCTTTTCAACTCCCTTTTTCATACTATCAGATTTCATATTACCTCTCTTCCCAAAAAAATATTTTACTTTTGCTCAAAAGCGGCAATTCTGCCCCTTACTTTTGCAATAGAATTATTAATTTAAAACTAATTTATCTCTTTAAAGTATGTCGTCAATTTCATTTCCTTATGCTTTTTAATTTTAAGAAATAAATTATTCTTTGTACTCTTGCTTTTTCCAAGTCATTCTTGAGCGTAGATCGGCACCTGTAACTTCTATTTGATGCTCAGCCTCACTTTTGCGCATTGCATTGAACTCAGGTCTTCCTATCTCATTTTCGTTAATCCATTCTTTTGCAAATTTGCCATTTTGGATTTCAGTAAGAACCTTCTTCATCTCTTTTCTGGTTTCATCAGTTATAATCCTTTTTCCTACTTTATATCCACCATATTCAGCTGTATCGCTTATTGAATATCTCATGAATGAGAGGCCACCATTAACAACTAGGTCAATTATTAACTTCATTTCATGCAAACACTCGAAATATGCGCTTTCAGGTTGATACCCTGCTTCCACGAGAGTATCAAAGCCAGCTTTCATAAGTTCCGCAACTCCGCCACATAGCACAGCCTGTTCACCAAATAAATCTGTTTCTGTCTCCTCCTTGAAAGTGGTCTCAAGTATCCCAGCTCTTGCTCCGCCAATTCCTTTTGCGTAGGCTAATGCAGTGTCCTTAGCTTTTCCAGTATAATCCTGATATACAGCTATTAAATCTGGAACTCCTTTTCCCTCTTCAAATTGGCTCCTTACTGTATGCCCTGGTCCCTTAGGAGCAATCATTATTACATCTATGTTCGATGGAGGAACTATTTGCTTGAAGTGAATGTTGAATCCATGTGCAAATGCAAGCGTCATTCCCTCACTAAGGTAGGGGGCAATGTCATTACTATACAATTTAGCCTGTTTTTCATCATTAATAAGTATCATTACTACATCAGCAGCTTTGACTGCCTCTGCCGTATTCATAACACTTAAACCTCTCGCTTGTGCTTTTTCTTTTGATTTAGAGCCCTCATACAAGCCAACTATTACATCAACGCCACTATCTCTTAAATTCAACGCGTGAGCATGTCCCTGACTTCCGTAACCGATAATCGCAACCTTCTTACCTTTCAATACATTTAGATCACAATCTTTTTCGTAATAAATCTTTGCCATTTTTCTTTCTCCTTATTTTCCCTTTTTATTTGGCTGATGCCATTCTATTTTTTATATTTAGTTTAAATTCAAAATTTTTTTACTTTCCCTAATAACAATGTATTCTTAAAATTATTTCCTTTGTCGGAAAAATCGATAATTGTCTTAATCTTCGCTAGGAGATTCCTGTTCATCCAAAAGTAAATCCTTACCTCTGCCTATCGCGGTGAGCCCAGTCCTACATAATTCCACAACTCCAAAAGGAATCATATATTCCAAAAATGCATTACATTTGTTAGTGTCACCAGTTACCTCCAAAGTTAAGGAATCGGGGGTTAAATCAACAACTTTCGCCCTGAATATGGTAGTAGCCTCAAGGATTTCAATTCTCTTTCCTTGGGGAACATTAACCTTTATCAGCATGAGCTCTCTCATAACAGTATTTTTCATATCCATACTTTTTACAATAATTACATCATGTAGCTTTTCAAGTTGAAGTCGGATTTGATCCTTAACGTAATCATCCCCAGTAGCAGTTATAGTAATCCTAGATATTTTGGGATCTAGAGTTTCCCCGACAGATAAACTATCTATATTAAATCCTCTCCGGGCAAACAAACCAGATACCCTAGTTAGTACTCCTGCCTCGTTCTTAACAAGCATAGACATTAAAAACTTCTCTTCTTTCATTTTCTCTCCTTATTGCGAATAAATTGCTCAAAATTCATTTACTATCATTAACCCTTTATCAATCAGTTTTTCTTTATTATATATTACTCTCTTTTTATGACTAGTTACTATATATTATTCCTTTTCTATGATTAGTTACTCTTGATTAGTCCAAATTTGCAATTTCTACAACTTATAAAATTTAATTTTAAGCTCTATTTAAGGATTATATCTTTTATTGTCCCATTTGGAGGGATCATAGGTAGAACTCTTTCATCAGGGCTAATAACTGCCTCCAACAAAAATGGTTTATTACCTTTCAATGCTTCCTTAACTGCATCTTCTAATTCGCTCATCTCAGTTATTCTTTTAGCTTTAATATCAAAAGCGTCAGCGAGTTTAACATAATTAGTATTTCTGTTAAGAGAAGTATTAGAATACCTTTTCCCGAAAAATATAGTTTGCCATTGTCTAACCATACCTAAAGCATTGTTGTTCATCACAACTATTAGCACCGGAATATTATTATTTGCTATGGTCGCAAGCTCGTTCATGTTCATGTGAAAACAACCATCTGAAGTAAACAAAACAGATCTTTTCCCAGTGCCTAAAGCAGCTCCGATAGCAGCTCCCATTCCAAAGCCCATTGTGCCCAGTCCTCCTGATGTAAGTAGAGTTCTTGGGTACCTGAATTTATAATATTGGGCTACCCACATTTGGTGTTGGCCAACATCCGTTGCTATAGCAGTATCAGCAGGAACGAACTTATTTACTGTCTCAATAATGCTTTGAGGGTTTAGCTTTGACTTATCCATTTCCAAATGTGAATCGGGGCAATTTTTAATTTCTTCAACGGTCTTCTCCCACTCTGGTCTTTCCATATCCGGAAGTTTATCTATTAGCTTTTGAAGAACATCTTTAACATCCCCAACTAAAGCGACATATACGGGTATGTTCTTACCTATCTCTGCAGGGTCAATATCTATGTGTAAAACTTTTTTGCCATCGACAAACTTTACTTTATTACCTGTTGCTCTGTCAGAGAATCTTGTTCCAACTGCGATTATCAAGTCAGATTCAGCCATCGCTTTCGTAGAGCAGAACTTTCCATGCATTCCAGTCATTCCAAGATATCTCTTGTTATCGTATGATACTCCGCTTATTCCCATCATTGAAGTCCCTATTGGAGCATCAATCATTTCAGCAAATATTTCCAACTCCTTACTTGCATTAGAAGATACAACCCCTCCTCCGGCATAAATAAAAGGCTTCCTACTCTGCCTGATAATCTCTAGGGCGGTTTCGAAAGCCTTCACACCGTTATTGTGTCCCTTCTTTGAGGGTTGCATCGTACAACTTTCATATTCAGCCATAGCTACTTGAATGTCTTTTGGGATATCAACTAACACAGGGCCTGGTCTTCCTGCACGTGCAATCACAAAAGCCTCTCTCAATATATCAGCTAATTTATTAACATCTTTAACCATGAAGTTATGTTTTGTGACAGGCATTGTAACCCCACAAATGTCTACTTCTTGAAAGCTATCCCTTCCAATAAAAGGAGTTGCTACATTACCAGTAATTGCGACCATTGGAGTTGAGTCTAGGTACGCAGTAGCTATTCCAGTAACTAAATTGGTCGCACCTGGTCCGGAAGTTGCAAAAACTACTCCTGTCTTGCCGGTTGCTCTAGCATAGCCATCTGCAGCATGAGCAGCTCCTTGTTCATGTGAGGTGGTTATATGCCTTATCTTCCCCGAGTATTTATATATCTCATCATAAATATTAAGAACGGTTCCACCAGGATATCCAAAAATCGTGTCCACTCCGTTTTCAAGAAGAACTTTCATTACTATCTCTGCGCCTGTAATCTTCATTTTTTTCTCCCTTCAATATGTTTTATATCAAAAAACCCTCTGCGGTTTGCCGAGGGTTTTGAGTACTTTTTTATGTTTTATACTATTACCTTACACTTGGCAAACCAGAAACTGCATCGTCTACTAGTAATAGGACGACGCTAAGCGTAATTATAATAACGATAGATGCTATTATTGCCAACATTCCTTTGTTCTCCAAATGAGTATGGATAGAAATTACCACATATTATTTATACTTGTCAA
Organism: Clostridia bacterium; assembly: GCA_028701415.1. GTDB lineage: Bacteria > Bacillota > Clostridia > Christensenellales > DTU072 > MWEH01. The sequence goes on along the minus strand of JAQVQU010000043.1, from coordinate 1,413 downwards.
GCATTAATTTTATACACTA
>JAQVQU010000043.1:0-1294 GCA_028701415.1 Clostridia bacterium | reverse complement strand
AGATCCTCCCTAGGCAGACCTACAGACTCATGGTTTCCAAAGTATCTATTCGAAAAACCTTGCATAATCGTGTCATAATCATAACAAAAAGCTTCAGTGCTTCTGTTCTGCGAACTTAATTCAGCCTGTATTCCGACTAGCGCAACAGATCCATTCATTACCCATGTCTCATCTGTTCCCCATGTTCTCAAATATCCGTTTTCAAAAACTGTCATCTCAACCTTCAATTCAGAGTAATACATTTGATATCCTTCAAGATAATCCAGAAATGCCTGAGGGGCCTGGGATATATATAACCTTTCAGCGTAATATGTAGCACTCTCAGGCGTTCCTCGTCCGGTTTCGGTATCGACTTCAAACTTAACAGAATAATAATCCACATTTCCCCCTTCAAGACCAGAGCCTGTTTGTTTAGAAATCTCCACGGAAGAACCTATAATAGTGTCTGGATTAATTATGTGAATTGAAGTATCTCTTGCCGTCAACCCATAAATATCTCCCCAAGTTTCCCCATATTGTCTTTGAAAAGTATTCTCGGCTTCAACTTCTTCCATAGTTTTCTTGGAATATGATGATTTCTTATCAGAAAAATTAGCGGTAACTGCCGTAGGGGTTATTACACTTGATGACTGTTCTCCATTACATACTACTTTATAATCGGGAGTAATTATGCTCCTTCTAGCAAAAGGAAGAGCCATTCTTAGAAAGGGTTCCCCCAATGTTGCTAAAGCTTCTTCGCTTGAGGAAACTCCTCCTGCAGGAATCTGAGTATACTCTTCCGAGACCTCATATGAGTGATATGTGTCGTCGTTATAAATGGAATCCACACTCGGAAGGGGAGAAAATGGCCATTTTAGATTATAATAAGTAGCAGTTAAGTTCATAGAACCACTGACTAATACTGGAGTAGAACCTGCAGCCTGGCCTTGAAGACTTCCCGTTGCGGTTCCAGTTCCTATCGAATATTTTGCTTTTTTCCCAGCAGTAGCATCTGCAAGGCAGGCAACTCTGTATATTATGTAAGCCGCCAAAGCCTTATCTTCATCGGCAGCATTTTCAGCCATACCCGTCTCTATTTCTACTTGAAAGGATAATAATCTGTCTGAATAATCTATATATACTGCATCCGATCCTTCAGTGTCAGGAGCATATCCAAAATAACCATAGTACGATCCTAAATCAGAGTTTTCTGGTTTATTGAAAATCATATCCCAAAAATACCAAAGCAAACCCGCACCTGAAAGTGCAACTATAACCACGGCCAATACTATGGCTATAACAGCTCCTTTTTTTA
>JAQVQU010000146.1 GCA_028701415.1 Clostridia bacterium | reverse complement strand
ATCATGTTGTCTTTAATCTGAAGCTGAGTTTGTTTATATAGTGTATTTAAAACAACTTTGGGAGAGGCATCCCTTTTGAGTTCAATAACAATTCTCATACCGTCTCTATCGCTATGATCCATGATATTGGAGATCCCATTGAGTTTCTTGTCTTTCACCTGTTCGGCAATAGCTTTAATGAGATTAGCCTTATTAATCTGGTAGGGAAGCTCAGTTACTATGATGTAATTTCTTCCATCTTGTTCTTCAATTTCACACCTTGCACGAATAACTACGCCTCCACGCCCTGTTTTATATGCCTGTTGGGCAGCCGCTCTCCCCAGTATAAAGCCTCCAGTAGGATAATCGGGAGCAGGAATGTACTGAACTAAATCCTCTGGATCAAGTTCCGGGTTGTCTATTAATGCAACAGTCGCATCAATTACCTCTCCTAAATTATGAGGGGGGATATTAGTTGCCATACCTACAGCGATTCCTTCTGCTCCGTTAACCAAAAGATTGGGAAATCTGGCAGGCAAAACTGTGGGTTGCATTAAAGTATCATCAAAGTTAGGATAAAAATCTACGGTTTCTTTTTCAAGATCTTTAATAAGTTCTGCGGCAATTTTTGTAAGTCTAGCCTCAGTGTACCTTTGTGCAGCCGGCGGATCCCCATCAACTGATCCGAAGTTTCCATGTCCATCAACTAAGGGCTCGTTAATTGAGAAGTCTTGCGCAAGCCTTACTAACGCATCATATACTGAACTATCTCCATGAGGATGATACTTACCCAAAACTTCACCAACGATACGGGCACATTTCTTATGAGGGTTATTATGTGTATTGCCCAAATCGTTCATAGCATACAGAATTCTTCTGTGAACGGGTTTAAGACCATCTCTGACATCTGGAATAGCCCTTGTAACGTTAACGGCCATTGCGTATGCAATAAAAGATTTCTGCATCTCATCTATGACTTTTATCTCACGGATCTTAGTCTTATCAAGAATATCTTTAATGTTTTGAATGTTTTTGTTTGTTTTATTATCCATATTACACGTCGAGCTCCTTTACCAATGTCGCGTTTTGTTCAATAAACTCTCTTCTAAGGTCGACTATATCTCCCATCAACATAGAGAATATCGAATCGGCCTCCTCGGCATCTTCTACTGTAACCTTTAAGAGGGTTCTGGTTTCGGGATTCATAGTTGTTTCATATAGCTGAGTAGCGTTCATCTCTCCAAGACCTTTATATCTTTGAAGATCATATCTTGCTCCCCCGATTGTGTCTAGATACTGTCTCAATTCTTCGTCCGAATAGAAGTACCTTTCCTCTTTTCCTTTCGTAACTTTGTAAAGAGGAGGAAGTGCTATGTATATGTGCCCATTAACAATTAAGGGCTTCATAAATCTGAAAAAGAATGTTAGAAGCAATATTCTGATGTGGCTACCGTCAACGTCAGCATCAGTCATGCATATTATTCTGTCATATCTTCTCTTGGAAAGATCAAAATCATCTCCATACCCACATCCAAAGGCTGTAAACATTGATTTAATTTCTTCATTATCCAATATTTTGTGAATCCTAGCCTTCTCAACGTTCAAAATTTTTCCTCTAAGTGGCAGAATTGCTTGATACTGTCTATCCCTTCCCTGCTTTGCTGTTCCGCCTGCGGAATCTCCCTCGACGAGGTATATCTCACAGTTCATTGGGTTGGTATCTATACAATCGGCTAGTTTACCAGGAAGTGCTGTGCTGTCCATGGCAGTCTTTCTAAAGCTTTCTCTGGCCTTTCTGGCCGCTTCTCTAGCCCTCTGCGCGTTAACACTCTTGTTTATTAATTCTTTGGCATCCTTGGGGTTTTCCTCGAGGAATTCGGAGAATTTGTCAGTAAAAACTTTTTTCACAAACTCACGCATAGTAGAATTGCCCAATTTTGTCTTAGTCTGCCCTTCAAACTGAGGATTAGGAAGCTTTACGTTTATTACTGCGACAAGTCCTTCTCGGACATCTTCTCCAGACAGCTTTTCCTCTTCTTTAAGAAGCTTAAGTTGAGTTCCAAAATCGTTTATTACTTTTGTTAGCGCGAATTTGAAGCCGTCTAAATGAACTCCTCCTTCTTCGGTCTTAATGTTGTTTGCAAAGGTATATATTGCCTCATTGTAGCCACTATTATATTGCAACGCGATCTCGACTACTTGCTCATTACATTCCTGACACATATATATAACGTGCGGAAGCAATGTTTCTTTGCCTTTATTGAGTTGTTCTACAAAGTTTACAATACCCTCTTCGTTATAATATGATTCAGTTCTCTCTTTTCCTTCTCTCTCATCGGTAAAAGTGATTCTAAGACATTTATTCAAAAATGCAAGTTCTCTAAGCCTTACTCTAGCTATATCAAAATCAAAGTCTATCCCCTCAACAAAAATACTTGCATCTGGATAAAAACTGATCATTGTCCCTTCTTCCTCAGTCTCACCTATGACTTTTAATTCTGTTACCGGAAGCCCTCTCTCACATCTCATCCAATAAATCTTTCCATGTTGATATACCGTTACTTCCAACCAATCACTAAGCGCATTAACTACGGATAATCCTACTCCATGAAGTCCCCCGGAGATAGTGTATCCGCCTCCGCCAAATTTTCCTCCGGCATGGAGCTTTGTCATTACAACTTCTATCCCGGATTTATTTTCTTTTTCCACTATTTCAGCTGGTATTCCCCTTCCGTCATCTCTAACCGAACACGAGCCATCCTTATTAATTGTAACCTCAATATGAGTACAATATCCAGCGAGAGCTTCATCAACAGAGTTGTCGACTATTTCAGTAATTAAATGGTGCAATCCCTTTGAATCAGTTGTCCCTATATACATCCCCGGTCTTAGCCTGACAGGCTCCAACCCCTCAAGGACTTTAATCGCATGCCCATCGTACTCAGTAGTGTTTTTTTCCATTAAAATCTCCTTTCTTGCAAATAACCCCTTTCGGGGCGTTAATTCTTGTGCGAAAGATTTAAGTTATCCACATAAATCTAACTAAAAAATTATACCA
>JAQVQU010000145.1 GCA_028701415.1 Clostridia bacterium | reverse complement strand
AAGGCATAGCGGAGATGGACCCAATCCTTTTACAAAAAGAGTAATAGCATATTTTCTGTTTTTAAGAGCGCTTAGGCATTTTTAGTATTGACTAGTAATTATAAACATGATTATAATACATTGACTAAAACAAAGAAGAAAATTTTGGATTTTAAGAAGTTGGGGAGATTTCCAAAATTGGGCAAAGGGGTGCATGTGAGAAAATTTCTAGATATTTTTTTGTTTTGCAGTATTTTTGTGCTATCAATTTTTTTAGTTGGCTGTGATCCTGGTAATAATACACCAATTGATTTAGGAAACGTCAATAACAATAACGACAATCAAACACAAGAAGATTGGCTATTTCTCGATTCGATAAACTTCAACCCTACTTTTTCAACATATGTTGAAAGTGGTAAGGGTTTTTTACTATATGATGAGCTTGATTTAGATGCAATTCAGATGATTAGTGACGTTGATAAGTACACTGTTTCGATCGAGATTTCGGGAGAGGGAGTTGAGACAGAAACTATAGTAATAGGGGGAGGAGGTAAATTTGAAAAGTTCAGATTTACTAAAACTGGGGAATATATTTTTAAGGTGAGTGGAAAGACCGAAAATGAAAATATATTAGAAGACGTTTCCTTCTCAATACAGGTAATAACCGGGAATCGACCGGATAGAGTAGAATTTTCCGCTATAAACAGCAAATCAGAAGAGGTAATAGATATTAAGGGAGGGGATAGTTATACTTTTTCTGCCCAGATTTTTTCTGGAGAAGAAGAATATATTCCATCAAACCCCAAAGACGTTTATTGGGGAAAAAATTCATATTTAGCTCCACAAGAATATGAGATTACAATAGGAAATATTATTTACGAGGAAGAAAGGGCTTATGATTTTAGGTGTTTTGTAACTAATAATGTGGGAACAAAAATTAACATTATTGACCAAAAATATGTTGTTAAGGATAATTTAGTCAAGACTGAAGATTTCCCGTATGGTATTTATTTTAGTTATGGGGAGGGAATGGTAAACGGAACAAAAGATATTAGCATAAATGCAAAAGATCATCCCCTTGGCAGGTATTTTTTACAAGATATTAGCGCTGAGTATCGTTTTGATAATGGGGATGTACAAGAAATCGAAATTTCAGATTCAAAAGCCAAAGAAAAGGCTGGATTATATATCAGTTATGACAATAAAAACTATGATATATATTCACTGAGCGATTATGATTACCGATATGACTCACAAGAGAATAGGATTAGTAACTATTTTCAAAACGGTGTAAAATACCAGTTTGACCCTACAAAATCCACTGCAAAAATGTATTTGGCTAGATGGAGAGAAAAAAAGGAGGGGATGTTTTCTTTTGTAGAAACAGAAAAAATAGAAGGAACCGAAATTGATCTTAACCTTATTTCTGAAACACCCTCTTCTATTGATATTTTGAGGGTGTCAGGAAAGCACAAAAACGATGATCAAGTATTTAGTCCTAAGTATAAAACCTTTACAAAGGAACCAAAAACAGGAAATGTTTCGGTATATTTAACCTGTGATATGGATGGGGATGACGATATTGAAGATGAATTTATGGGCAAATATCTGAGTTCTTCCGATATTCAGTATTTCAAACTTGATGTTAATACAACGGGTGGGAATTTGCTTGATTATACCGTAAATTACTCCTTCGACGGGACTCTTAGTCCAATAGTTTTTTCTTCGACTGAGAAAGGAAACGGAGAACTAGATCAGTTTTTTGTCGGGATAAGGGAGGGGACTGCAACTATAACTGTGAAATCCAGATTTTCTTCCCTTGAAACTTCAATTACTGTTACGGTGGTTAACAAGATATTTGAAGAGGCAAAGATGATGACTATTCATAGATACGAGGATTGCTATGGTATATTTTCTGATCTAAATTTTGAGGATATTATAAAGATTAAAGAATACAGATTAACTGATTATAATAAAGACAGCTATAACCTTAGAGACTTGAGGGAAGATGAAAAACTTGAATATAGGAAAGGAGGGACCATAATTTCTCCTGAAGCAGTATCCTATAACGATAATGGGCAGGTTGGACAAGAAATCTCGGTATATATTCAAGGGACGCAAAAAAGGCTAAATCTTAGAAACATATATATAGTTCCTGAATTTGATTTCACTGTAAATGGCCAGGAGTATTCTCTGAAGAATGTCGAAGGGAGCAGTATGATTTTTGAGGGAATTAACTTATTCCAAAGCAGTTCGAAACAATGGTTTTTCGGCTATGTGCCCTATATTCAATTGGATTATTCGGAAAATCCGATTTCCTTCGTGATAACTGGTTTCAGAGAGCTGGAAAACAGTACATCTGGAGAACCTAGATATTCAATAATAACTGACTCATCATCTGTTAGGGTATACTACAAGTTTTATCATACGATTAAGGGGAATACTGATATTTATGAGGTTCCTATTCTGATTATTCAGAAAGTGTGATTTTTAAAAATTAGGAATTTACAAAAACCGCTATTGCGTTAACAGCTGAAATGATAGCTTTTGAGGTAGTGGTGGCATGAGTAACATATATGATTTCCCCTTGGTCATAGGGGGTTTCTTTCCCTCGCACAACTTCAATTTCTGCTAAATCTATACCCTCAAATTGGGTCAGATATGTTCCAGTAAAGCAATTCATACCATAATTTTCGCTTTCCTTAACATCTATTCCCTGGATTTTTTGAATAGTAGTTCCTTCGAGTAAGACTAAAAGATTAATTTCATCCACAAAACCTCTTTCAGATATAACCCGAAAGATCTTTTTTTCTGCCGATATAAAATAGTTTTCTATTGTACAATTAGGATAAATATTTTTTTGCTCCTCAGAAAGTGCTACCTCTTCATACGTATTGTTAGAATCAATCATGGCCGGATAATTGGGAGAGTTAGAACAGGAAAATAAAAATAGTGGTAGAAGAAATAATAGTAAAATCAAGAAAATTGATAGTACTATTTTGACCTTTAAGAGATTTGAACATAATTTCATAGGTATATTATTGCATAAAAAATTCATATTTCAATAGAAAAAA
>JAQVQU010000144.1 GCA_028701415.1 Clostridia bacterium | reverse complement strand
AGCAGCAAGCAAATAGTTAGCGGGAGAAAACGTAGGAACTTCCCTAGCAAGGGAAGTGTGTTGCGCTGAAAGAACAATTCGTGAATGGGTGGAAACCACCTAACCAAGTTCTTATTTTTTTTAGCAAAAGTGTAATAAATGTATTGTAATCCTATAATATGGAAACAAGAAGTAAAAATATATACATATACAAGAAAAGACTGCCATTCGGCAGCCTTTTCCTTAAGGAGAACATATGAATAAAGTTATTTTTTGTTTTTGTCTGAGAGGTCGTCAGGAAGATTCTTCTTCTTATTCTTCTTCTCTTTTTCATAATTTTCATTGATATACTCGCACATCATTCCAATGCAATAACTATTCCCTTTCCTCATTTCCGATATTCCATCCGCCATTTTGCAATAGTTCATCGATACTCCACGGCTATTAGCATGATAGTTTGCAGAATAATCACGGGAAATTCCCATGTGCTCGGCAGTTTCAAAGGCATCTATGTTTGCGCCCAGGAAAACAAACTCCCATCCGTCCTCTTTCTTTTTTCTTTCAATCATCTCTCTAATTTCATGTCCTCTATATTCCCTGCTGCTGTTTTCCATACCATCTGTAATAATTACGCATAAAGTTTTTTCTGGGCGAAAGTCATCTGAAGTATTTTTTTGCGCAGTAGATATCTTTTTAATTGTTAAACCAACCGCATCGAGTAAGGCCGTAGAACCTCTTGTAAAGTATTGTTCTCTAGTTATTTCCGCGGTTCCTCTGATATCTATCCTGTCATGCAACAGTTCATACCGATTGTCAAAAAGAACTGTTGTCAGCAAGCATTCGCCCTCCACCTCTTTTTGCTTTTTGAGAAGTGAATTGAAACCACCAATGGTATCACTTTCAAGGCCTCCCATTGAGCCACTTCTGTCTAGTATAAATACTAATTCTGTAAGATCTTTTTTCATTGTTTTTCCTCCTGGAATATTTGATACTCCAAGTATACCAGTCTAAAAAAGATAAAAGGTCGCTTGAAAAGGGACATTTATCAATATGAATAAAGGTCATTATTCTGGAAGAAAATGAAAAAATCGCGGAGAGAATTTTTAATCGGACAAAGAACCTAGTAAGGGCTGATCGTATTCAAAAAGGGCGCAATTTATGTCGTAAATATCGTAATTTTCGTTTTCTATATAGTAACGGATTATTACATCACTTAGAAGGCTCCGGGAAAGGGAATACCCAGCTTTTTCAAGAAGATTGCTTGTCTCGGTTATATCAAGTTCAAGGGCAATAGCGAGAGCTAAAACAGTTTGTTTCTTCGGAACCTTGATCTCCCCGGTCCGGATTTTCGAAAAATGTCTTCTGTCTATATTTGCCTTGTTGTATACCATTGAGTCTTTGAGACCTTTTGAACTAATAATGGCCATCAGAGTCTCTGAAAAAGATGTGTCTGTATCCAGAATGTTTCCAAGAATGGATATTTCTTTCCTTGGGAGAGGACGTTCTTTTCTGCTTATTAACTCATAGGACATAGAACACATCGTATAATCCCTTTTTTCCTCTTCATAACAACCAAGTAAGATAGATTGGTCATCGTTGGACATGGATAAAGAAGGGTAGTCGGAAGGGTATATCAATCTGTCAAGGGCCCTTTTTTCCGAAAGGTCCATCAAGCCACTTGGTAAGTCGGGGATGTACAGATATATATTCATATTGTGAGTCCATAAGAAACTCTTTAACATTTCCAGGACTCTTTTGTAGCTCACTGCAGAATAGCTGATAACCGGGCTGTCAATCTGAAGAACAATGTTTCTTGCCTTGGTATTGATGGTAAATTTTAGGGCAGAGAAGAGGATAGACTTAATATGATCTCTGCCGGCTCTAGTGTCCAAATCTTGATTTGGAAATTCGCAGACAATAAACCTTTTGAAAAGAGACCCTTGGGGGAGAAGTAGCTCCGAGTAAAGACTAGAAGCATCAAATTTTTCAAGGAAGGATTTTACGCTTTGGTATGACAATATCTGAAATGGAAGGGATGGGTTATTTAACATGGTAGATTTATTTGCCATATAGACATAGTTTTTAATATTAGAGACATTTTTTAAGTTTTTTATAATTGAAAAAGGCATTTTTCCCTCCGCGTTTTATTGTGTGCTATAAATTTACACCATAATTAATATTAAATCAATAGTGGCTAATACAGAAAGATATATTACTGGGACAAGAGAGAACCATGAGCTTTTCATTTCTTCAAGAGGCTATTTGACCTATAAATAAAAGAGGCAATGTGTTACAATATTTTTGTACTAGCATGACGCTATCTCTCGTAGGAGGAATTGGATGGGAAACGAAAGAAAAATTAATTCTGATATAGATTTGCACATTCACTCTAACTTCAGCGACGGCTCATATGCTCCGGAAGAGATTATTAATCTAGTAAAAGAAAGGGGTGTAAAGGCCTTTTCAGTTACTGACCATGATACTTTAGATGGATCTAAAATTTTAGACAGAATTGAAATTCCCAGAGGCATATCATTTTTTAAAGGAGTGGAGTTTTCTTGCAAACATAAGGAAATAGACCTTCATATGTTGGGGTATGCTTTTTGCTTGGAGAACAAAACACTCAACGACTTGGCAGATAAGAGCAGAAACTTTCGTAAAGAAAAAACTGAAAGACTAGCGGAATATTTAAGAGAAGAACATAAGATAATTATCCCCGAGGAAGACATGGATATACTCAGGGCATCAAAGAGTAATGTTGGAAAGCCAAACTTTGCAAATATTCTTATTCGCATGGGCTATGGTAAATCAGTTAAAGAGGTAATAGAAAAATATTTAAATGATTTTAAGGCATTTGATTTAAAAGTTGAGGCCGAAGAAGCAATTAAGGCTATAAGCGGCGCAGTAGGGTTTTCCTCTTTAGCTCATCCACTCATAATCATGAAAGATTTTAAATACGGCTTTGATAGAATTGATAAAATAGTTGGGGAATTAAAGGAGATGGGGTTAGACGCTCTAGAAGTGTATTATGGAGAGCATTCCGAAAGGGATAAGAGAGAGTTTGAAACTATTGCCAAAAAATACAAGCTTATGATGAG
>JAQVQU010000042.1 GCA_028701415.1 Clostridia bacterium | reverse complement strand
ATGAAACCTATAGTTCCCACGGTTGACTTTTCAGTATTAACTAATTCTTTGGGAGATGAAATTAACATAGGGACAGGGGAGTTTAACTTTCAATATACTATTCCCGGGGGAAGTTTGCTCGATATGATTCTAGCTGAAGTAAATGAAGTTTATGGGGAGTATATTCTTAATCTAGATGATGAAGAGATGCTGGAATTTGTTCAAAATGTATATTCATCATATTACGAAATGGCAAAAGGCTGGATTACAATTGGGGATACTGTATACACAGGAAGTGCAAATGCAGAAGGTTATCTCCTCTCTTCAGGATATGAGAGCAAGATTACGATAAGAGTTCCAGATGCAGACATTAAGCTAATTGCATCTGAACTGGAGATAGCTAGCGAGAGCGAGGTAAATAGCATATTGAGTTTACTTCATACTTTCGTTACTTCAACTGATGGGGTCAAGGATGTTTTTGAGATTAATTTCATTTTGAATATTCAGGAAACTTTTGACTACAATCCTGTTATAGATTTGAGCAGTGATATTTTTACCCCTGCTTCAGAAAATCTTGAAGGGAGAACGGTTTTTAGAAGAGAAAGAGAGGCCGAAGAAGATGATTTTAACTGGAACCCATATGGTGGCGATTTTGATTAACAATCGGGCCGAGGTAATGAGACCTTAAACATATCCTAATTTTTCCCGAAACGGTCCGGGGAGAAAAGACCGTTATTCTGGAGTAATATGCTCGCAAAACTAAGTGTTAAGAAACCCCTGTTGATTATTGTAGTAGTCATTATTGTCATTGCATTAGGGGTTGTTTCATATTTGAACACTTCTGTTGATTTGTTACCCGAAATGGACCTTCCCTTTATTGTTGTTGTCACGGTGTTTCCAGGTGCTGTCCCTGATGTCGTCGAAAAGGATGTTACTACTCCTATTGAATCGGTTGTAGCAAAGATATCAGGCATTAAAAAGATGACTTCTACTTCTGCGGAACACTATTCAATGATTACTCTAGAATTGTCTAACGAGGCAGATGCATCTGAGGTAAAACAAGATATTGAATCAGGACTAAAACTTATAAGTTTACCTAGTGACCCCTTAAGACAGGATCCAATAATAATTGAAATAAGTGCAGCGCTCTTACCTATGATGACTGTAAGTATTGGGGTTGCAAATGAGACCATTGAGAATGTTTCCGATTATTTGGAAGGAGTAGTTAGCCAGATAGCTGCTATAGATGGAGTTGCTGCAGTTTCAGCAAATGGGTTAGTTTCCAATTTGGTCCTTATGAATCTGAACAGCCAGAAGACAGCCGAGACTTTTGTTTCTGGAACAGCGGGGGATTTTGGAATTACTTTAAAAATTTCCGAAGGTCAAAAGGAAACTATACGAACTAGTTTACAAGAAATAGTAGAAGATGCTGAAGAGGATGAGACCCTTTCGACAGATGGGGAAATAGATCCCGAAAAGGTTTTAGACAGACTCGTGGAAGAGCTCGAGGATACTCAAGGGGAGGGGACAAGTGAAGAGAACTTAATTACGAGCATTCTTTTACCCGAACTTAGAAACCCAGATTCTGAATTTAGAGCGGCGACTATCGATATGATAGATTTGATTTTAGAAAACAGGTTCATGCTCGAAGATGGGGAAGAAAACAAGAAGATTTTCGGTGATACTATAGACGAAATATTTTATTCGGGTCTAATCAATATGGCATATGGTTATACAAGAGGCATGCTTTCAGCAATTAATGCAGAGATTTTATCCTCCATTATTATGGCACAGGATTTTGATATGCCTGCTGGAAGTATCACTCAGGGGGCTACGAGTTTTGTCGTGAAGATAGGCAATAATGTTAACTCAAGACAAGAATTTATAGAAACCGCTGCTGTTAGTATAGACATAGGTAATATTGTTGAGGAATACATAGTCCAAATCGAAACTATATTGACAATTATGTCTTATACCGCCGAAGAGGGGATATATACAATCACTGATGGTGACATAAGTTTTATTTCGGAAGAATTGGCCAGAACTGCCGAAGAAGTGAGTGATTACTCTCAGTGGGTAATAGATAATGTGGTAAGCGACTTTACCTTTTCAAATCTATATATGTCCGAATCCGCTCAAGCTGATTGGAAGGATGTAATAGATAATAATCCTGAATTCATAGATTTAATGGGAGAGTATGAGGAGGATTTACCTCTTGAGTGGAGAACACAGGTTTTTGAGCTGATTAGAGATTCAGAAATTTATCTTTCTCAAGATACTGTTATAGCTGACCCTTTGATTTGGGATTCAGACTATACAGAGCATTATACAGTTAGTATTTCGGAGGAACTTCAGGATACTTCGGACGGCAGGGTGTTGAGATCCGATTACTCAACCGATGAAGATTATAAAGAAGCTTTTTTGGAAGAGTCTGCTGATTACATAATAAATATTGCAAATAATTACTCAGTTTTTAGTTATGCCTTGACTCCTGAGCAGGTGAATGAGTGGAGAAATGCTATTACTTCGGATTTGACTCTTGGAAATAATCTCTTGACTCTCGAATCATCTTCGCATTGGCAAAAATATATTTTAAACTATGTTACGGATAATAATATTTATCCCTCTACAGGGTGGAATGCCGGATATACGGCCTACTATGATAACTCTTTGAATGCCACCATAACTGCATTGAATGTAGGCAAACCCTCAGATACGGAAGGTTATGCCGACTGGGTTATTAATCTGATCGCTAACAGGACTCCAAATACTGAATTTTATTTAAGCACATCTTTTGTAGATGCTTGGAGCCTATCTCTACAAGAGGATGTAGCATTTCAATCTCTTACCTCTGCTATTAATACAACAGATAACTGGCAGTATTTAGTATTGAATTTCATGGATAGCAACTCCTCTTCCCCCTCAGTAATTCCAGTAGGAACTACAATAACTGCAGCTAGGATTTGGTCGGCGTATAAAGATACTTTTGCTTCGGCAATTGATACTAACATAGTAAGATTCGGAGTTTATGAAGACAGAGTTAGTTCAATAAGAGAATCAGTCGGTGAAGAAAATTACGATAATTATATTAGCATGCTTTCAGGAAGAAGCGCCGAAGATATTGAAAATACAATAGAAGCAGTGCTTGAGGTACTTCAAGATTACGGTGGAGAGGGCGCGGTTATTGTAACCACCAATGAGGATAGTGGAGAAAACAGTTACGCTATTGATGTAAACATTATAAAAGAAACTATTAGAGAAGCTACAGACAATCTTACGATTGATTTAAAAATCGGGGATATAGCGGACATGATGTTCTTGAACGATTCTTCAAAATTAATAACAAGGTTGTTAGTTAATGACGGAAATGGGAATTTTAGTTCTAGTCCTTCTGTTGTTTTGACGATAGAAAAAGAGGCTAATGCTTCCACCACTGTTGTATCAGACCAAATCAAAGCATTATTAGAAAATATCAAAGCAGAAAGAGAAAGTTTTACTTTTAACGTGATTTCTGATGATGGTCGAATGATAGGCTTTATGATGAATTCTGTTTTACAAAGCTTACTTTGGGGAGCTCTTCTTGCGGCGGTAGTTCTTTTAGTTTTCTTCAAGAGGCTTAAACCAACTATAGCGGTTTCTATAGCTATTGTTTTTTCAGTTGTATTCACTTTTGTTCTTATGTACTTTGCAGGGATTACTCTAAATATTGTATCCATGGGAGGTTTAACTCTGGGCGTTGGAATGTTGGTGGACAACTCAATCGTTGTTTTGGAAAACATTCAAAGGTTGAGGCTACAAGGGAAAACGAGATTCGAGTCGGCAATTCAGGGTGCAAAACAAATGACTGGAGCGATTTTTGCCTCTACTATGACCACTATTGTTGTTTTTCTTCCGATAGTATTTATTAGTGGCTTAGTTAGGGAAATACTCACAGATATGGCTTTAACAGTATGTTTTTCACTTCTTGCCTCTCTATTTGTAGCTCTTACTGTTATTCCAATATCTACTGCTTATGTGATTAAGGAACTTCCTAAGAATGATTCAAAATTAATTAAGTCGGTGAAAAAGGCATATATCAGGTCATTGAATTTTTCACTAAATAATAAATGGATTGTCTTGTCAATTGCTTTGATTCTATTTGTAGGAATGACCCTTTCTGGATTTTTAGTTTCCAAAACAGAAGTATTCCCCAAAACATATATGGGCTCGGTTAGCGTTAGTTTCGATATTAATAAAGATGCAATAGATGAGAGAAATTTCGGCTTATCAGTTATGGATGAAGAATATTTAACTAATGAGGATATAGAGGCTGAGATTGTTTCAAAGGCACTGGATGTTTTTAACAACTATCCCGATATTGAAGCCGCGGCAATATATTCGGATGCCGGGATGAGCGTAGGTGGGTTTTCCATAGGTGGTGGTGCGCTATCTGCGTCACTTTCCTTAGTGACTGAAAAAGAAAGAACGATGGATCCTTTTGACTTGTGCGAAGAAATAGAAAAATCTCTAGATGCAGTTGGTGGAAATTTATTTACTACCTCCGTTTCAGTTAGTTCAATAATGTCCTTTTCGGGCTCTTTTGTAGACACAGAATATAGCATTTATGTTTTCGGAAATGATTATGACCAAATGATTGAAGAAGCAGATAAACTTGCTTCAGCAATAAGTGCCTCTGAAAAGATAGTATCTGTTAGAAAGAATGTTGACACTGCTTCAGAAGAATATAAGCTGATAGTAGATAAAGACGAAGCCTCAAAATATGGACTAACAACAGGACAGGTATATCTACAAATTTCAGATGCTCTAAAGACAGTATCTTCTTCTCACACATTAAGACTGTATTCCGATGAAACTAATTCGGGAAAAACGAATTATGATGTAATGATTTACTCAGAGATATATGAAAACACAAGCTGGTTATTGGGGGAGAGAAATGGAACAGCTGTAAAAATCTTCGTCAACAACAATTATGACTATAGCGGGGAAGAGAACCAATATTTCGTGAAAAACACTAGCGGAAACACTATATTTGTAAAAGACTCGGGATTTGTTCAAACCATTGGATCAAATCAAATGATACCAGTAAGTTTCGCGGATGAAACTTTTTCCTATGAATACGCTGTAGTTGCAAAGAATGAAGATACTGGATTACACGATGTAACCTACACTACGCAAGAAATATCCGTTGAAAATATGACCCAGTTCTATTCTATAAAGAGAGATGAGATTGATCTCATGACACTTAATATTGAAGGAAGCGATGTCCTTGGTACCGGGGCAACCACTAAATCTGTTCCTTTATACAAGCTTCTTACAGAAGATTGTTTTTCAAAAGATAGTTTAGGAAATATTCTATACCGTTCTGGATTTTCGGAGGATATACCTGCATCCTTTGTTAAGACATCTGGATATACCGGAATTAAACACTCTGAGGGAAGAAAGATTATCACTTTGACAGTTGAATATGATGGCGCTTACTCGGAAAGTGATGCTGTTAACGATATTAATCAGATAGTGGGATTATATAATGAAAGCAAACCTTCCACCGTTTCTGTAGATACTAAAGAGGCCGTTGGCATAATGGATGAGGTTTTTAATAATCTTTACTTGATTTTGGGCGCTGCAATTATATTGATTTTCCTTATAATGGTTGCTCAATTCCAAAGCTGGAAGAAACCTTTTATCGTAATGTTTACCGTTCCATTAGCTTTTACTGGGTCCTTTGCTTTGATGCTTGTTACTGGGACTTCAATTAACATAATGTCTCTTATTGGAATAATTATACTCATGGGAGTTGTTGTTAACAATGGTATAGTTTTCGTGGATTATACAGACAAAGTTATTGAGTCGGGAACGGATAAGCGAGAGGCTCTTTTGAAAACGGGTGTGGATAGATTAAGGCCAATTCTTCTAACTGCATTAACAACCATTTCAGCAATGATCATTATGGCTACAAATCGTACCGACTATGGGCTATTGCTTGCTCCAATAGCGATAGCTATGGTTGGAGGGCTAGGTTATGCGACGTTTGTTACCCTTTATGTAGTGCCAATAGCATATGATATAATTAATAAGAAATATAAGATTCCTGAAGAATTCAAGGCCTTGAAGGATGCAAATATAGATAAGATTGATGAGGATAATATATTTGATGAGACCGACCACTTCTTCACTGATCAGATAAAGGCAGTTGTGGAAGGAAAGCAAACTAGAATTATTCCTCCGATAAGAGAGTGGAATAAAAGCAAAAAAACACATAAATATAAGGGTGAGGAAAATATACTTGATTCCCTAAAAACTCCAATTATATATGGAAATATAGAGGATTCCGAAAGTGTAATAGGCGAAAAGCCAGAAGAAAGTCCCTCCCCACTAAGCGAAAACTGGGTTGAAGAAATCCCTGCTACGCAAATTGAAGAAAGTCCCTCCCCTATAAGCGAAAACTGGGCTGAAGAAATGCCTGCTACCCAAATTGAAGAAAGTCCCTCTTCGCTAAGTGAAAATTTGGCTGAAGAAATTCCTACCACTCAAATTGAAGAAGAGTCACCTAACAACGAAAATTGAAAACTGGGCTGAAGAATCTCTGAATCCAAAATTGAAGAATCGCACTAAACAAAGAAGGCAAATAACAGTGTATATTCTTTTCCAATAAAATTCTGAAGATGGGTAAAACGACGAATAGGAAGAAAATAAGGGTTCAAATGACACGTTATCAGGAGTATAATTTCATTATCATTCTACTTAAGTTGTTAACTCCAAGGATAACCAATAGTATTTAAGGAGAAATATAAATGGACTGGATTTTTGATGCAAAAACTGCAATTGAAAACAGAAGGTCAGTTAGAAGTTTTACAAGTGACCCAGTTGAACCGGAAGCGATGTCTCAACTAGTTAGTTTTATTAAGTCGGTTCCTCTTCCTTTTACTCACAACACCGAAATAAAATTTTTTAAGGCCCAACCCACTAAGGACATGTACTATACCATTCGTTCTCCCGAGGACAACATGGCGTTCATTTCTGATTTAGATCCTATTTCGCTTGGAAAGACTGGGTTTATTGGCGAAATTGCCGTTCTTAAGGCTACTTCTTTAGGGTTATCGACCTGTTGGATAGGTACTTTTAAAAAATCCGAGTTACTATCACTTTCTCCCGAGACACTGGTTGGAGTAGATAACCCTGGGTTGAATGATAAATCAGTTGCCGATAGGGCTACTGTTTGTTGTTGCCCGGTGGGATATTTCCAAGAAAAGGGGCTTAGATTATATGATAGATTAGTTAAGACAGTCTTTTCATTTAATCGAAAAGTACTAAAGGATTTACTTGAAGAGCCATCTTTGGAACCCAAAATTCCAGAGCATCTTATGCAAGCAATTGAGATGGGAATTAAGTCCCCATCTGCGATTAATATGCAACCTTGGAGATTCTCTTTTGATGAGTCCTTCGAAAGCATTTTAATTGGACTTCCTGGAGACTTTAAGCCCTTCAAATGGGCTTATCCGAATATTGATATAGGGATTTGTGCTTCTCATGTATATTTGTCTTTATTGGCTCAAGATTATAATCCAAAAGTCGAGATCTTTACCAAGAATAACGGGGTAGTTTTTCGGATTTTTCCTGGTAAAAAAGTTGTCAAAAGAGTTTTTAAGCGTAAATTGATAAAAAGATCTAGAACAGAAATTAACAAGGGAAAAACTGTGGCTACTTCACCTACTAATAAATTGGGATACAATGATTTGCGAGGTGCTTTAAGGACCGTAATAGCCTTATATCCCACAGCAAACCCAGTAAAATTTGGGGTTGGGATTGCTTTGCGTACAGCGACAGCTTTATGCACGAAAATAGACCCTAAAAATAAGGGGGTTATGGGAGTAGTAAGGACGGCTGCTTTAGTTTATTCTAAATTAGATACAAAACAAAGGGGCTTCAACAAGCTTCTGATAACAGCTAAGACATTAATTCCAGTCTTCAAAAAATAGAAACGAGTTATTCAATAATTTTTCGAATTAATTTACTGAAGTAATCGGAATTTTGAATAATATATCCCGATTGTCGAAAAAAATTATAATATTTCAAATGAATAAAGCAACATGGTATATTACCCAAGCAAAATTGCTTGGGATTTTTCATGGGAAACCCGATTTTTTGCTAAGTTGCTATTTAATCTTCAACAATATTTTGTTATCATATAAAATAGTGGTCGAGGAGTTTTTTAGTTTCTAAATGGATTAACAACGCTATATAGCGCTTTATAGGAGGGTATATATATGTTTTTGACCGAGGAGCAACAAGCTATTCTAGATGGAAAACTAGGGGAAACAAAAGCCAAGATAATGAAAACACTCATTAAGTATGGCGAGTTGTACGGGGCTGATAAAATGGTTCCCGTAACACAAGAATATGGACACTTAGTGACAAATGCAGGTGTTATTTCCTGGAAGGCTGCCTTTAATCTTATGCAGAGGCTTATAGATGATGGAGCCCTCCCAAGAGAAAAGTTTACACTTGACCCCAGGCCCTACGACAAGAATATACCTTGTTCGCCTGTTGAAAAGCTCATTTTTAAAATTGTCTACTCTCAACAAAAGAGATATGAAAAGCAGCTTTGGCAACTGGGAAAGAAGGATGAAGATGCTCATACCTGCACCTGTTATTTGAAAGAAGTTGGGAATATTCCTAAGAAAGGAGACATTCTTTCTTGGGCTGAATCATCTGCAGTGGTATATGCTAATTCGGTTCTCGGGGCAAGATGCAATAGAAACTCAGGGATTCTAGAGTTGTTTGGATCTGTTTTAGGTTTAGTCCCCGCTTTTGGGTTTATTCTGGATGAAAATAGAAAAGCTGATTGGATCGTGGAAGTCAAGACAACTAAGAAGCCTGAAGCACAAATTTTAGGAAGTGCAATTGGAATGAAGGTTGTTGATCAGGTCCCATTTGTAAAGGGCCTTGATAAGTTTATAGGGAATACACTTGATGAAAAAACTACAAGTTATCTTAAGGATTTTGGAGCGGCAACTGCAAGTAACGGAGCTGTAGGACTTTATCATATTGAGAATTTAACCCCAGAAGCTATAGAAATGGGGGAAAATATAATAAAAGAAGGGGCAAAGACCTACGTTATAGATGATGCTGAGCTTGAGAGAGTAAAGGCAAGCTATCCAGTAATTTGGGAGGATCCAAATGCTAAACCCAAGCTGTGCTTTATTGGATGCCCTCATTTGTCCCTATTTCAACTAATAGAATGGACAAAGAAGATAGAAGAGAATCTCAAGAAAAATGGGCAAAAGAAGGTTACTGTGCCAACTGTGTTTACCACTGCGACAGCGGTAAAAAAAGAATTTGATAAAACCGAGTATGCAGACAGGCTGAAAAAGACAGGCGTAATAGTTAGTTTCATCTGCCCGTTGACATATTCTGCAAGCCCAGGCTCTAGTAAGGTTCCAGTTATTACCAACAGCAACAAGTTTAGGACCTACTCGACAGCAAGGTATTATACCGATGACGAGATAGCAGATTTCATCACAAAGGAGGTAAAATAATATGAAACAATTCAAAGGACGTGTTGTGGTTCCCGGAGAATTAACAGCTGAAGCTGTGGTTTCAAAACAAGGTTTCAATTGTCTTGCAAGCTTTAAAAAAGCACTCTTACCCCTTCCTTCGGGCAAAGAAGCTCCTTGTGATGATCAAAATAATGAAAACATTTATGGCATAAAGATGGCAGGAAAGGCCCTTTGTCTCCCGCTTACAATAGGATCAACCACCGGAGGGATGATTATATACTGTGTAGGTGACATGGGAAGACTCCCAGCATGTATGTTGTATTCAAAAGAAGTCGATCCAGTATCGGCTGCAGGTATCATACTAAATGATGTTTGGACAGATACTCCTATGCCGGTAATAGATAAACTTGGGGATGAATTTTTAGATTATGTCCAAAATGGAATGAAAATTAACATTCACAAGGATGGAACTGTAGAAGTTTTTTAAATTATATATAATACTCCCGTATTTATTGGGCGAAAAGAAGAACAATAACATAAGATATACTTTTATACAAGGAGAGAAAAATGGAAGAAAAGAAGATAATGGGTTACGAGGAAAAACTAAAGGAATTAGATTCTCAGTTTGGAGACTGGTGGAAGCACGGTTTTGATGTTCCTGAGATGACATCTAAGCTATATCCCTATGAGAAAATGTTTTCTCCCATAAGGATAAATAACCTAACCGTGAAAAACAGGCTGGTTATGGCTCCAATGGGAAATATATGCATGGCAGAAGAGACCGGAAGACCCAACGATAAGATGATTAAATATTTTGAAGAGAGGGCAAAGGGAGGAGTTGGGCTAATAACTTCTGGCTTAATACCCGTTTCTTATGGAATAGATAAATCACTATATGAACTTGGAGATTTGACCTACTTCCCAAGAATTGACAGAAGCAGAACAGTTTATTCGGGGTGGAGGGATCTTGCTGCGAAAGTACATGCTCATGGAGCACACTTCTTTGTGCAACTTACCCCAGGGTTAGGAAGGGTTGGAAATCCACAATGTCTAGTTAATTCCCTGCAGTTTCCAAGAAGCTCTTCTTTTAACCCCAACTGGTATATGAAGGATGTTCCCTGCCTAAGATTATCTGATAAGAGTTTAAAAAAGATTATAAAGAATATTGGCCAAGGGTCCGCAGATGCAAAAGGATTAAATCTCGATGGAGTTTATCTCCACGGCCATGAGGGATATCTTTTAGAGCAAATGACAAACCCTGCGTTTAACAGAAGGGTAATGGGTAAGTACGCCGACTATGAAAGATTTGGGATTGATATGATTAAGGAAATTCGCAGAAGAGTAGGCAATGATTATCCTATTATGTACAGGATAGACCTTTCTCTAATGTTAAATGCGACATATAAAGAGAAGATGAAAACAGTCAGTCCTCTCAAAAAATTCAAGGATGAAAGAACTCCTGAAGAGACATTGACATATATGAAACACTTAGTCGAAGCTGGCGTCGATATGTTTGATGTGGACCTTGGATGTTACGATAACTGGTGGTTACCCCATCCCCCATCATCAATGGCTCCAGGATGCTATCTTGATATAGCAGAAATAGTTAAGAATTACTTTGTAGCAAATGGGATTAAGACCAATAAAGGTCTAGAGGTTCCTGTAGTAGCTGTAGGAAAACTCGGCTACCCAGATTTAGCCGAAAAAGCGCTAAGAGATAATAAATGTGATATGGTAATGCTCGGAAGGCCTCTTCTCGCCGATCCTGATTGGTGTAATAAAGCTTATTCAGGAAAAGTTATGGATATTCGCCCATGTATAGGTTGCCAAGAAGCTTGTATTAATGAGTTTGTCGAAGGGGGACACCCTCAGTGTGCCGTTAACCCCAGAACAGCATATGAAGATGAGTTTGCACAAGAGATACCCAAGGCTGATAAGAGCAAGAAGGTTGCTGTTATTGGTGGAGGCCCTGCAGGTATTACTGCAGCAGGAGTTTTGCTCCAAAGGGGACATAAAGTTGACTTATTTGAAAAGAGCAATAGGCTGGGCGGAAATCTAATTGCTGGAAGTATCGCAAAGATTAAATATGAGATTAAAAACTATCTGATATTCCTAGAGTCAATGGTAGAGAAATTCAAGAAGAATCCCAATTTTAAACTCCTTCTTGGAACTGAAGGAGACTTGGAGGCTTTGAAGCAGGGTGGATATGATGTAATAATTACAGCTACCGGCACTACTCCAGTTAGACCAGGATCAATTGAAGGTATTAATGGAGAAAATGTTGTTGCAGCCATCGACCTCCTTCAAAACCCGTCTCTTGCAGAAGGAAAGAAAAATATTGTTGTTATTGGAGGCGGAGTTGTAGGAGCAGAGACAGCATACTGGCTTACTTATGAGTATGACAAGGAAGTGAAAGTTGTAGAGATGGACAAATACATTATGAATCATACATGTACTGCTAACAGAGGCCATATAATACACTACCTTGAAGAGGCAGGGGTAGAACTACTGAATTGTACAAAGTTAGTAAAAATAGTTGGCAATAAGGTAGTGGTTTCTCAAAATAAACATAAAAACGTGCCTAACCCATATAATACCTGGGCTCCGATACTTCCCGAAAATGTCGAAAACCCAATGGATCTGTTAAGAAAGATTAAAGATGAGAGTGTGGAAAGAGAATTGGATGCAGATCTCGTTGTTTTGGCTATGGGAGTACGTAGTTCAAACAAACTTTTCTTCGACTGTGTAGCAAATAATGTGGCTCCGGAAGTATACAATGTAGGAGATAGTTTCAAAGGTGCTAAGATATTCGAAGCTACAAGGGCTGCATATAGAAAAGCAAGATCTATCTAATCTCACATAACCAAAGATACTCCTAAATAAAATACCTCCGAGGGTTTCTTCGGAGGTAAAATTTTGGCTTTAACTATTTGTATAATCAAATAAGAACTAATCTAGGAAATTATTCGTGAATTAGATTCCCTATATCTATTCCCAATATTTCT
>JAQVQU010000041.1:5150-12555 GCA_028701415.1 Clostridia bacterium | reverse complement strand
AAGCACATACAGCGGAGTTGCTCAGCCATATCCATCAACTGATTCCAATTATTTATCGGTTGGATCAATAGGTTCGGATAGAGAGGCAGTGGTTACGAATTATAAAAGTACATCAGGAAGCTGGACAGCAACCGTTCCAACCATAGCTGATACCTATGATATTAGAGTTGTTGTGAGAAACAAAACAACCACAAGCATAATATACGGTACATATGAATTCAACGACTGCATGACCATATCTAGAAAAGAAGTGACTATTACTTTTGTATCGAGTAATAAGACATATGATGGAAATACTAGTGCGTCCATCGTAACTAAAAGTCTGTCGGGGGGAATTGCTGCTGACAACTTAGCTATAAGTGGGGGTACTGCGTCCTTTGCTGATAAAAACGTAGGCAATGGGAAGACGGTTACGCTCACTGGTTTTACTATAACCGGGAGTAATTTGAATTGTTACACTTATAAGCGCAACGATAACACTGTAATCAATTTAGATACTCAAGCAGCCCAAGGAGGTTTGGGAATTAAGACTTCCAGCCACAATATTTTGACTTACACAGGAGCAAGTTTAGGATTAAAACTTAAAAGTGAACATGCGAATAAATCTAAGGTTTATGATGCCCTAGATAACGTAGATTCTTCTTGGTTTGAAGTGGTTATCTCGGGAGCAATTTCCGGAGATAGCATATCTTGGGTTAGCGACCCCTATCCTACTGCAACAATGTACGGAAAAACAGTGGGATCTTGGTATTTTTCTAGTGCTAATATCAAACTTACTGGAGATGATATAAGCAATTATACCATTCAATCAAAAATTTGGAATTCAAACATGAATTATTTAGCTAATAGCGAGAATGCTGGGACAGGATACAACAAAATTACTGTAACTGCTAAACCCATAGGCATTTCTATTACTGCAAATAATAAAGTTTATGATGGAACAACCACAGCTACTGGTTCATGTACGGTTGACCCTGTGGTCCCGGGATCTGGGGACAGCATAATACTCAATGCTGGGATAACCTACGCGTTCTCAGACAAGCATGTAGGAACGGGAAAAACTGTTACTGCCAGTAATATATCCGTTAACACGGGCTCATCTATAGGATATGGGAATTATTCTTTTAGCGCAGCAAATAATACTACTACGGCAAATATTACAAAGAAAAACATCACTATCGCTATGACTT
Source organism: Clostridia bacterium (assembly GCA_028701415.1). Classification (GTDB taxonomy): domain Bacteria; phylum Bacillota; class Clostridia; order Christensenellales; family DTU072; genus MWEH01. The sequence continues at coordinate 11,365 of JAQVQU010000041.1, read as the reverse complement.
GTACGGGCAAGATTTATGATGGAAATACTTCAGTTAATTCTTCCACACTTAGTTTCACTTATTCGGGAATTGTCCCTTCCGATGCTACCGATGCACCAAACGGAATTGCAAATCCAACCTGGATAAAAATGAGTACTTCCGTTACTTTTGAGTATGCTGATGCAAATGTATCTGGAAATGTTACTGTCGCTGCAACTAATACACTAGCACTCGATGGAAGTTCAAAAGATAACTATACTATCACAAATAGTGGTTTATCCTGTACAACCTCCATAACTCAAAAAACAATAGTTGGAAATGTTTCAATTACTCCAATTTCGGATATCACTTTTGATACCTCTCCTCACCAACCACAACCGAATATAACTGACAATGCTCTTTCATATACATTGCTTTCGCCAAGTGATTTCACATTCTCTTATGCGGCACCTCCAACTAATGTCGGAACATATACTTGCAATATAAGTGGGACAGGCAATTACACTGGTAGCCTTAACACAACTTTCAAAATAGTTAAAGCCAATGTTACCTTGTCAGCTGACAACATTACTATAGTTTACGGAACAAATGTCGACAGCAACTCTATTGTAGGAAGCGCAATTAACGCCTCTGCCACTTCTGTGGTCCTCTCAGGCGGATCTTTCTCATTTGATATATCAACTCCCATGCCCCTCACCCCTCAGGTAAGTGCTAGCGGGACATATTATGTGAAATACACGTTGTCGGGAGCAAATGCAGCAAATTATAACTCTCCTTCCAATATATCAATTACTTTGACCGTGTCCAAACGACCCATTACTGTATCCGCCACAGCGGAAACACAGGTTTTTGGAGAACCTGCAAAAGAACTCAAATGGACAAGTGTCGATCCAAATAACCAGCTTTCTAACGGTATTATAGGAAGCGATAACCTTGGAGTTGCTCTTGAATGCGATAAAAATATTGCAGTTGGAAGAACTCATCCTGATGTGGGAGTATACACCATCGTTAGAGATACCTCTGTTACACTCAATGCAAATTATGATGTGGCTTTTAATACGGCAAACTATACAGTAGTTACAAGATCTATCTCTCTTACTCCTTCGGGAAACCAAAGCAAAATCTACGGAAATTCCGATCCAACGTTTACATATAGCCTTTCTGATGTGTATACCACGACCAATACTTTAACTTCTGTCCTTTCCGATTGCCCGCTAACTGGAATACTTTCTCGTGAACTAGAAGCTTTCTTGGGTGGAACTGGAAACAGACCGGGGGAAAATGTCGGCCAATACAGAATTATTCAAAATACCTTAACATCCGAAAACAACACCAACTACGATATTCAATTTTCTACTACTCCAGTCGGATTTGCAATCAATAAACGTGATGTGCAGATAGCCGCTCCTACTCTCTCTTCGGTGTATGGGGAAACAATGTTGAGTTTCGATTATACTGTGACATCAGGAACTTTATATTTAGATGATACATTATTTGGTAGTTTTTCTAGAACACTAAATGCTCAATCAACTACTGAAACAACCAGTCTTAATGTAGGGGTTTACGTATTAAAAGATAATTTAACTCCCTCCTCTTCTTTTGGACTAGCTTCAAATAATCCCAACTACAATATCAGCCAGATAACCAATGGCTCTTATACTATTACAACACGGCCTATTACGGTTACACCAACACCTGATTTATCGAAAACTTATGGAGTTCAAGACCCTATACTAACCTATTCGCTATCGTATACCGGAGATCCTGGGAAAGAAGCCCTGATTGGTACCGATGTGTTAACTGGGTCTCTTACTAGAGTGGCTGGAAACAATGCTGGAACATATGCTATTTCCAAGGGAACACTTGCAAACAGTAATTATTCCATCACCGCTTCACCTGAAATATTTACAATTAATCCTTTAGGAATAGTCGTACTTGCAAAGCTATGGAGTATGGACTATGCAGTCGATATCAAACAGAACTCCGAACTGACATGGACAACTACTCCTGCCTCTCTTCCTTTTGGAGACACTCTTGTTGGACAATTGTATCTCGACCCAGCTCAATGGACTTTGGACGAATTCGGTGCTGTACCTGTTGGTGCTTACGACATTTCGCAAGGTTCAGTCACTAATACAAATAACCCCAACTACTCAATTACCTTTAACGGGACTAGACGATATGTGATTAATATGTTGGTTGCAAACATTAAACCTCTTGCAGGTCAAAATATTGTTTATGGAACTACTTTGGACCAGTTATATGGAACTTTTGAAGACCCTCTAAATTATAACGGACGGAGAGGCTTAATCTTTGAAGCTTTTACCAACGGAGGAGTCCAAATAGCAGCCTCATATTTCAGCGGAAAACTTAAATTAGATACTGCAACCTCTGTTCCTACTCCAGGTTCATATGAAATTGTGCAAGGGACTTTGAGTAGTTCTACACATGCGATTTATATGAATCATGAAAGACTCGGAGAAGATCCTAACTACTATATTCAGCAATGTGCTCCTACGTATTTGACTGTTAACAAACGAAATATATCGATTCAACCTACTGAAGTCTCCCAAGTTTTTGGAGAAGCAGAGGTTTCTACATTAGATTTTACCTATGCTTCGGGTGGTTTAATTGGAACTGATTCATTGACTGGTTCTTTACTTCGTGAATCCAGTGGGTCAAGCCTCACTGTTGGCTCATACAACATATATATTGGATCAGTTGCAAATTCATACTATAACATTTCCATTGTCAATAACTTAGGTAAATACAAAGTGACTAAGAGACCCATTACAATTATTCCTAATGCTGCTTCTAGTATTTACGGATATGCCGAGGAAGGCATTACATATACCGTTTCTTTAAGAGAGGGATTTGAATCCTCTAATCCTCCTATTATCGAGGGATACAATCTCTCTGGATCGTTATCAAGAGCTACTGGTAATATAATGATTGTGGGTCAGTATCCTGTAATAATAGGGACTCTTAACAACCCCAATTATGATATTATTCTGGACGCCACTACCGTTTATTATTCAATTAATAAAAGACCTATAAGCGTAAAAGCTGAAGATAAAACTCAAGTTTTTGGCAACGCACCCACTTCTCTATCATACATCTTTACTGGGGGCACAAGGCCTGCTACTTGGGATGGAGGAACTTTAAGCCCTATAACCCAACTTTCAAGAGAAGCTGGATCTACTGTAGGAACATATCAGATTACTGCAGGGAATATGCTTGATGAGGGAGTAAATCCAAATTATCAGATTACGTTTACTGCGGGAATATATACTATTACCCCTAGGCCCATAACAATTACTCCCGCTTCTAATCAAACAAAAGAATATGGTCAGATTGATCCAGTGTTCACATATACCGTAACGGGAGCACAAGGAGGCCTTGTCTCTGGATATCCTCTTACAGGGCTACTTTCAAGGGAAATTGGCGAAGCAGTTGGAGGGTATAAGATAACCCAAGGAACTTTAAGTAATTTGGAAGGACAAAACAGTAATTATCTTATTTCTTTCAATGACATTATTTCCTTTGGTATAACCCAAGCAAGCTCTGTTATATCCTTTAACGACGGAACTCAGTTAGTCGAAGATCAATACTTATTGGCTCTAATATACAATGCGAACACCCAAAGCATTGATGCATCTCTCAGCCATTCTGAAACCTCAATAAATTATTCAATAGCCAACTCCTTTAGAAATGTTGGGACATACTTTGTTACCCTTAGTTCTCTACCTACAAAAAATTATAAATCGACCTCTGTTTCAGTTACGGTTGAAATATCTCCGTACGAGCTTGAGAACATCATTTCATCCGAAATTGTCGATGATATAGACAATCTTACAAAGATATATGGCGAAACAGATAAGACCTTCGTAAAGACAATCGCTGGACTGGGAGAAGATAGTGATATAGTAGTTAATTACACCCGTCAACAAGGCGAAGATGTTGGATTATATGACTTGGAGATATCCTCCTTTACTAATAGTAATTACGTTGTAACCCTTGCCCCGAATGCAGGAAACGATGTATTTGAGATAACTAAGAGAGAAGTCACAATCTCAGAAGTAACTCCTGTAAGTAAATTCTATGATGGAGTTGCTGAGGCTTCTAAATCAATTAATTATTCAACTGGATTCTATGGAGACATTATACAAATTACTTATGTAAAGGATACGGGTGCATCGGTTGGAAGCTACGACATAGTTTCTTTCTCTATCGATCTCGATAGTCAACATAACTATGATTTACAAATAACGGATCTACAAGACAAATTTATAGTCAATAGAAGACCCGTTTATGTCACCGCTGATTCCATAACTATACAATATGGCGATCCTGCACAAGCCCTAACCTATCAGGTTGCAGAGCCTGAGCTTAATTCAGGGCTAGTATTCCCTGAGGAACTCAATGGGGAAATTGTAAAATTAGCGGGCTCAAATGCTGGGGTATATCCGATTACCGAAGGCTCCCTCACAAATGAAAACAACCCCAATTATGATATTAACTTCACCGGCGCAAACTATACTATAACTAAAGTAGCGGTCACAATTACCCCCAACCCAATAACTGTTGAATATGGGGATCCTGAACAGCCTCTAACATATAATCTTAGCAGAGAATTAATTGGGTCAGATGAACTTGAGGGAGAGATTGAACGTGAAGATACAATACAAGTTGGGATATATGAGATAAATCAAGGAACCCTCATAAGTAATTTCGAAAGAAACATTAATTATGAAATTACTTTCACAACTGGAGTAAAATACACCATAACAAAGCGTGCTTTGGCCATTTCTCCAGATGTTGCAACTCAAGTTTACGGAGATGCTGTTGTTGAGGTTGAATACGAGATTATAGAAGGATCTCTAGCTTATACCGAAACCGAGCTATATGGTATTCTTGGCAGAAGTGGAATTGATGTTGGAACATATGATATTACTATAGGAACAATTTCTTTACTCAACCCAAATTACGATATTACATTAGTTGACTTCCAAGATAAATACACAATAGTAAGAAGACCAATTACAATTGCTGCAAATAACAAAACTCAGGTTTATGGTAATTCACCTACCCAACTAGACTACTCAGTTACTCTTGGTAGTATTGTCCAAGGGGATACTCTTTCTGGGGAGCTTACTACAAATGCCTTCTCAATTAAAAATGTGGGTGAATATGTGATTTTCGGAGATAACATCCTTAATTCAAATTATGATATTACTTATGTACAAGGAACTTACACAATTACTAAGAGGCCTCTTACCGTAACACTTACAAACCAAGAGACTCAATATACTGGGTCGGAAGAATCTTTACAAATAAATCAAATGTCCTTTGAGATTACCTCAGGAAATATGGCCTATTCAGAAACACCTTCCACTTTGAATATTGTCATATCAAAGGAACCCGGATTCAGTATGGGGCATTATCCTTTAACTGCTATTTACAGTAATTCTAACTACTTAGTTACCTTTGAAGATGCAGTATATATTATACATAAATACTCCTCTGAAATTACTACTGAATATACTTCCATCACCTTCACTTACGATGGAATGGCAAGGTACATTAACGCCGAATGCAGTAGTGGAGAAGAGGTAAGGTTCTTTGTAAATGAAACTGAAATAAACAATGCATTTGTAGGGCCAGGTAGATATTCAGTTACTCTGACAGCTGATGAATCTGAAGCATTTTATGCTCCTGAACCAGTTCTTGTGACTATTGCAATTTACCAGGATAAACTAGTAACAGAATCAAATGGAATTGATGCTACAATGATAACAGAAGATGGTTTCGAACCTGAATTAATCCTCAATATGGAAAAAGCTGATACTAACAGTAAAGAGATACAAGATCATATCTCTCGCTACCAGGATGTCATTAGAAGCTTTAACTTATCAGTAATAGATCCCGATACTCAAACCATAATTGACAAAGGTATTTCCTCAATAAGAATTAAGGTTCCGAGTGCTGTCGAAAACAATGAAAGCGTTATAGTATTAGTTGCTCAAAACGGAATATATACTTCATATGAAGTAGACGTTGAGGATGACGGATATGTGACCATAACTGGAGAAAACATCACCAGCATTTCCTTCTTAGAGGAAACCAATGGAAACGTAATATTATATGCAATACTGGGAATCATCGCCCTAATAGTTATTATCGGATTCGGGGCACTTCTATTTAGAAAGAGATATTAATATTCTACTTTAAGTATC
>JAQVQU010000041.1:0-5050 GCA_028701415.1 Clostridia bacterium | reverse complement strand
CTTCTTAGAGGAAACCAATGGAAACGTAATATTATATGCAATACTGGGAATCATCGCCCTAATAGTTATTATCGGATTCGGGGCACTTCTATTTAGAAAGAGATATTAATATTCTACTTTAAGTATCTAAACTTATGATTTTAAACGGGAATATCTCTTCCCGTTTTTTTGCGAGAAAAAATTACAATCCGATATGGCAACAATATCAAACAACTTTTAAAAAAAGATAAATTTTGATTCCGAGAAAAAAGGTATAGTCCAATCTGGCTATACCCTAGTATATTAAATAAACGTAAGAAAATTAAAGATATTTTCTTTCTGCTGAATCGACTGTTTGACTCATAAGCATTGTTATTGTCATAGGCCCAACCCCGCCAGGAACTGGAGTATAAGCAGAGCTCTTAATAGCACTATTTTTTAGGTCAATGTCACCAATATTTCCTGCATTGTATCCAGCATCGACTAAGACGGCACCTTCTTTAACCCAATCAGCTTTAACAAATTCGGGTCTTCCAACAGCCGCTACAACTATATCTGCAGTTTTTACTATATCGGGGAGATTTACCGTTTTCGAATGGCAAATTGTTACCGTTGCATTTTCATTCAAAAGAAGCATGGCAACAGGTTTTCCAAGGATTGCACTTCTTCCAATTACAACAGCGTGTTTTCCCTCCAAACTTATTGCATATTCTTTTAGTATAGTTATTATTCCATACGGAGTAGCCGAACGATACCCCCTTATACCCATTGTAACCGCCCCAAATGAGGCAACATTCACTCCATCGACATCTTTATCGATATCTATAGAATTAAAGCATTTCTGCTCATCTATTTGCTTTGGAACTGGATGCTGCAAAAGGATTCCACAGACCCTATCGTCCCTATTAAGTTTATATATTTCTTCAAGGAGTTGTTCAGTTGTTGTTGATTCAGGTAATTCAACCTTTAATGGCTCTATACCCACCCTCATGCAAGCATTTCCCTTCATTCTAACATAAGTAACGGAAGCCACATCATTACCTACTATAATTGTAGCAAGTATGGGAGTAATTCCCGTCTTTTCAATAATTTTAGTTACTCTTTCCTTGAGCTTTTCCTCAATTCTTGTTGCTAGAGCTTTTCCATCCAGTATTAAACTACTCATGTTGTTCCTCCGTGAAAATATACTCTAATTGTATGTATTCCCTATCTTTTTGTCAACATAAGGGATAGTACGGAAGAATGATTAATATAAATATATAGGTTTAAACTTATTCCCATTAAGAATTTACCTACAAATACATAAAAACCTATTATCCTTAAAATATACCTATTTCTTTCGCTATTTCTTTCTTTATGATATTTAATTATATTTTTCCAACCTTTCTTCATTCTAAACGTATATATTGTATAGACAATATTTAGGAGGACAAAAATGGCAAGACTAAAGGCAGAAATGTGGGATAAGATGCAATATCTCTTTAGAAATTATTATGATTGCACGGTACACTCAGTTTTTTATTTTGATGGACAAATAGATGAAAAGTCCCTTGGGGAAGTATATATGGGCATCCTGGCAAAAGTCCCAGTTTTACATTCCACATTCATGGACAGATTTGTTAAACCCTTTTGGAAGGTTAATCGGAAGTATAATCTTGAGGAGTTTTTTCAATTAGTAGAAACTGCTGATCCTGAAGATTATCTAAATAATTTTATTACTACCCCTATTATCGCAACGGATAAATTACAATTGAAAGTGCGAGTAATTCGGAGTGAAGGAAAAGATATTCTTGCAATGCTTACAAACCACATGTGTTTTGACGGGGGAGACCTTTTCTATTTCACACAAAAAATTGTAGAGAATTACAATGAATATAAAAAGACCGGAGTATTAAACATAGACATTAAACAAGGGACAAGAGCCGCAGATCAGGTATATAAGGATATGCCCTTTGCAGAAAAGGTCAAGGCAAAAACCCTTTTTAAAAATGTCAGTGAAGTAAAAGGAAAAACGACTTTTCCCTATACTGACGACTCTGAACTTGACCATCCTAGATTAATCCTACACAAAGTGTCTAGTGATGTTTTTAATTCAGCAAGAGAAAAAGCAAAGAAAATGGATGCAAAAATGAATGATGTGTTTCTTGCAGCCTTTTTTAAAACTCTATTCGACATATGTGAAATTGATCCTGAAGCGGATAATTCAATAACTATCCCTTCAATGATTAATCTTAGAAAATACATGATTGAGAAAGATACATTAGGGCTTACTAACATGACAGGATTTATGCCATGCACAGTTAAAAAAGAGCCTGCAGATGATATGACCCGAACCATCATAAAAGTTATGAAATCTCTTGAAACGGCAAAAAACGATGAACATAACGGTCTTTATTCTCTTCCCTTGTTAAAACTTGCATATGGGATTCTCCCACAGAAATTTGCCGAGATGGCTATCAAACTTGGGTATCAAAATCCCTTAATAGGAATGTCTAATATAGGTCCGATTAATCCCTCGAATTATGTTCTTGAAGGTGGAGTAAAGGCTATTGATGCCTGGTTTTCTGGAGCAATAAAATATAAACCCTATATCCAGTTGGCTTTAACCACCTTTAATGGAGATATTACATTCTCAGTTGGTTTCAAAGGAAATGATGAAGATGAGATCAGGGTAAAAGAAATGATGAAATCAGTTGAGAATTACCTGAAAAAATATATAGAGGAAGATTCCGATTGGAGTGAGTGAGATTAGTTTATTAAAGACACCCGCTAAATGATATAGCCTCCAAAGTGGATACTTTAAAAAGTAAAAACTTTGGAGGTTTTTTTATTTAATCGTTTTATTAATACTTTTCAATTTGTCGAGTACCGGGCATAACTTTGTTTTAAACTCCTCATTTTTTTCTTGGCTTGAGAGTATATCTAACTCAGGCAATAGTTCCTCTATTGCATCAATTCTTAGCCTAAGATTATATATTTCTTTTTCTTTAACAACTTCTTTATAGTAATACTGAGCTGAAGAAAGAAGATTTTTTGCTGTCTTTATGTATAACAAGGATCTTATCTTTCCCTCAGAAGCTCTATCCAAATATCTCTCTGCTCTTTTAACCAATTTATTGCCATCTTTTTCAGGACTTCTTCTCTTAAAGAAGCTTAGTACTACTAAACTTAACGCGATTATAGCCCCCAGTATTATATGATAAACCCACCATATATCACCAAGCTCGGGGGGTATTGCCATCACAAATAATTTAATCATTATTTCACCCTCCTTTCATCATCATTACCAGACAATTCTAGCGTTCTTCTAGCAAGAACAATGCCTTCTTTTTGCAGTTTTTTTAATACTTCTGTAAAATAAATATTTCTAAAAGTCCAGTAATCAGCGTTTTGCACCCACATTCTTATCTTGAATTCTATACCTGCTTCAGACAGGGAAGAAATAACCGCACTACTTTCTGGAATTGCAAGAACATATCTAGAGTCATTTGCGGTCTCCTTCAAAACAGAAAACACCTTATCTATATCACTACTTGGAGCTACGGTTATTCCAATATCCAGTCTCCTTGTAGGCCTCTCGCTAAAATTACTTATATTTGATCCTACTACATTTTTGTTTGGGACACGAATAACAATATTATCTATTGAAGTAAGCTCTGTTGTAGTAATTTTAATCTTCTTAACGGTTCCTTCAACCCCACCTATCATCACATAATCATCCTCTTTAAACGGTTTGGTAAACATCATTATTACACCGGATGCAAGGTTAGAAATACTATCTTGCAGGGCAAGCCCAATAGCTAAACCAGAGGCTGCTACTATAGTAATTACCGAAGTTGTATCTACCTTGAAAATATCCATTATGAAAAAGAATAAAAACAAAGCCATAAGAGCTCTAGCCACTGAAATGGTGAAAGAAGCTATACTTCCCTCAACCTTTGATTTACTGAAAATAGCTTTAAGTATTAGGACTGAAAGCTTAATCACTATTATCCCTACCAGCAAAACAGCGACAGCTTCTAAAATGCTTGTACCTATTGTTTTTGCGAACCCAATCAATGCATCGTATATTTTTTCCATTTTTAATATTTTTCTCCTATAAATATTAATCTAACTCAAAATTTTCAAGTTACATCGGTATTAACCGCTTTTCTTCCGATTATTTTCTGTATATCTTTAATAAAGGTACTCCTTTCTCCTTTCAAAAAACCTTTTGTATCCAGAAGAATTCTATATCCCTTATGCGTTTCGATAATAATTAAACCCAAAGAAGTAAACATTCTCTTTATTTCAGAATATTCGAATATGCTGACCATCTTTGTAGATGAATTTCGCATAATTATATTCCGTCCAAAAATGAAATCAACTGTAAAATCGCCTATCATACCATATTTTTCATATGCTCTTTTCATAGTTTTGGCTACACTAATATTCGCGATAAAAAGCATCCCAGGAATAAGTACCAAACCAAGAATTGGAAGGGCAATTCCCATAAATGACAAATTTCCGCTTAAAATATAATAAATCCCTGCCCCAATAAACGCTAAGATGGATAATAAATGTACTAATATTATTGGAAATCTAAGGGTATTTGCCCACGCATATTTAAAGAGAAATTTCTCACTGTATTTGCTTCTTACTATGTATTGAACGTCCGAGAATTCTTCTTTGGTATCTAAAGCAACAGTAATATCCTCTTCTTTAGAAGTCCCCTCGTTTGATTCAATGATTATCGATTCTTCCTCAGATTTTAATTCATTCAATTCTTTTAATTAATCCTTTTTATTTGAATTTTCTATTAAGTCCTTATTTTTCATTATACCATTTGTCAAGTATCCAATCAAATCACGATAAGCCAAATAACCACCAAGATTTCAAACCAAGATTTCAAAGTCAGTTCTCAAAGTAAGTGGAACATTCGGCATTTTGTCTCAAAGTAAGTGCAAAATTTTCTATTTGTAGGCTTTTCTTTTTTTACACACATACTGTTTTATACAAGTACAGTTATGATTATATAAAAAGTTGTTAAAAACAAACTGTTATGATATACTAAAATACGTTATTTTAATAT
>JAQVQU010000143.1 GCA_028701415.1 Clostridia bacterium | reverse complement strand
TCGATATATGAGTTCAACTCAACTGTATTATTTCCGACAACCTTTGTGTATCCTTCGGGAATTGTAAGAAGTTCAGCATTATCCTTTATTGCTTTTTTCAAAGCCTTGTCGTTTTTATCTCCCTCATGAGCCTTTCTAATCTCTCTTAAGAAAGGAAGATAAACCTTTCCACTAATTCCAACCTCTTTTGGGTCTATTTGTTCATGATCACTAAGGTATCCCGATTCATGGACCTTAACATCCTTCATTCCTTCAGGAGTCTTAACATATACCTCGTTGATTCCAGCGTTTTGGATTTCCCAACCTTTTTTCAAATCCATGACTTCGCCAGCTTCGAAAAGAATTTCTCCCTCTTTAATAACGTCTTTAGCAAGAGTTAAGCCTTCTATCCTCCTTGCAAGCGAAAGGTGTTTATTGAACATATATCTTCCAACTCGAGTAAGATCGTATCTTTTTCTGTCAAAAAACAAATTGGGAAGATGAACTTCTACGCTATTCGCTAGGGGGTTTTCACCTGGCTTAAGTTTTGTATATGCTTCAAGCTTAGCTTTTTCGGTAGTAGTTACATCCCCATCTTTGTCTAAAGTATTCAAAATCAAGGGATCATTTCCAAAGACTCTAGCTATTTCTTTGGAGTCTCCAAATCCTAAAGCACGAAGCAAAATTGTAGAGTTAATTTTTTTCTTTCTATCTACTCTTACAGAAAGAGTATCCTGTACTTCTTGAATAAATTCTAACCAGGCCCCTCTAACTGGAATTGCCTGAGTGCTATACCTTAAAATTCCATTTTTATCTAGCACTCCATCTTCGCAGTAGACCCCTGGGCTTCTAACTAACTGACTAACGACAACTCTTTCTGCTCCGTTAATTATGAACGTGCCATTGTCTGTCATCTTCGGATATTCTCCCAAGAATATTTCTTGTTCTTTTATTTCACCAGTTTCTTTGCTGGTCAAACGTACCTTTACACGAAGAGAAAATGTGTAGGTAACATCACGATCTTTGCACTCTTTGACACTATACTTGCACTTATCTTCGATTTTGATATCTAGAAAATTGAGTTCGTACTTATTGCTAGTGCCAACCATAGGCGAAAAATCATCCAGAACTTCCCTTATTCCATCTGTTAAGAAGGATTCATAGGATTTTTTCTGGACTTCAATGAGATATGGAATGTCGACAGTTTCTTTTATTTTTCCAAAAGATTCCCTTACGACGTTCCCAAGCTTGACTGTGTGAGTTCTTTGAGACATTAGTTACGCTCCTTTATTATAAAAAATTATACGGAATAACCGTCACTTAAAGTTAAATTGTAGTAAAATTCTTTATTCTGAAAAATTTTCTGTTTGTAATTTTTAATTGATTTCGGCATAAATACGTTATAAAAAAGTTTATCATACCCCAACAAAATCCTTTTTGACGCATATCACGCAAGTTAACATTTTATATGGTAAAGTCAACCATGTCAACTATTTTAAGGACTATATATAAAAAAATATGCACATATACACATACGCATAAATAATAATTATACACAAACAACTTTTGTTTGCAAGTACATTTTTAAAAAACTTCATTATTTATTTCTTTTTAACTTTTATTTTCAAGAAATAATTCTTATATTTTTTTGATTTTTGTAAATAAATCTTGCCCTGAAAATGCTTATCTCTTTTTGAAAAAGTGTCATTAATGAATATACTTTTCTTGCAACAAAGCGCATTTGAAAAAAATCAGAAACAGATTAAATTGCTATATTATGTAAGAATCACCATCGCATATGCAGCTATGGCCTTTGACTCCCCTATATCCCCTAGCCCTTCACCGGTTTTCGCTGAAATAGCAATGTCAGTGTAAGGAATTTTAAGTAAATTAGCAAGCTTGACCCTCATTAACGGGATGTAATCTTGTATTTTAGGCTTTTCTAAAAGGATAGTTATACTAACATTATTTATACGATGATTTTTTTTGGTTAATGTATCAATTACTTCGGAGAGCATTATTGTGCTATCTATACCTGAGTATTTCACATCTGAATCGGGGAAATGGCTCCCAATATCTAATTCCCCAGAGGCCGAAAGAAGTGCATCTATCAAAGCATGTATTCCCACATCTCCATCTGAATGGGCTAGACACCCAAGTTCGAAATCTATTTCCATTCCACAAATAATTAATTTTCTTCCAGAGGTTAGGACGTGGATATCATAACCAGAACCTATTCTTGAATTAATCCCTGTTAAATCTCCTAAATCAGTGATTTTTCTATTCTTTTTTTCCCCTGGAATGATATATGGTTCCTTTACATAAGATAGATATATCTCGCTTTCATCGGTAAAATCTTTAAAACTTTTGCCTGAGTTTTTCATGTTCTCAAAAGCAAATGATAGTTCAGAAAAAACATATCCCTGCGGGGTCTGTACCGACCAGTACTTATTTCTATTTCCTACTCCTACAATAAGACCGTCATCTACTCTTCTAATACTATCAGTGATTGGCAACCCTGGAACGCATGAACCTTTTTCTTCCACCCCTTCCATTACCTCTTTTATAAGTTTTGTAGAGACAAACGGACGAGCTCCATCATGAATTAAGACACCATTGGAATCCACATGTTTCAAGCAATTATATACTGACTCCTCCCTACAATTACCACCTTCAACCAGCATTATTTCGCATGAATGGTGTCTGGAAGCAATTTCCTTAACTCCTTTTTTAATTTCTTCAGAGACAGCAATAATAATCTTCTCGATTCCTGGTATCCCTAAAAAAGCTTCAAGTGCTCTTTCTAGTATTACCTCTCCTGAAACAGGCAGGACCATTTTGTTCATTCCCATCCTTACACTTTTGCCAGCAGCTAGTAGTATTACATCAAATTTCATAATATATCCTTTTCATCTGTCTTGAGTTAAAACCCTTTTATATCTTTACTTGCATCCAGGTAAAGCTTATTCACTAATTCGTATATAATCAACGATTCTTTTTTGTTTACTTCCTTTTTTGGGATAGATAAAAACATTTAACACCGTCTACTAATTCCTATAGACCTGCTTAGTCTTATTTATTTGCTTTTTCTAGAATAGACATCAACGTTAAGTCTTATCTACTAATTCGTAAAGACCTGCTTAGTCTT
>JAQVQU010000142.1 GCA_028701415.1 Clostridia bacterium | reverse complement strand
ATCAGCCCTGCAAAACGCCGCTAGTGTTGCAGCAATGCTTCTTACAACAGAAAGCCTCGTCGCTGATATCCCTGCTCCAGCAGCCCCACAACCTATGGGTGGAGATCCCGGCGGAATGTATTAAACGTTCAACATTATCCAGATATAAGGCCTCGGATTTCCGAGGCCTTTTCTTTCGTATTAATTTAAGAAACTTAATTTTATTCCGCATCAAGATAAACCTTTATCTCTTTTTCATCAGAATCTTTGATAAAATCATTTGCTCCAGAATCCCAGGGGCAATAACCAAGATTAAAGTACTGGTTGGTCCCTGCTGAATCAAGAAACTTTTCGTAACCATTTGGTGAGTTAAAGAATATGTTGGGAGCACCATAAGGAAATGAATTGCCAAATGAGTAATAATTGACTGGTAAAATATATCCCTGCACAGGCTCCACAGGAGCATAAATATATATATCAATAAGCTTTGCTTGAGAAAAAACAGATCCATAAATGGTATTTTCTCCTAATTTTTTAATAATGTGTGCATTAATAGTTATATCCACCATAGGGTATGAAACGGAAAGATCTTGGCCACAATTGTTGAAGGCTGAAATACCTATTTCAAGCAAGCCCTCTTGCCCTTCTGAAATTGGCCCATTGATTAGCTCTATTGTTCTCATTTGTTTACATGATGCAAAGGCTTTTATGCCAATATTCATTAATCTATCATTACTTCTAAACTCTATGATTGCAGTATTGGAAAAGGCATATTCCTCAATCGTTTCTAAAAGAATGAGCTCTTTAACTTCGTCCTTATTTGTTATGACTTGCCCTTCTGCATTTGTCCATTTTACTTCGATTAGTTTTGAAGCACCCCTAAAAGCACTGTCCTTAATGGCCTTTACTGTATAAGGAAGGGTAATAGATAAAAGTGAATCGTCACATGAAACATAAGAACCTACTTCCGTTACAGTCTTTCCATCATAACTATTCTTAATCACAATGTTTTGCAAATCCTGATTACTTGTCCTAAAAATATTAGTAATTCTTATATCATTCCCTTCCACAACATCATAAGATATCTTCTGTCCTCCTCCAGTTTCAGTATAAATGCTATCAATTCCCAAAATAGGTTGCCAATCATCTGTGTTCCCTTTTGTATCCTTCCACCACCCACTGTTCTCGTAATCGTTATATTGGGCAACCATGGATGAAGGTACATAAATTTTTGCAAATCTAGAAAATCCATTCCCTATGCTAAGGCCCGTACTATCGATTGAAAGCTGTGAGTGTGGGACATATGTAACTAAATCCGCGGGATCGACCAAGTTAAATAAAAGATATTCAATAGGAGTACCCATAAAAGGCGCGGGACCAAAGGTTTTTAGACTAAAAAATTCTACTGAAGCTAGTCTAGTATTTTGAAAAGCTCTCTCCCCTAGAATTTCAAAACTACTATCTTCGGAAAAAATAATTTCTTGCATCTTGGTATTATAAAAGGCCAACTTATCTATCCTTTTTAATGAATTAGGGAAGCTCACGGATACTACTTTTGTAAGTCCAGATTGTGTCCCAAGTCCTCCAGAGGCAAATGCTTGTTCTCCAATTACTTCTAATCCTTCGGATAGTTTAGTAGAACTTGTTGAGGTCATATCAAGAATCAAAGAAGTACATTCAAAAAACCATTTATTCCCTATTTCATTTAATCCATTATCTGGTTTGGATTCTAACGTGCCCGTAATACCAAAAAAAGCGGTTGCTGTCCATACCTTTGTAAGAAAACTATTGTTTGCAAAAACCTCTTCTCCAAATGATTCAAGTTGGGAATTCTCCCAGAAGTAAACTGTCTTAAACTTGCTATTTTTAAAAGCATAATTACCTATTGACACAACAGTAGAAGGTATTACTAGATTGTCACTTTCCTCATGGAACAAACCTACCGTGGATTCGGGGTTATATATTTTAGTTTTCCAGGTACATCCCATAAAGGCTCCCTCGCCTATCGTTTTTAATGAGGACGGTAAATTTCCAATATTTAGTGTCTTGCAAGAAGAAAAAGCATAATCGCCTACTTCTTCAACATTGTTTAGGTTAATGTTAACAGAACTAGCCGAGTCAAAAGCCCGGCTGTTTATCTTAATAATGCTATCTGGAAGAATAACTGTCTTTGTGCCCGACATATTTTTAAAGGCATTAGCCCCAATTTCTCTTACCTGAAAGCCCTCATATTCTTCCAATATCTCAACTTTACTGTTCACCAAGCCACTATTTGTTAAACCGGTAACGATTGCATAAGTATCTTCCCCTTCAATAATTGAATAGGTGCAAGTCAGTTCATAAAAAGCGAATAAAGTTAAGTCTTGGTTATCTATGAAATAATCGGTATTCCTATATTGTTTTCCCTGCCCGTTTGGTTGGTCAAACCAGCCACCAAAAGTGTAGCCTTGTTTCCCGTATGTATAACCTTCTTCTAGAGTTTCAGTGGGAAAATCTTCTGTCTCTTGCATGTAAACATCCAAAAATAGGTTCATTCTATCTTGATACTTATTATCCATTAACAAAATTGGCTCATAACCCTCATGCTCTCTGCCTTGAGACACATCTAAAGTAAGATTGAATATAGGAGCCACCAAAATATCAATAGTGTTAGACGCCATTTTTTGGATTAGTTTTTGTTCGTTTGGTAATTGATAATAAATCTTTTCCACTATCAGTTCGAATTCACCCTCGGTTTGATTAATTGTATAATCTTTAATTATTACCCTTTCAGCTGTAGTATCCTCCGCAAAAATAGAATTTTTAAAAATCTCCTCATTTATTGTCATTTGAGATATCGTACGCTTATCAGGATTATTAAACTCAACAATAATGTCTATTTTCTCACAGGTGTTATCGCTATCTAAAACAAGGCATACTGGCATAACACTACCTGCATAATTTCCTTGGACTGAACGATAAACAGAAATTTTTGTCATTTCTGGTGGATTACTGTTATTTGTATTACTTGATGGTTTACAGCTAGAAAGCAAGACCCCGAAAAAAACAAAGCAAGTCAAAGCTAACATCAAAAAAAATCCTTTTGATCTGATTGTAGGTAGAAACAGTTTGTTTTTAATAAATCTAATCATAACGGTTTAATTTTCCTCTTTATTGCAAAAAATATTAAAA
>JAQVQU010000141.1 GCA_028701415.1 Clostridia bacterium | reverse complement strand
ATAAAGGTTTCTTACCTAGACTATTTGAAACTTACACCGTTTCCGCGAATTACTTCCCCTAAAACAACTGCTTTTTCTCCAAGACATTCTGCATATTCTTTCACTTCATCGGCTATCTCTTTTCTCACGGCTAAGACCATTCCTATACCCATGTTAAAAGTGTTATACATTTTCGATTCGCTAATCCCAGCTTTTTCTTGCATAAGGGTAAAAATCCTAGGAATCTCGTAGGAATCTTTGTCTATCAACACCCCTAATCCTTCAGGGATTATCCTCGGAATATTTTCGACAAATCCTCCTCCGGTTATATGAGCTATTCCTTCAATCTGAAAGTTTTTTATTATATTCAAAATTGTTTTGACATATATTCTTGTCGGTTTTAACAGTACATTAGCTAAACTATCCCCTAAATCTTTGTTGTACTTAACTAATTCTTCTTGAATTGGAGGGAATAATTTCCTTACAAGCGAATATCCGTTTGAATGAATTCCTGAGGATTTTAGTCCAATCAAAAGATCCCCTTCTTTTATGGTCGATCCGTTAATAATCTTGTTTTTCTTTGCAATTCCGCAGGAAAATCCTGCAATATCATATTCTCCCTCAGAATAAAAGCCCGGCATTTCGGCAGTTTCTCCACCTATCAATGCGCACCCTGCTTCTAAGCATCCCTCTGAGACACCTTTAACTATCATTGCCACTTTTTCGGGAATTAGTTTAGGTATTGCTATATAGTCCAAAAAAATCAAAGGTCTTGCACCCTGACAGACTATATCATTTACACACATAGCAACGGCATCGATTCCGATGGTATCGTGAATTCCTAGAGTAAAAGCATACTTTAACTTTGTTCCTACTCCGTCAGTCCCTGCAACTAATACGTCCGCGTCCTCTCCTTCTCCAAGAGCATAAAAGCCTCCGAAAGAGCCTAAGTCTCCAACAACATTCTTGTCATAAGTCTTCTTGACATATTGTTTCATTAGTTTTACCGCAGAATATCCCGCTTCGACATCAACCCCTGCTTCTTTGTAGTCCATATTAATCTCCTTAAAAAGTTAAACCTTTTTCAATTTCCCTTTTTATCACTATGCCTCATAATGGAATTTTTTCCCTTCAAATCCCATATTCAGAAATTCCCTTTGTTAAGAATGTTTAATGAATCAACTATTCCTCACACTCAAATTCTATATCGCAGCAAGCTCTGCTTAAGATACCTTTTTCATCACAAATATCACTTACATCAACCGAATAGTCTTCGTTAAAACATCCTGTACAGTAATCGATACCACCACAAGCTTTAACTAAGCAATCTAAAGGAACATAGTGCAAACTATCAGCACCAATTATCTTACATATCTCATCCGCATTACGGTATCCTCCGATAAGCTGATCTCTTGTATCCATGTCAACACCAAAGTAACAGGGATACTTAACAATTGGGCTTGCCACAACCATGTGAACTTCCGTAGCTCCACTAGCTCTAAGAAGAGATATGATCTTTTTGCTGGTAGTACCACGAACAATTGAATCGTCTATAAGTATCAATCTCTTGCCTCTGATGTTCGACTTAAAAGCATTTAACTTTATCTTAACGCTGCTTTCCCTTTGTGATTGGCTAGGTTGAATGAAAGTTCTCCCAACATACCTGTTTTTGCTAAGAGCATCCACATATGGAATCCCAGAGGCTACAGAATAACCTCTTCCCGCGACTACTGCTGAATCGGGAACACCAGACACTATATCTGCATCGATTTTATACAATTTAGCAAGCATTTTTCCGCACTCATATCTTGAATCATAAACCGAAACCTCATCAATAGTGCTGTCCGATCTTGCAAGATAAACGAGCTCAAAAATACATGGTTTTCTTCCTGCTCCTGGAAGCATTTTAGAATGCATTGTTCCATCCGGTTCAATGGTTATTACCTCTCCAGCCTTAACATCCCTAACCAATTTGGCATCAAGAGCATCTAAAGCACATGATTCGGAAGCAAAGACAATGCTGCCATCCTTTTCTCCCATAACCAAAGGTCTAAAGCCCCTTGGGTCTCTTATAGCAATTAGTTTATTAGCAGCTAATATTACCATAGAAAAAGCACCCTTAAGTTTCTTACAAGCTTCATAGATACCATCTTCCATGTTATCTTCGCCCACATCGTTCATCAAAGATGCAATAACTTCCACATCTCTTGAAGATTGGAAAATATGTCCTTTCTTAATCATTTCATTTCTAATTTCTCTAGCATTAATTACATTGCCATTGTGAGCTACCGCCATCCTGCCGTATCTCCCGAAGAAAACAACCGGTTGGGCGTTAATAACGTTACTAGTTCCACCTGCGGCATATCTAACATGACCAATTGCGGTTTTAGTCTCAGGTAAAAGTGCAATTTCCTCATCATGAAAAACTTCACTAACTAGACCCATATTCTTGTAGTATGCAATCTTATTTGCGTTATATGAACAAGCAATACCCGCACTTTCCTGACCTCTATGCTGAAGGGCAAACAATCCAAAGTATATTTCTCTAGCGAGTGGCTTCTTTTCGGGAGAATAAATCCCGATTATTCCACATTCTTCATGCACCCCTAAATCTCTCTCGGGTATTAAAATGTAATCTCTTCCTTCAATTTCCTTCATATGTATCCCTCTCAAGATTTCCTCAAAATCTATAACTTTGAAGTTTTCCCTCTCCTTGATTTCCGTTATAACGCTACGGATAAGCATTTTCCTATAACTTTGCTCTTAATCGATTTCCTAGTGAAACTCCCCAAAAATCTTTTCATCATCCTCTGAAATCTTTCTTTTCATTTCTTCCCTCATTTCCTTCAATTTCAGCGCCAGGTCATTATCACTAAGTGCCAGGATTTCAGCTGCAAGAAGCCCAGCATTTTTTGCTCCATCAACCGCAACAGTCGCAACAGGAACACCTGAGGGCATCTGAACTGTGGATAGAAGACTATCCAGTCCATCGAGTGTTGAACTTTTTATTGGGATCCCGATTACTGGTAAAGTAGTATATGCAGCAATAACTCCAGCTAAATGGGCGGCTTTTCCTGCAGCACAGATAATTACGGAATATCCGTTGTCCCTCGCCTGAAGGGCAAATTTATGAGCTTCATCGGGTGTCCTGTGAGCAGAAATAACCCTCATCTCACTTTTAACCCCAAGTGCA
>JAQVQU010000140.1 GCA_028701415.1 Clostridia bacterium | reverse complement strand
TGTTATTAACCGTTTGCCAGGTAAATACTGGATCTCCTGTGCCATATTCTTTTGATAGATAATCCACTTGTATATCAATGGCCTTTTTATTAATTTGAAATTTTGTGTCAAAAAGTATATAGTCTCCTCCCAAGAAATACTCATTTTCAGTTACTACGAGTTTCATTTGATACTCACCCGGATATACTGGAGGACTAGCTGACCAAATATCTCCTATCAAGAATGAAATTGAAACTGAAGGGGCATTAAAACTTACGACTGGATGTGTAATAGTTGCAATTGGAGAGGATATCATTCCATAGTTTTGTGCTATCTTACTCATCTTAAGATAGTCTATCGGGGAAACCTTGACATATGTTCTTATGGGTGAAGTCGTTGTTTTGCCCCAACAACTAAACTGAACATTTTGGGTTACAAACAACGCCCCAGGTATAGTTTTTGACCTATCGTATCCACTTGAAATAACGAATATGTCTGTCATAGGAAGGATTGAGTATGTAGGAAAGTTAACAAAAGCATCAGGGTTTGAGGAAGAATTAACATAGTCAAGCTTCAAAACCCCCCCGTTTAAGTTTAAATCTTGTCCAACTGCATAGTTTGTAATTAAAGGTTGAGAAAGAACAGAAATACCTGAGAGGTCTCTATTAGCGATGTATATGTTTAGAGGGGTTTGCCTACCCCCATACTCAATTTTAGCCGTTCTAAATTTAACTATTTCGCCTGAAGTTGGATCAATGACATCGTAAAACCGATCATAAGAAGAACGAGTGATATATTGAGGCTGCAAATCAATAAGTTGATAATCTCCTCCTTCGGTATATCGAACAGATAGCTGTAAAATCCCCGTTGCAACTTGATTTTCACCTTGGGTATCTATGTACTCAACATAATACCTAGTATTGATATCCTCACGATATCCTACGACAAGAACCCATTGGCCGTTAATCTGTGTCATACCCATTTGTGTATGGTCAAAAGTAATTTCATGTACATCTTGAGACTCTTGAAGTACTTCAATTTCATACTCAAAAAACCTTGAATAAGAGCCAAAACTACGTGTTACTTTTACTTTTTGCTTTCCAGGAGTTTCCAAATTATACCCGCTAAAAATCCAGTAAGAGGGAAGTACTCCACTTAAGTCCTCTTCACGATATGTTCCATCTCCAAAAACATACCTAATACGCATATCCGTATCTAAGGTCTGTTCTGGGCCAGCATGGTACACAAGTTGGGGTGGAACACAGAGTCCAAGAGCAGAAACATCATTAGGATAAATATTTACCTCAAAAGAGGTAATACAGCCTTTGTATCTTATAACTACCGTTTGAGTCCCTACCTTATATCTATCATACGAATATAAATACGCAGTGGATACTGGCACGTTATATTCTATAATATCTGGGCCATCAGGAACCCTATAATAAACTGTCATTGTCATTAAATTTATAGGAATTTCACTGAATTCTCTATAGGAAGAAGAGGGGACACCATTTAACGAAATTTGGTAAATCTCATAATCCTCTACAACAAAATCTACCTCTTGTATCGCTCCCTTATAGTTAACGACAAGTTTATAATTCCCAATTTCATCAAAGGATACAACAGGATTTCCCTCACTATCCTCATATGACACATATTCTTCAGGTATTGGACTAAGCAATACAGGATTACCATATTTCATTTCCACATATATGGAAGATCCTTGTAACGGTACTTCAACACTTCCAAGCGCAACATAGTTGCGTGTTGGCTCAACAATTTTTATGGACGTAGGCACATTTGATATTACTTTAACACTAAATCCAGCCTTAACATCTCCCACCTGAAAATTGATAGTTTGATTTCCGAATTCATCCGTATTATCAAGTTTAATGTCGAGCGTACTTCCATCGTCAGCTAATAAGCTCTCGTTTAACCTTCCCCAACTTTCAGTGTCAGAGGGATCAAAAGCATATGTTGCATTGTTATAGAGTATATTGTATCTCAAGAAATCGGTAGTAATCCTCTCTCCATCTATATGATCACGTTGAAGCTTATTCTTTATGTCCGCAACTTCAAGTTCAAATGGAGTTTTAGAAATTACGTTAATGTCTATGATTGCAAAAATATTTTCATTTCCATACTTAACATATATTTTTTTATTTCCGGTAGAATTAAAACGATAATCTTTAGCAATCAATTCCCCATTGCGAGCACCAAGATAGAGATAAATCTCATTTTTTTCCATTGATAATTGAGAAATATCTCCATTATCATAAAGAATTGACAAAATCCCTGTAGCCCAATCTATTTGGTCCCTTTCGACAATGGCTGTAAGAGGTGATTTAAATGTCTGCCCGCTTACTGAAAGACCTTTCGTTATTGGCATTGTGGATACTTCCAGAGATACAATCCTTGGGTCGGCTACAACGGCAGTTAGATCATTTGCCAGCGTTCTAAAACCTCTAAAATCGATTATAACGGGATTTGCCGCACCTGGGATTTCAAAATTGAACTCAAAGTCAATATCCCCTTCGGGTATATCTTGATAATCCAAAATTTGCTGACTGCCATTATCATATTTTAAAAGCAAGCTTAACCCTTCCGGATTAAAGGTCTCTCCTACAAAATATTGCAAGTCTGACGGTCTAGTATAGATTTCCATTGATATCAATGCTCTTTCGACAACCCTTATCTCAAGCGGGACCCTATGTCCAGAGTACTCTATGTAAACTGTATGATTCCCCGGCTCCCATTCAGGATTGTACCCAACAATCATTTCCTTAGTGATATTATCCTGGGGAACCGTATTGTTATCATATTCTATGTTTATGCTTACTCCAGCTAAATTAAGTTCCGCCCCCTGGGTTACAACTATTTCTTCGGGTATAGAACGAATGGAGAGCCCTGTCACACTAATATCAGTTACGTTAATATAAAGTTTTGTAGTAACTCCTTCATAGAGAATATCTAAAGTTTGTGACCCCACTAAATTGCTATTAAAACCATAAATCATCTCATTTTTAAGAGCTATCTTTTGAGTTTTTCCAGATTCTCTTTTCACTAACAAAAAAACTCCGTCGAGATCTAAATCCTCTCCATACCCAACAGAGGTATTCTCCATTTCTTCCACTTGAATCTGGACAACTGGATCGACATCACCTATCCCACTACATGCCGTCAATAAAAGGATAGGCAATAAAACAGATA
>JAQVQU010000040.1:6360-12939 GCA_028701415.1 Clostridia bacterium | reverse complement strand
GCAGCAGTATCAACACTACCAATTAGCATTTCAGTAATAATAATGTCTCTTTTTTTTAAAGATATAACCCCTCCAATGTATCTTCTATTTTCTTTTGGTTCAATTCTTCTAATAGTTGGACTGGCCCTCTTTTCACTTGGAATGGATCTTGCTCTGGCTCCCATTGGAAGAGAGATAGGCTCTCATATTGTAAATAAAAAGAAGGTTTGGCTATTAATTCTTATCCCATTAATTGTAGGGTTTATAATTACTATTGCTGAACCAGGCGTTACTGTTTTATCCAGCCAACTTGGGGGTGGAAATAGTAATCCAATAATCGTATATACGCTTGCTGGTGCAGCAGGGTTATTCCTACTTGTCTCTGTTTTAAGGATATTTCTTAAAATTCAACTAAGGTATGTTTTTATCGGAATTTATGGTCTAATGCTCCTGCTTGGAGCAATAGCTCAAATAGTAAATCCAGACTTTGTATCAGTCGCTTTGGATGCGGGGGGAGTAGCCACTGGGGCTATCACTGTCCCCTTCCTTATGGCTTTCACTGTGGGAATATCCTCAGTTGCGCATGGAAGAACTGATTCCGAAGGAGATGAAGGTTTTGGTACAGTTGCACTATGCACAGCTGGGCCAGTAATTATTATTCTTATCATAGCGCTTTCAGGTGGATTAAAGCTTCAACAAGCCGAAGTCATTCATGACACATTCATAAATATAGACCAAATCGCTCTAGCTTTTGGGAGAGGATTTATTAATTCTTTTCGAGATGTGGCAATAAGCTTAACCCCAATAATTGCAATATTTGTCGTATTTCAAATATTTGCATTAAAATTGAAAAGAGTAAAGCTAATAAGAATCATTATTGGCTTAATCTATTCTTATTTTGGACTAAGCTTCTTTCTAACAGGAGTAAATGTTGGTTTTCTTCCAATAGGAAAATTGCTAGGTGGAATAATCGCACTTTCCAGTTATAAATGGATTCTAGTCCCTCTAGGAGGAATTTTAGGAGCCCTAATTGTTCTTGCAGAGCCCTCTGTTCATGCACTTACGAAGCAAGTTAACGAACTTACGAGCGGAGTTTTGTCGAGAAGAACTATGCTAGTTTTGTTATGCATTGGAGTCTCTCTTGCGGTTGGGATGTCCCTCCTCCGCGTGCTTACTAGCATAAGCATATGGTGGTTTCTGCTCCCTATTTATGGGGCTTGTTTAGTCCTAACATTTTTTGCGCCAAAACTTTTTACCGCAATTGCTTTCGATTCAGGAGGAGTAGCTAGTGGTCCAATGACTGTCACATTTGCTCTTCCTTTTGTAATCGGGGCTTGCAATGCAGTAGATGGAAATGTGTTTACAGATGCTTTTGGTATAGTGGCAAGTGTCACTATGGCCCCAATTCTAGTAATTATGATTACTGGAGTAATCTATAAAGTTAAGGTCCGAAAGGCAGAATTAGGATCTGAATTAGAAAAACTTCCTGAGATCCCCCTTCCTACCTTATCATCTGAACCCATAATTGATTTTGATACCAATGTGGCTTCTAATAGCAGTTCCTCAATAATTGTGGATTTTGACGACGAGGACACAGTTGATATGCCGGATAACTCCACAAAAGAAGGTTTAACCAATGAAATTGATACCTCGGCTAGCCCCAAAGAGAAAGATCTAACAGATAGGAAAGATATCTCAATAAGCTCCACAATAGAAGATTTAACCAATGAAAAAGATGCCTCGGCTAGCATCAAAGAGGGAGAGCTAACAGATAGGATAGATATCTCAATAAGCTCCACAATAGAAGGTTTAAACGATGGAACTGATACCACGGATAAACCCGAAAAAGAAGATTTAGAAGAAATAATCTCTTGTAACATATGCCCAATCTTAGCTCAAAATCCTGATGATCTATCAAAAAATGACAGAAATACTATTTCAAATGATCCCTCTTTAAGCGAATCTTTTCCAATATACACTGACAATTCTATTGATCAATCTAATATGGTAAAATTAGAGGAAGAACAAGGATTAAGAAAATCAGAAGAAACTAATAAACAAAATGAAAAAATCCAAAACAAAACTGAACATCTTGAGGATGATTTAGAGCAAAAAAATATAGACTTAGGTCTGGAGGACTAATATGGATACCCCTATAGTAAAACCCAAACCACTAGAATTTTTAGTAGTAATTGTAGATATGGAAATAGGCGAAGAAGTATCAATGTTTTTGAATGAACATGGGTTTAGATTTCACTTTGTTTCAATTGCAGAGGGAACTGCCCCGTCTGAGATAAGATCATATTGGGGTTTTGGAGAAACAGAAAAAAGCGTTATTTGGAGCATTATCCCAAAGGAAAGTTCCAAATACATCCTTTCGCTTTTAGAAAATGAGTTTTCTTTTAACAAGCCGAATACTGGTTTGGCTTTTATTATGCCAATAAAAAGCTTTGCAGACCCCATCATTGCGTCTCATATAGCAGGATGTGGAGATAAACCTGAGAATTATGAAACAGAAGGAGGAAGAAAAATGGAAGATAGAGTATACTCATTACTTATGGCTATAGTAAAAAAAGGATTTTCAGACGAAGTCATGGAAGCAGCGAGGGAAGCTGGGGCAAGAGGCGGAACTATTATGAAAGCTCGTGGAACAGGCGAACATGAAATAGTTAAATTTTTGGGAATGACAATTGAACCTGAAAAAGATGTAATCCTTATACTAGCCAAGCAAGATAAAAGAAGTGAGATAATGAAAGCAATATATGAAAAAGCTGGCCTTCATACAGAAGGAAATGGCCTGATAATTGCTCTGCCAGTAGATGATGTCGTCGGATCTTTCAATCTCAACCGTGATTTAGCTGATGAGGCAAATAATAATCTCAAATAATTATTATATTTTTTCCCTTAATTAGAACAAAAATAGAGGTTGTCTAGAAGGCAACCTCTATCTTTTTCATAAGCTCTTATTCTGGATTATTTAAATTTCTTTGCAAATTCAGCAAGTGCCGTAAAAATAACTCCAACTCCATAAGCCCCTGCATCCGGGAATCCTATGCTTCTCTCCCCTACTGTTCCGGCTCTTCCCAGATTAGCGGCAAAAGATTTGGTTTTTTCGGCACCCTCGACGGCAGCCTTAGCAGCCTTATCTATAGCAACGATCAACTTTTCTCCTGCTATTCCAGAAGCGGTCATGCTATCTGCCGCAGGAACAAGGGCGTCTATTAATGTCTTATCCCCAACAACAGCGCCACGTCCAAAGGATTTCTTGCCAGTTTCTTGAATTCCAACTACAGCGGCCTGCAATATCTCTGCAAGTTCTTTAGCTCCAATTTCTGTAGCATTTCCCGCTGCCTTACCACCATAACGAAACGCACTTCCCCAAAGAGGGCCAGAAGCTCCGCCACAGTATTCCATAATAATTTCTGAAGCACTGATTAAAAACTCTCCGATATTTCCTTTTTTACGAGTTGCCCAATCTTTTTTAAGTTGTTTAAACCCTTTAGCAACACTCATTCCAAAATCGCCATCTCCGTTTCTATCTGCTTCACAAAAAGCCACTTCGTTTTCGATAATTACATCAGCCATTTTTTCGACTAATTTTGTCATCCCGGCAGTATTAATTACCTC
This sequence comes from Clostridia bacterium, assembly GCA_028701415.1. GTDB lineage: Bacteria > Bacillota > Clostridia > Christensenellales > DTU072 > MWEH01. Next base: position 9,333 of record JAQVQU010000040.1, on the reverse strand, counting down.
AGCGATTACTGGTTTGCCTTTGACTTCATAAGTTTTTGTATCTTTTTCTTCTTCTTTGCAAGCTTTGACTTCTGTCTTCTTTTCTTCTTTACAAGGTATGGTTCCAAGCACTTTTGCTAAAGCATCAATTGCATCTTCACAAGCTTTTGCCCTAGAAGAAGAACTTCCACCCCAAGTAAGGGCTGGTGTTGCAACCGGATAATCTAAAAGAAGTGTCAGCTCCTCATCTAATCTTAGAAGAGTAATCGAAGCTCCAGCCATATCTATGGAGGTCATATAGTTGCCCACCATCGTCTTATGTATTTTCGCCCCCGCTTCTTCCAAAACTGAGGTTACGGAGTTATTTAAGAGATACAGCTCTTGAAGGGGAGTCCCTCCAAAACCATTTATCATTAAAGCTATGGTTTCTCCTTTTTTCAACTTTAAATCCTCAATTAAATCAGGAATAATTCTTTTTGCAAGTTGATCAGCTGTCTGAATTTTTTCTCTCTTCCTTCCTGGCTCTCCGTGAATCCCAACTCCAAATTCCATTTCATCATCACCAATCTTGAACGTAGGGCTTCCTGCAGCAGGGACAGTACAAGAAGTCAAGGCAAAGCCAAAACTTCTCACATTATCAATTACTTTTTGAGCAACAGTTTTTACTTCTTGAAGAGATCCGCCTTGTTCAGCCTTTGCTCCTGCAATTTTATGAACAAATACTGTTCCGGCAACTCCTCTTCTTCCTACAGTGTAAAGACTATCTTTAACTGCTATATCATCGTTAACATAAACCGCATCAACTTCGATCCCATCATCCTTTGCCAACCCCGCTCCATTATTAAAATTCATACAATCGCCTGAATAGTTTTTAACTATCATTAAAGTGCCCTTGTCCGATTTTGTTAATTTGAGTGCGTTATAAACCTGGATTTGTGAAGGAGAAGCAAAAACATCTCCACAAACTGCGGCGTCTAACATTCCAATTCCAACAAATCCTGCATGAGCCGGCTCATGTCCTGAACCTCCACCAGAAATCAAGCTGACTTTTGATTGATTTACTTCTTTCTTTTTTACGATCTTATATCTCTCGACAAATTCCAGCTCAGGATGAGCCTTAGCTATCCCGTGGCACATATCATAGACAAAAGACTCAGGTGTGTTGATTATTTTTTTCATTGTTCTCCTCCAAAAAATTATAATCTTGAAACAATGTGCCGTTAAGAAACCCTAACGGCACATGAATTCTTAATGCAAACCGTTAAAAGTGACTTAGCATCCGCATCCGCATCCGCATCTTGCTTCACTTCCAAGTTTATCCGCTGCCAAAATTGCTGCTTCTACATCTTTCTGGGTTACTGGGAAGGGCATAAAGTGAATGCTTTCTTCTGGAATACAGGCCTTTGCGGCAACTTCCGATAATCTGTTCCCTATATCCATTACTCCAAGATCTGCTAAGCAAACTGGTAATCCAACTGAAAGGCAGAAATTCAATACTTCATCAATCTCTTCTTGCGGTGCATTCTCAAGAACTAATTGGCAAAGGGTTCCAAATGCAACTTTTTCGCCGTGGAAAAACTTATGGCTTTCCTCCAGAACAGTCAAACCATCGTGGATTGCATGGGCAGCAGCAAGTCCGCCACTTTCAAAACCTAAACCTGACAAAAGAATATTAGCTTCGATAATATTCTCAAGAGCCGGTGTTACCAAATTGGTATCGCAAGCAAGCTTTGCTTTATATCCATCCGCTAAAAGAGTTTCATAACAGAGTGTTGCAAGTGCAAACGCTGTTTTTGTTCCCCTTGCAATAAGCTCTCCAGTTGCTCTGTTGGCTCCGCAAGGGAGTCCAGCATTGACATTACCATAAGACTGAACATTTGCTCTTGCCTCAAAGTATGTCGATAATGCATCCCCCATTCCTGATACTAAAAATCTGGTCGGGGCTTTTGCAATTACTGTTGTATCGATTAATACTACGCTTGGATTTTGTTTGAAGTATGCATAGTCATCAAAACCACCCTCAGGTGTGTAAAGTACTGCTGAGTGAGAGGTAGGTGCATCAGTTGCCGCTATAGTTGGAACAATAATCAAAGCCTCCCCTTCTGCAACGCATTTTGCTGTGTCAATAGCCTTTCCACCACCTAAGCCAATTGTACAATTGCAAAAATTCTTTTTTGCAATATCTTTTAATTTAGCTACTTCCTGCCTTGAAGCCTCGCCAGCAAAATCAACTTTAATAAACTCGATTCCGTATTTCTTGGCTGTTGCTTCCAGCTTATCCTTTACTCTCGCTGAATCATCCTTGTGGGCGATTAACAACGCCTTTGTTCCAAATGTCTTAACGAAATATCCAAGATTTAAAATCTCATCTTCGCCTTGTACATACTTTGTTGGACAAATAAATGCTTTTCTCATGATAAAAACGTCTCCTTTTTTAATAGTTTCAATATTAATAATTATAGACTTGGAAGTATATCAAGTCAATACCAAACATCGCGAGTATGTGCACGCACGCACGAAAACTATAAGATGTTAATAAATAGCTATAACAAAAATTCTCTACATCTATTTCTTTGGCTAAAAATCTCTATTTTGCCCCAAGTTTTTCCCTTTGATTATAGGAAGGATATATCTTGGTTAAATGCTTTTATTTATTTTTTCAAAAAAAATTGTATAAAAAAAAGAGGGCCTAAGCCCCCTTTTCAAAAGTGAAATTAGCTATTATTCTGTTTTGAAATTGTCAGCTAAATTTTTATAAATTTGATATCTAGCTTTTGCTTGCTGTTCATTATGAGCAAACATTACTTCTGCCTTTTCAGGGAACATCTGTCTCAAAGAAGTATAACGTCCTTCGGTTTTTAAATACTCTTGGTAATCTCCCTTAGGTTCTTTGCTATCAAGAGTAAAAGGATTTTTACCTTGGGCAAGAAGATCTGGATTATATCTATATAGCTGCCAGTATCCACATTCGACGGCTTTAGCCATTTGAGCCAT
>JAQVQU010000040.1:2497-6260 GCA_028701415.1 Clostridia bacterium | reverse complement strand
GCCAGTATCCACATTCGACGGCTTTAGCCATTTGAGCCATAGGAGCTCCCATGTTTACTCCATGGTTAATACATGTAGAATAAGCAATGATTAGAGAGGGTCCCTTGTATGCTTCAGCTTCTTTCATTGCTTTAAGCAATTGATTCATATTTGCACCCATTGCAACTTGGGCAACATAAACGTAGCCATAACTCATAGCCATCATTCCAAGATCTTTTTTCTTTACCTTCTTACCATCGGCTGCGAACTTTGCAACTGCGCCAGCAGGGGTTGATTTACTTGCCTGACCGCCAGTATTAGAATATACCTCTGTGTCTAATACCAATATGTTAATGTCGGCTCCGCTTGCTAGAACATGGTCTAGGCCACCGAAACCAATGTCATATGCCCATCCATCTCCACCTATTACCCATATTGATTTCTTTACCAAACAATCTTTCTGAGAAAGAATCTTTTTTGCTAATTCCTTAGTTTCTCCAGCTTTCTTGGATTCTTCAACTAAAACTTTCAAGAGTTCAAAAGATGCTTTCTTGCTTTCTTCCGCATCATTCATAGAAGCAATCCAAGCATCTGCGGCTGCAACTAGAGCTTCATCTGAGGATTTCCCTTTAAGAGCTGTCAGATCTTCAGCAATAGTTTCTCTTCTCTTTTCGATAGCTAGATTCATTCCATAGCCATATTCTGCATTATCTTCAAACAATGAGTTGGCCCATGCTGGTCCATGCCCAGCATCATTTTTTGTATAAGGACAAGTTGGAGCAGAACCTCCATATATAGAAGAGCATCCAGTGGCATTAGCAACTATCATCCTATCTCCAAACAACTGGGTTACAAGCTTAACATAAGGAGTCTCACCACACCCTGCGCATGCCCCGCTAAATTCGAAGAGAGGTTTTGCGAACTGAGAACCCTTTACTGAATTAGTGTTGTATACCTTGTCATTTTCCTTGAGTTTTTCTGCAAATTCCCAATTATCTTTATCATTTGCAATAGCATCAGCAATGGGTTGCATTACGATAGCTTTTTCCTTTGCGGGACAAACATTTACACAACTTCCGCATCCCATACAATCGAGAGGACTGACTTGCTGTCTAAATTTGTATCCTTTAAATCCGTTTGCATCCTTTGTAACAAATGTCTCAGGCGCTCCCTTAAGTTGTTCTTCTGTTGCGAGGACAGGTCTAATCGCTGCGTGAGGACAAACATAGGAACACTGATTACACTGAATACAATTGCTTGGAATCCATATGGGAACAGATATAGCCACGCCACGTTTTTCGAACTTGGTGGTTCCTGTAGGAACAGAGCCATCAGCATTAAAAGCTGATACGGGGAGTTTGTCTCCTTCTTGCTTAAGTATTGGGTTAATAACATCACAAAAATATTTTTCGGGTGCTATGGAAATCAACGGCGCTCCCTCGGTAGTTGTAGCCCAGCTTTCTGGATACTCAACTTTCTTAAGTTCTGATATGGCTCCATCTACGCAAGCGATGTTCATCGCAACAACTGCATCCCCCTTTTTCCCATAAGTCTTTGCTATTGCCTTTTTCATATGTACTTCAGCTTCTTCGTAAGGGATTACGGCTGCAAGTTTAAAGAATGCAGCCTGCATAACTGTGTTCAACCCTCTCTTAGCTCCAGCTTTTTCTAAGACTTTATTTCCATCTAATGTGTAGAATTGGGCTTTCTTTTCTGCTATCGCATTTTTCACTTCAGCTGGAAGTTCTTTGTCCATTTCTGAAGGGTCCCAAATGCTATTGAGAAGGAAAATTCCCCCTTCTTTCAAATCAGAAATCATATCGTATCTATACAAATAACTTGGATTATGGCATGCAATAAAGTCTGCCTGATCGATAAGATATGAACTTTGAATTTGTGTATCTCCGAATCTAAGATGAGAAATAGTTATTCCTCCTGATTTCTTGCTGTCGTACACAAAATATCCTTGTACAAACTTATTTGTGTTATCCCCAATTATTTTGATGCTGTTTTTGTTGGCACCAACAGTTCCATCCGAGCCTAAACCATAAAATTTACAACATATAGATCCTTTTGGAGCAGCGTTGATTTTCTTTTTGAGGGGAAGTGATTTACAAGATACATCATCTTTAATCCCAACAGCAAACCCATTTAGATCAGCCCCACCCATATTATCGAAAACTGCATTAACCATGGTGGGATTAAATTCCTTAGAACCTAAACCATAACGACCCCCTAGAATTTTTACATCCTTGCCAAATAAAGCCGTCACTACATCAAGATACAGAGGCTCTCCAAGGGCTCCTGGTTCTTTTGTTCTATCTAATACAGTAATATATTTTGCGGTTTCAGGTATTGCAGAAACTAATTTTTCTCCCACAAAAGGTCTATATAAACGAACTTTAACTAATCCAACTTTCTGACCCTTTCCAATCAAATAATTGACCGTTTCTTCGGCAGCCTCAGCCCCTGAGCCCATCATTATTATTACTTTTTCTGCATCTGGAGATCCCACGTAATCAAACAATTTATATTCTCTTCCAGTGAGTTTTCCAACTTTCTCCATATATTTTTCCACCACAGCGGGCACTGCTTCATAATATTTATTACAAGCTTCCCTGTTTTGGAAGAAAATATCCCCGTTTTGTGCAGTCCCTTTTTGTACTGGATGTTCTGGATTTAATGATCTTGAGCGGAAATCATCAATAAATTTCTCTTCAACTAGTGTCTTCATTTCTTCATATGAAGGAGCATCCACTTTGCTTATTTCATGGCTGGTTCTGAATCCATCAAAGAAATGAAGGAAGGGAATTCTTGTTTCCAAAGTAGAAAGATGGGAAACTAATGCCATATCTATGGCCTCTTGAACAGAGTTAGAGGAAATTAAAGCAAATCCTGTTTGGCGACATGCCATTACATCCGAATGATCGCCAAAAATATTCAATGCATGCGATGCAAGTGATCTTGCAGAGACATGAAAAACTGTAGGAAGAAGTTCCCCAGCTATTTTATACATGTTAGGGATCATCAATAGAAGCCCTTGGCTAGCAGTGTATGTAGTTGTTAATGCTCCTGCGTTAAGAGACCCGTGCACTGCTCCTGCAGCGCCCCCCTCTGACTGAAGCTCGGCGATCTTAAGAACTTGTCCGAACATGTTCTTTCTACCGTGTGCTGCCCATTCATCCGCATATTCTCCCATTGGGGAACTTGGAGTGATAGGATAAATTGCTGCAACCTCACTAAACGCATAAGCGACATAAGAAGCTGCATTATTACCATCGATGGTCATTTTGATACTCATTTTTGCCTCCGAAAATATATTATTAACGACATGTTGTAATAAGGTGTATATCGTTTAAATCACCTTACTTATTATATGCACGCGCAAGAATTAAGTCAACACTAAACCAACTCATTTCATCACTTTCTATTCGACATATTGCTCTAAAGAAAATCACGTTAAAGAAAATATTCTTTCTCTCTCAAAATCCTGCCACTAAACACATAGAAACGGCCCTTTTCTTTTCATAGCACATTTTCACTGACTGTAAAAAAATCACATCTTATTCGATTCGAATACTTTTTCATATTGGCTATCCTTTGAAAAAAACAAATCTTTTCCCGCTCAATCTCTTATTTCTTTTTAATCGTGTAATTGTTAAATCTTATCCCTCTCCCATATTTCTTACTGTTTTACATTGTAATAGTTAAATCTTATCCCTCTCCCATATTTTTTACTGTTTTACATTGTAATAGTTAAATCTTATCCCTCTCTCATACTTTT
>JAQVQU010000040.1:0-2397 GCA_028701415.1 Clostridia bacterium | reverse complement strand
GTTAAATCTTATCCCTCTCCCATATTTCTTACTGTTTTACATTGTAATAGTTAAATCTTATCCCTCTCCCATATTTTTTACTGTTTTACATTGTAATAGTTAAATCTTATCCCTCTCTCATACTTTTTTGATTTATCCTCTCAATTTATTGTATAATGTGTCCATAATGTAGTTGGAGGAATAAAATGGTTTCGGCATTAGATATCAGCCAAATTTTATTTGTGGTACTGGGTTCTCTCGGAGGGGCTATTATTATTATAGTCTTGCTGTATGTTCTTGTTTCATACATTGCTTTTTCAAAATTGATAAAAAGGCCTAAGAAGCAAATGTCAATGAACGGAGACAATCCTTTTATTTCATTAATGGGTGAAGATGCTTTAGATTTTATTGATTACATCAAGCCTAAAATACAACAACATCGAGCTCTTGTAACTGAACCAGTAGAGATAAAAACGAATGATGGATTAACTCTTAGAGGAGACTTTTACAGGGCTGAAGAGCCCACCAAAAAGACCATAATTTGTATGCATGGCTACAGTTCTGGCCCTGAATTTGACTTTTCTGCGATAACTCCTTTCCTTCATAAACAAGGGTTTAACCTTCTTTTTGTTAACCATCGCGCGCATGGAAAAAGCGATGGAAAATATATTGGGTTTGGAGTCCTTGATCATCTTGATTCGTTAAAATGGATTGAAGCTACCATAGAACTCATCCCAAATGCAGAAATAGTATTATATGGGGTATCAATGGGCGGAGCTACAGTTATGATGGCCTCAGGTCTTGATCTTCCGCCAAATGTTAAAGCAGTTGTTGAGGACTGCGGATATACCGGAGTATGGGATATTTTTAGTTACCAAATCAGACAAATGTATAACCTTAGACCATTTCCTATTGTTCACCTTGCAGAATCTTTTTCAAAAATGCATGCAAAATATAGTTTTCGCAAGACCTCTCCCGTAACCAGCGTGCAAAAAGCTGTAGTTCCAATCCTGTTTATTCATGGTGGACGTGATGTTTTTGTTCCTACTTTTATGGGTGAAGCAAACTATGAGGCCTGTACATCTGCAAAAGATATCCTTATAATTGAGGATGCGGGGCACGCTCAATCTTATTACAAGAATCCAGAGCTATATGAAGAAACCCTACTTACTTTCTTAAACAAACACTTTGATTCTTCAAATAAAAATAAGGTTTCCGAGCTTAAGGAATAACTGTCTTTTAGAAAAATTACTGGCTCTCTTGCTAAAAAATTATTAGGGGGTTGTGATATAATCACTGAGATATCCTACCAATAATCATATAATAAGAATATAAATTAATTAATCGGAGGCGATAAAAATGTCAGTAGAAAAATTAACAGCTGAATCTTTTGAAAAAGAAGTATTATTAAGCGATAAACCTGTACTAATTGATTTCTTTGCAACTTGGTGTGGCCCCTGCAAAATGCTTGCACCAATTATCGATGAACTTGCAAAAGAAAAAACGGACATCAAAGTTTTTAAAGTTGACGTAGATGAACAGGGTGAACTTGCAGGTCGTTTTGGAGTATTTTCCATTCCTACAATCATTTCCTTTAAAGACGGAAAACAATACAAAAAGGCTGTTGGATACCAACCAAAAGCAGGTCTTTTAAAATTAGTCGAATAACCTCCCTATATACCCCCTTATAAAAAGAAGCCGCTGCATTACGTGCAGCGGTTTCTTTAGGCATTATATCTATTTTCCTGTCTGTTTTATTAGGAGTATTGATAAATTAAATTAACTTTTTTAATGCATCTTTATCCCTAATTTCAATCTTACCCCTACCAAGTTCTACAATTCCATCCTCCTCAAAGTCCTTTAGCTGTCTAGAAATAACCTCTCTAGCTGATGCAAGGGCTTTTGCAATTTGCTCATGTGTAACAGCCAAGATTATACTTTTAGTCCTGTTCATCTCATCATAAAGGTACATTGCAATTCTTTGGGGGATGCTAAAGGAGTGAAACTGTTCAAGAGACCAAATTACATCAGAAAATCTTTCAGCGATAATTCTTAATGCAAAGTTTTCAACCTCAATATTGTGACTCTGGACTTTACCAAACGCCGTTGGGGCTATCTGCAACAAGATTGTATCTTCTTCCGCCTCTATTTCTATTTCAAAAGAAATAGGGGGAATTACACAATTGGCCGTAAGAATGCAAATATCTCCCGAATTTACATAATAGAGGGTTACTTCCTTACCCTCATCAGAGGAAATATACGCTCTTAATCTACCCGAAATACAATACATTGCCCCTAAACAAGCAGAGTTTGAACTTTTAACAGGGTCCCCTTTATTGAATTTTTTCTCAAATGTGGACTGCAATAGTTCGTTTCTATCATCCTCAGATATTTTTTCCCAAAATGGGAATATCTTTG
>JAQVQU010000139.1 GCA_028701415.1 Clostridia bacterium | reverse complement strand
GGGTAATCGCTTGAAAAAAGAACATCTCCACTAATCCTGTACTGCCTGTCAAAACTAACTGTATGAATACGCAAAAGATACTGATTTAGCAACCTCATTTCCTCAGAATTTAGGGTCTCATTACTATTCGCAATATATCTTACAATCTTATCATAATCCCATACAGCGTAATTAAAGCCGCCTGGCCGTGTATTAATATACTTCAAGCTTTGGGTCAAATCTTGCCTTGGTGTAGATACAACTGATACTTTATCTAGACTCATGTTCTCAGTTCTGAGCTCCATCATAATGGAGAGATTGGTCTGATAAACGGTAGGTGTAAATGTTCCGTTGAAAACCTCGAAATATGGTATTATGTAATCCCCATTAACAGTTATGCTATACTGTTTTAAAGGTGTTAACGCAGGCAAAATAAATAATCCCGTTTCCTGGTTAGAGCGCCCAGAATAGCGATAATCCGTATTTATTCCTTCAACTTCTATAAGCACTCCTCTGAGCAAAGACTGCCTGACTGAATCAATAACAGTGATGGGAAAATCCATCGTATCGAGGTATGCGTTAATTTCAACATCTCCACTTTCTTCCTGCGGAGTAGAAACGGAAAGATTAGTCAAAACATATGAATAATGAAAAATCCCATTAACATTCCCAAAATCAATTCCTGCACTAATATATCCCTGATTATTTGAATAAAAATTATATGTTTTGTCATCTATGTCCGTGGTTATGGATAGCTTAAATTTGCTTGGGATAATATGATCGTATACTGAAATATTAATCATACTACTAGCTTCTATCCTTAATTTCCCCTTATACATTACTTGATTAATATCTACACTATTAGTAACGAAACTATATCTTTCTGATTCATCATAATACATATAAGAGATCCTAAACTCTCTCCTTCCTATAACACTATATGTTCCTTCCTTAAGAAATTCGACATTAACTATAAACCAATTTGCTGGAGCTTCTAAAAATCTGGTTTCCAACCCAGTAACAGATATATATCCGTCTCCATCCTCATCCTTCCAAACAGTATCTCCAAACGAAACCGAGAAACGAGCATCGTATAGCTCATTGCTTTCGTCAAAACACCTTATCCCATCAATTGTCAATGGGTGTAAAGAAAACTTGACAGAGTCGCCAGTTACACGACCTGGATTTGTGTGCGAAGAATCGAAACCATCGTGTATTGTATAGCCTATCTCCTTATTCAAGACATTATTTTGGAGGATGACAATGCTCCCTCCTATCTGGTTTCCTACATTAAAATCGGAGGATTCCATCCAGTAATTAACCGAAACATTATTTATAGGGATGTTATTATGTAGAGTCACTACATTTACATTCTTTTGATATTCGCCCTCGGCGAAAGACAAATCTATCCTATTGGGAACATAATCCCTTCCATAAACAGCACTGCTATTACTATCAAAAAATATTGTTAGATCTCCAGCTGCACCGGAAACATTGAAAACAGTAATTCCCGCGGTTGAACCTTCCGCAACCAGCGAGCCAGTAGTGAAATAAATAAAATCCGAGTTTTTCCCAGCGGATACGTCAAATACTGTCCCAAATGGCCCATAACTCCAATCATAACGTGACATATAACTTACTTCTAGATAATTTCTGTCACATCCTTTATATCTCTCGAATATCCGTACAGAATAAAGGGTCAAATAATTTCCGTTAATGCGAGCGTTGCTATCATAAACAGATTCAACGGAAAATTCACCCGAATCATTGCTTACGATAAGCAATGAGTTCCCACCCTTTCTTCTGAGATAATTCTCCGCCCATGGTGTTAAAAAGACCACAGCCTCAGGGAAACCATCTCCCTTTAAATCTCCAAAAAACAAGTCGGCATGCAGGCTAGGGTCAAAATTTTCTAGGTCAAGAATCTGTGTGTATTCCCCGTTAGTTAAATCAAGGGCAAATATTCCATAAAGCCCTAGTGAACTAAGCTCGGCTGCCCCACCAAAGCAAGTATCTATATTCGCAATAAAGATAAGTTCTTCTCTTCCATCGTCATTTATATCCTTCCACTTGTCTAACCTTATTCCAGAAGGTACCTTGTACTCCCCGCTAAATCCAGCTACCGAAACATATGTGAGACCTAGAGGATCAAAATCCAAGTAAATTTCCTTAGAACCACTTCCAAAGTCTTTGGAAGCAATCATAACCTTCTGTCCCGAGGTATATTTTGAATAGTACTTAGTATAATCCAATAAAAATTCCCCAAAATTCGAAGGCCATTCATATAACTCGACATTGTCTCCTGTTATTGTTGTTTTATATTCTCCCCCCTCGTTAATATCACAAAAAGATACTATGATTTCATTATTAATTATAGAAAAACGAGATCCCTCACCTATTATCCTGAAAAAGAAACTTGCAGACTCTCCCTTTTCATTTAGGGGGCTTACACTAATACCAAACTGTGATCCGCTTCCATAAAAATTGATTGTCCCAGTTCTAGGCAGGCTAACATTGGTTTGCAGGGTATAGTCAACTCCGTATTCGCCTATTATTTCCACTATTTCATAGCTCAATTCAAAATCACTTTCAGTAAAGTTTTCCCTCTCGATATTTATATTGAGCCATCCCGCAAAATATCCGTGCTCAGACTTTGTCATTTTTATATCGCCAAAATATTCATTGTCATTTATGGTGAAGGTTATAGTCTCCGGGTATGCTGGATGCCCTTGGAAATAATCGAGTATGGTTATTTCTATAGTCTTGGAACCCTCATAAACACGATTGTCAATGGGATATATCTTTATTGTTGATTTTTCGAATTTTTTCCCTATAACAACTGTTCCCGGCCAAATCTCAAAAACATTTTCACTTCCTTTCTCACTGTATTTAATAATGTAGTCCTGACCATATTCTGCGGTTCCGCCAAGAGTCACATGTGCCGTTATGTCCTTCCACTCAGCTGGATATATAGAGCGATTGGCAACAACATCAAGAGCTAAATACCCCTTAAAATCCTCATCAATTGACAGTGCTTCAGGCTCTCCTAAGTGAAATCTCTTAGAGCCAATTGATTGGGATATAACTACCACTTTTCCCTCGCGTGGAAAAGTTAACTCCAGCTCTGTATTTGAAATTACTGTCTCCAACTCCCAAGAAAAATCCAAAGACAATATTTCGCTACTTTCTATAAACTCTCCTTCGTTGATTGTGAAAGAATGCTCGACTTCAGTTTCTCC
>JAQVQU010000138.1 GCA_028701415.1 Clostridia bacterium | reverse complement strand
AGTTATTTCTTTCCTTGTAAATAGCGTATATTGACTTAAACAAGGGTATGGTATAGAATATCTTATGTGTATAGTGGAGGAATTTTGGATATAGTAATTTTAGATGGATATTGTTTGAACCATGGAGACCTCAATTGGGATGGGTTTTCATCTTTAGGTAACGTGATATATTATGATCGTACTCCTTATGAGAAAATCCCTGAAAGAATGGGTAATGCCCCTATTTTGATAACTAACAAATGTAATGTTGACAGAGATTTGATAGACCGTTTGCCTCATTTGAAATATGTAGGCGTTTTGGCAACTGGATACAATAATGTGGATTTAGAGTATGCTGCCCAAAAAGGTATTACTGTCACTAATATCCCTACATATGGGACGGAGAGCGTGGTGCAAATGGTTTTTGCATTACTTCTGGAGTTGTACACCTCTCTTAGATACCATGCAGATAGTGTATCGAAAGGGGAATGGAGTACCTGTCCAGATTTTTGTTATTACAAAGATGGCGGATTGAGAGAATTGTATGGAAAAACCATGGGGATTATAGGATATGGAAGAATAGGGTCAAGAGTTGGCGAGGTCGCCCAAGCATTTGGTATGCATGTTATTGCTTTTGATAAGTTTCATTCTACAAAAGAAACTGCTTCCTTTCGCTACTCAAACTCTCTTGAAGAACTATTAGCCAGCTCGGATATTGTATCTCTTAATTGTCCTTTGACTAAAGAAAATAGAAACATGATTAATAGAGAATCTTTATCTCTAATGAAGAAATCAGCAGTCATAATAAATACCGCGAGGGGACCCCTTGTAGATGAGAAAGCTTTGGCAATTGCGTTGAATGAGGGAGTTATCTCTGGCGCAGGGTTGGATGTTCTTTCTCAAGAACCCCCTTTAGCAGATAACCCAATAATGACAGCAAAAAATGTTGTCATAACCCCCCATGTATCATGGGCTACACATGAGGCTAGGTCCAGGTTGATGGATATAGCAGTTTCAAATTTAAAAGCATATTTATCCGGAATGCCGGCAAATAAAGTTAACTAATAAAGAATTTCGGGAATCACCCGGTGAAAGGAAGAAAAATGGAAAGAATAGCAATAATTGATTTAGGTTCAAATTCAGCGAGAATAGTGATAGCTCAAGTATGTGACGGGGGATATTTTTCTGTCATTGATGAATTAAAGGAACCTGTTAGACTCGCAAAGGGAATGGAAGTTGACGGTTTTTTAAAGCCGTTAAGAATAGCGCAAACATTGAAAACTCTCTCAACATTTAAGACATTATATGAAAGCCATAATGTGGATAAGGTTTTTGCTTATGGGACTGCGGCTGTAAGAACTGCAAAGAATAGAAATGCGTTTGTTGAAGAGGTCGAATCAGTCTGTGGAATCAAGCTTCAGGTACTATCGCAAGAGGAAGAAGCTACGTTTGTATATGAAGGCGTAATTAATTCTATGGAGATACCCAAAGGTCTTATCATAGACATAGGAGGTGGAAGCACAAAAATGATTTATTATAACCGCAGGGTTATGATAGCTCAAGACACCTTACCCTTTGGGGCGGTGACAATTACTGAAAAATTTGCGCATATTGAACAACCCGAAGCTAGGGCAGTTGCTATTGAGCAGTTTGTGGGTGACTATTTATCCGGAATTCAATGGTTGAAGGACATCGATCCAGAAACTCAGCTTGTTGGAGTTGGTGGCTCTATTAGAAATCTTGGTAGAATTAGTCGAAAGCTTAAGAATTATCCTTTAAATATGGCGCACAATTACATTGTTTCTTTTGTAGAGTTTGATACAATCTACGATACAATTAAACCTTTGTCTTTAGATAAGATGGCCAGAATAAAGGGCCTTTCAAGTGCAAGAGCAGATATTTTTCCAGCAGCTCTGTCAATTATTCAAGCTCTAAAAAAAGCTACAGCTTTCCATGAGATTATCATAGGTGGAGCAGGATTAAGAGAGGGCGCCATGTTTAGATATGCTGTTCCGGGAATTATTGAAAAACCAATAGGCGACATAACTGGACATAGTATTTATACATTGCTCAATAAATTTGATATGAACCTTTCTCATGCAGAGCATGTTTTTGATTTATCTATGCAGCTTTTTAAACAACTGAAAGTATTGCATAAGCTCCCCAGACCGTATATGAAGATATTACGAGTATCTAGTATGCTTCATGATATTGGAACTAAGTTTAAGTTTTATGATCATCATAAGCATTCCATGTATTTAGTGATGAACAGCAACTTATATGGAATTCCACAAAAGGATTTAGTAATGGCGAGCTTGGTAATTGGTTGCCATGAAAAAGAAAGTTTAGAAGAACTAGGGATGGAGAAATTTATTGCAATGCTTGACGAAAGCGAAGTAGAGGCAGTGAAAAAATTGGGGGTTATTGTTAGGATTGCTGAATGCTTTGATCGCTCTAGAGGTAGTTTAATTACTGAAATTAATTGTGATGTACTTGGCGATAGCGTTATTCTGAAAACCAAATCAAAAGGGGATATCACCCTTGAGATAAAAAATGCTATGAACGCATATCCAGACTTCAAGAGAGCATTTAAAAAAACTTTAGAGATTTTGTGAAAACATGAGAGTTTTGCTTGCCTCTGCATCCCCAAGACGGAAAGAAATATTATCCCAAATAATTAGTAAATTTGAAATCGAGAGTTATGATATCGATGAAAATTTTGTAGGTAAGGACCCAGAAGACACTGTACTACAAATTGCAAAACGCAAACTAAAAGCTGTAAAAGAGAAGGATAAGTATCAGATAATTATTACTTGTGACACACTCGTATATCTTGATGATAAATATTACGGAAAGCCAAGTTCAAGGGCTGAAGCGCTACGGATGTTGCGGGAATTATCTGGAAAGACACATAAAGTAATTTCAGGATTGGTTGTTTTTTTCGAAGGGGAAACAATTGAAAGAGCAGTAACATCTGAAGTAACCTTCAAGAGACTCTCCTCGGAGGACATTAATTTTTACTTAGATAACTTTTCCTTTTCTGATAAAGCTGGAGCATATGCGATTCAAGATGAATTTTTAGTAGAAAAATTTTCGGGGAGTTATTACAACGTGGTTGGTTTACCAAAAGAAGAATTGGAAAAAATCATGTTGATGATAGTTAACGAGGGACAAAAAAATGAAAAGTAACAAGAAGATTGTATTGGATATAGGATCCATGTATATTTCTTTTTATACCGACTCATTTTTCTTAAGAGAGAGAAATCTCGCCGTGGTTAGAAGGGGACATGGGCTTGA
>JAQVQU010000137.1 GCA_028701415.1 Clostridia bacterium | reverse complement strand
TAAGACTAGAAGTAAGTGGGGAAAATGTAGACCTTTTCTTATTTATGTTCCAATCCCTATAATGATAATAACAATTTTAGCTTTTACAAGTTTTGGCTTTTATGGCGCATCTATAGGGATGAACATTTTGATCGTTGCATGGGCATCTATAATGTATATTCTCTGGGGTATGATTTATACAATAGGAGACATCCCATTGTGGGGTGTGACCGCTTTAATGACAGAAAATAGCCATGATAGAAATAAATTATTGTCGTTTGCTAGAATTGCAGGTGGAGTAGGTGGTGGGGTAACTATGCTTGCCATCATTCCTTTATCTCTCGCTTTTGGAGAGAAATTAACCTCTTCACTTGGAATTAGCGCTGCAAACGGTGAACGTTGGGGCTTCTTCTTGGGAGCACTTCTTTTCGCGGTAATAGGATCAGCTTTGTTCCAATTATGTGGGTTTAAGATTAAGGAAAGAGTGGTATCGAGTGAAAAGAAACCCAGTTTAAAAGAAAACTTCATAACTATGAAAAATAATAAACCTTTTATGCAGATAATGTTATCGGGGATATTAGGGAGCCCCAAAATGCTTATAGCCCTTGCTGCTATGCCCCTAATCAATTATTACTTTGCAACTAAAGACCCAATTATGTCTTTTGTATATATGGTCGTGCTCGGTGGAGGAATGTTTATAGGGAACTTTACCGGGATGGGAATAGCCCCCGCGATGATGAAAAAATTTAAGAAAAAGGATATTTATAATATATCAAACTTGGCAAGCGCGTTACCTTTTGCTGCAATATTTATAATCTACCTACTGACACCCAGGGGCCTACTTGCAACCTCGATACCATTGATAGTTTTGTTTTCTATTTTATTTATGATAAATGGATTTTTCAGCGGGCTAGTAACAGTCCTACAATCATCCATGATTGCTGACTGTATAGATTATGAAGAACATAAGACAGGAAATAGACCAGACGGTATCTTTTTTGCTGGACAGACCTTTCTTGCTAAACTAACCACTGGAATCGCAACGATTTTAGCTGCAATAGCATACGCCGCTGTTGGTTTTTCCGATGCTGCGATAGAGGACCTAAACGCATATATTGCCAATCTGGGACCAAATGATTTACTTCCAAGAGATATGCCCATTTACGATAACTTTATGATGATTTTGTTCTTAATCGTATCTCTTCCACCAGCAATTGGATGTCTTCTTTCCGTTATTCCAACTTGGAAGTACGCATTAGATGACAATTTACATAAACAGATTGTATCTGAATTAAACGAAAGACGGCATAAGTCGGAAGATATTGAAGAGGCTCATGAAGTCGAAAATCCTTTGGAAAATAATGATTCTGACAGCATTCTTAAAAAATGAGTTAGAAAATTAACGATCTATTGTATAAAATATAGAAAAAGTCCTTTGTGATATGCTACCTCCAAAGTAGACACTTGAAAAAGTAAAAGCTTTGAAGGTATTTTCATGGGCAGAAGAAGGAAGTTCAGTAAAGAAGAGAAGGTAAAAGCAGTAAAGAGATATTTAGCCGGAAAGAAAGGAGGTACTTCCCTGGCCAGGAAAGTGAGATGCCAGAAAAATGTCTTCAGAATGATTGAGCATTTATGATATTATAATAAAGGAATTTAATGGGATAAACTGATAGGTAAGGGGAAGGGATGGATAAATTAACGAGAAAAAGAATAAAAAAATATTTAGGGATGCTTATCCCAGTTATACTTATATTCAGCTTAGGAATAGTGGCGTTGGAGTTTTATCTTCCATATAGTGGCAAGCAAGGTTCTCCGATAACTACGACTTACCATATGGCAGAGAATGGAAAGTTTCTTACAGATATTCCTTTTGATGATTATCTTCACGAAGCCCCCGCAATTCAAGGGGTTGTCTTTGATATACGGGATTATGGTGCAGGTACAGAACTATCCTTTTTAGATAATACCCTGGCCGTTCAAAATACAATTAATGCAGCTTTTGATTCGGGCGGAGGAACAGTTCTTGTAGATGGAGGAACTTACCGAACAAGCACATTAGGATTAAAGAGTAACGTAACCCTAAGGATAAATGAAGGGGCTTGTCTGGAGTGTATTACATACGACGAAAACAAAAGCCTGAGCGAAGAAAACAGACTTGATGTCCTTGGATATATTTCCGCAAAGGATGCAGATAATGTAAAAATAGAAGGCCCGGGAAGAATTGCTGGAAATGGTGCGACCTACGTAAAGCCGGCAAAAGAGGATTCCGAGTTCCTACCTTTAGATACCTTTAATTTAAAAAGATATATTGTTGAACATAGAAAAAGAATAATGATGGGAAAAGAACATGAGTTTAAACGAGCTATGTTGCTGGGTATGAATAACTGCACTAATGTTACCATTCAGAATCTAGAATTGTATGAGGCAGGCAGTTGGACAGCGAGGCTTGAAGGGGTTGAGAATCTGCATATTGAAGACGTTGTTATTAACAATAATGTTAGAGTAGCAAACACGGATGGGTTTGATATTGAGGGTGGAAAAAATATTGTTATAAGACACTGTTTTATTGCTACGGGAGATGATGCTATTTGTATAAAAACGGACAACGCAGATACACCCGCATTAGATGGGATGATTGTTGAAGATTGTGAGATCATGTCTCTAGCTAATTGTTTTAAGATTGGAACAGCCACCTGGAATACTATATCCAATGTTATAGTGAGAGATTGTTTCTTTTTTATGCCGGGTATAGCTGGAGGCTACTCGGGAATCGCGATAGAGTGTGTTGATGGTTCAACCGTTAGTGATATTACAATTGAAAATATAGTTATGGAGCATGTAACTTCACCATTCGTTATTTGGCTTGGGTACAGGAACGGGGAAGGAACCCTGAAAAATATTACGATATCTGATATAACGGCTACAGGGTGCGATGTCCCCAGCGCTATAACGGGATACAAGAAAGGATCAAAAATAAACTATGTTCAGAATGTAAAAATAAATAATGTTAGGGTTGCATACAGGGAGGCTCAGGAGAAATTGAACATTTTCAACAATTCCAAAGGGGCTTATGAAGGGATATTAAATATGGCCGGTTATCCCGAGATAACTAGAGTATCACATATGTCCCTGATAAGCAGTGATATTTATACATACTGGGATCTTCCGGTATATGGTTTGTTCGCAAGATATGTAGATGGGCTGGAAGTACAAAACTTTGTTGTGACACCAAGGTCAGAAAACATAAGAGAAATGAATAATGTTGAAGAAGAGAAGGACAGGATTGACATCAAAAATGTTTCTTGGACATACTACGATTTACCAGATTAATAAGAAATAGAAATTTGAT
>JAQVQU010000136.1 GCA_028701415.1 Clostridia bacterium | reverse complement strand
CCCATACAGAAAGCTCCGGCAAGCTCAATGTTCTCATCTAAATTATCGACTCGTATCAAATATTGCAATTCCTCAATTATTTGCCTTGATCCTTTCATATGGCACGAGCTTCCTATACAAACCGTTACCTTAACCATTGCTATATCTCCTTTAATCATAATCAACGACATCTATCCAGTGCATCAAAAACTCTCTTTCTTCCTTCTTTCCTTTAACCATCTGAGAGGCCGCAACAATCGGGACCCATTTTTGAACATATTGCTTTGCTGTATCGCTTTTTTTACAAAAAAGAGCTAAATACTTCTCGGCTAACTCTATTTCTCCTTTAAGCCAGAATAGCAGGTAGGTGCGGGCAACATCTGCCGAAGCATTCCCCTGAGTTGCGTGCGACCAATCGATAATGTATGCCATCCCATTTCCAGAAATAATAATATTGCTTGGATTAAAATCTCCATGGCATACCTTGTCGTGTTTCTTTAGGGAATCCAGCCTAGTATGGAGTTCGTACTTAACTGTAGCAGATAGATTTGTTTGAGAGATTTTCCTTTTCATTTTTTCAGATAACCTGTTAAGATTTGGAGCTTTCTTTGAGTGAACATTCATTTGTAAGTCCACAAATAATTCTAGATATTCCTCTTTCTTATCTGGAAATTCACACATCAACTCTTCCAAAGTTTTCCCCTCGATATATTCTAAAACAATAGCCCATTTACCATCTATCTTTGTAATCTCCAACAATTTGGGGATATATAAACCGGTTTCCTCGACTCTTGCCTGGTTCAAAGCCTCGTTAAGTATATCTGACTTGGAATAACCCTCGGCAAAAAGTTTTATTACTTTATTCTTGCTTTGGTAAACTGTCTTGTTGTTTCTTACTGCTATTATCTTTCCAAGATCCATTTGTTTCCTCCTTATTGCCCATAATATGCGTTAAGATACATTTGTTTTATTTCGCTCATTAAGGGATACCTGGGATTAGCGCCTGTGCACTGATCATCGAAAGCCTGTTCGGTCATCTCGTCCAATTTTTCTAGGAATTTCTCCTCTTCTACACCATAATCCTTAATATTTTTCTTGATTCCAACGTTTGCCTTAAGCTGCTCAATTGCACTTATTAGATTGTCTAATTTCTCTTTATTTGTACTTCCCTTTAATCCAAGGTAATCTGCCACTTCCGCATACCTTTCAATTGTATGAGGATACCCGTACTGGGAGAATGTGCCCATTTTTGCAGGACACTCCTCAGCATTGAATTTTAACACTTCACCTATCATCAGCGCATTGGCAATTCCGTGTGGGAGGTGATGAAAAGACCCTAATTTATGAGCCATGGAATGACAAACTCCTAAGAAAGCATTGGCAAAAGCCATACCCGCCATCGTGGCCGCGTTTGCCATTTTTTCTCGAGCAATGGGATCTTGCGCTCCCCTTTCGTAAGCCCTCGGAAGATACTCGAACACTATTTTTAAACTTTTCAAAGCAAGACTGTCAGTGTAATCAGTTGCAAGCATGCTTGCATACGCTTCTAGGGCATGAGTTACCGCATCTATCCCGCTAGCGCTAGTTAAACCCTTAGGCGCATTCATCATCATGTCTGCATCCACAATTGCCATATCGGGCATTAGCTCATAATCGGCTAGTGGATATTTAACTCCGCTATTTTCATCCGTTATAACTGCAAAAGGTGTTACTTCACTACCTGTTCCAGCTGAAGTTGGAATGGCTATAAAGTACGCTTTTTCTCCCATTTTTGGGAAAGAATAAATTCTTTTCCTTATATCCATAAATCTCATCGCTAAGTCCATAAAATCTACTTCTGGATGTTCGTACATAACCCACATTATTTTAGCTGCATCCATAGCAGAACCACCACCTAGGGCAATAATACAATCGGGTTTAAACGCATTCATCGCCTCTGTTCCCTCTCTAGCACACGCTAAAGTTGGGTCGGGAGCAACGTTAAAAAATGTAGAATATGCAATACCCATTTCCTCAAGTTTTTTAGTTATATGATCAGTGTATCCGTTTTCGTAAAGGAAAGTATCAGTTACAATAAATACTCTTCTCTTTTTGAGAATTGTTTTTAATTCCTCGAGGGCCACAGGCAAACAACCTTTCTTAATGTAGATTTTTTCGGGGGTCCTAAACCAAAGCATATTATCTCTCCTTTCCGCAACTGTCTTGATATTCAAAAGGTGTTTTACTCCCACATTTTCGCTAACGCTATTTCCTCCCCATGAGCCACAACCCAGAGTAAGGGAGGGAGTTAACTTAAAATTGTATAAGTCCCCTATTCCACCATGAGAAGAAGGGGTATTAATTAGAATCCTACACGTTTTCATGCGCTTCTCATACTCCGCCAACTTTTTTCCTTCGGTAATCTGATTGATATATATGGAAGAAGTATGCCCAAATCCCCCGTCCGAGATCAATTTTTCTGCTTTTTCGAGACCATCCTGAAAATCATCAGCCTTGTACATGGCTAAAACTGGGCTCAGTTTCTCGTGTGCAAATTCCTCCGATAAGTCAACGCTTTCTACTTCTCCAATTAGAATCTTTGTTTGTTTAGGAACAGAAATACCAGACAGCTCGGCAATCCTTACTGCCGTTTGGCCTACAATCTTTGCATTTAGTGCCCCATTGATAATAATGGTTTTTCTGACTTTTTCAGTCTCATCAGGAGCAAGGAAATAACAACCGCGCTCAAAAAACTCTGTTTTAACTTTTTCGTATATCTTCTTATCTACAATAACCGCCTGCTCGGAAGCGCATATCATCCCATTATCGAAAGTTTTGCTAAGTATTATTGAATTAACGGCTAATACCACATCAGCTGTTTCATCTATTATTGCAGGGGTATTTCCCGCACCCACACCAACTGCTGGTTTTCCGCTACTGTATGCAGCCTTGACCATCCCGGGTCCGCCTGTAGCAAGAATGAGATCGGATTCGCGCATAAGTAAGTTGCTCATATCTAAACTTGGAACATCAATCCAACCAATTATGTCTTTTGGTGCTCCCGCACGAACAGCAGCTTCCAAAACGATTTTTGCCGCAGCTATAGTACAAGATTTCGCCCTAGGATGAGGACTGATAATCACACCATTTCGAGTTTTTAGGGATATTAAAGTTTTAAATATTGCCGTCGATGTGGGATTAGTTGTCGGAATAACTGCACAGATCACCCCTACTGGCTCAGCAATTTTCTTAATACCATAAGCTTTATCTTCTTCTACGACCCCAACCGTTTTCGTGTCCTTATATGCGTTATATATGTATTCAGAGGCATAGTGATTTTTTATTACCTTGTCTTCAACAAGTCCCATCCCCGTCTCGGTTACAGCCATTTTTGCAAGGGG
>JAQVQU010000135.1 GCA_028701415.1 Clostridia bacterium | reverse complement strand
CCCATTCCCTCAGCTGGCTCTATAGGAAAAAACAGCCTTGAAAATGCACCGTTAAAATATGCACCAACGCCTACAATTACAGCAAAAATTGAAGCGATAACCGTTCCCCTCATAACTGATTTCTTGTCCTTTATCGCATAAAATTTCTGAACCGATTGAGGAAGTGCCCATACGCCAAAAGAAGTAAGAAAAATATTGAAAATTAAAACTACAACCGGTTTGTCTAAAAAATAACCTGTGGGAGACACTGAAGAGGGGAAAATACCATAACCGCTCTCGGTTAATTTTTTTAACCCTTCTATTCCGTTAACCTTATCGGAGGAGAGCATAAGCGCAATAATAACAATAATGCCAACAATCATAACGATACCCTGGAAGAAATTGCTAAAAGTGTTTCCTAAATACCCTCCGAAAACAATATAAACCGCAGTTAAAACTGCCATTATGATAACACAATATTCAAACTTAATAGAAAAAACTGCTTCAAAAATATAGCCTATTCCTTGATAAACAGATGTCGAATAAGGAATTAAAAATATGAATATTATTATCGAAGAAAAAACCCTTAATCCTGGAGAAGAATATCTTTTTTCAAAAAAATCTGGCATTGTTTTTGCATTTAAATTTTGAGTAACAACCCTTGTTTTATTTGCAAGAATGGTCCAAGCGAGAAAACATCCAAAAAATGCATTAGCGATACCAATCCATATTCCCGCAAGGCCCAAACTCATACCAAAAGTCCCAGCATAACCAATAAACACTACTGCAGAAAAATAAGTAGTTCCATATCCGAACGCACTAAGCCATCCACCTACAGACCGATTCCCCAAAATAAAACCATCCAAAGAAGCAGACTTTTTTCTAGCATAAATAGAAATACCAATAATAACCAATATATAGGCTACTAAAACCAAAATCGCTTGCCATCTCCCTGAGTCACCATCTATAGCTGAAATAAATGTCATAAGTTCCCCCAATTATTCTTATTTTTCGTAATCTATTATATCTATCTGCGTTTCTTTTTCATTAGGTTCTTCTGAAGATGACCCATATTCTTCTTCAAAATACATATCATCCTCATACAAAGAACAATCAGCTAAATCATCCTTATCTGTTGTGCCAGTAAGAGAGAAAATCGAATCAGCAATTTGAATATAGTCAGATATGCTGAGAGCTTCCCCTCTAATGTTTTCATCAAAATTCAGTTCACGTAAAATATTCAATATTGTCTCTTTGGATAACTCAGGAAAAGATGCCACTATATTGTTAACAAAAGTCTTTCTTCTCATATGAAATCCTGATCTAATAAGCCTTTTTAAAGTTTTTTCATCTTTGTAATTATACTTATCATTTATCATTTCAATATGAATCACTGCACTATCAACCTTTGGTACGGGATAAAAAACATGCCTGTTAACTTTCCTTAATACACTTACATTTGTCTTTAGTCCTAAACTTAAAGTTATTGCTCCATATTCTGGAGTACAGGGATTCGCCACAAGCCTGTCAGCAATCTCTTGCTGGACCATAAATGTTGCGCTTACTAGAGGCAATCTACTCTCAACAAATCTCATAATTAAAGGCGTTGTTATATTGTAAGGAATATTTGCGACGATTTTAAAGGCTCCATTTGTATAAGACAAAATCTCATCATCGGACAGCTTCATAATATCTCGAAAAATTACTTGGACATTATCGAGTTCCGCAAGTGTTTCTCTTAAAACTGGTTCAAGAGAACTATCAATATCAAAAGTTATAACTTTGGCAGCCTTACTCGCAAGGGCTCTCGTTAATGTTCCTGCCCCAGTCCCTATCTCCAAGACCACATCTTCTCTTGATATTTGAGAATCAGAAACAATAGCCTCAAGAAGGCTGATTTCAGTGATAAAGTTCTGCCCAAGAGATTTCTTGAATCTAAAATTGTTTTTCATTAATATCTCTCTAATATCCATATATCCCCCCAAAAAAACTATTCTGTATAGTGTCTAATTCGAAAATCTACACCTATTTTTTTTGCAATTTCTTCTGCCTTTTTTTGGTCTTCGATAGAAATTACATCAACTACTGTCAAAACAACTTTAGGAATATACTTTTTGCATTCTCTCGCAAAATCTATAATTGCTTCAAAAGCTTTTTCTCCCAAAACTGGATGACATAAAGTATTGTACTTTTCTTTTTCTACGGCGTTCAACGATATACTCACCGTATCAATATATCCTCTAAGCTTTTGGGGCACATTTCCACCAAATAGAATTTCGGCTTGACCATTTGTATTTAACCTTGTTTTTTTACCACAAGCGTGAAGATACTCCGATATTTTTATGATATTATCTATTTTGTATGTCGGCTCCCCGTATCCACAAAAAACAACCTCTTCATCTACAGTAGATAATTCAGGAAAAGAGCCAATAACCTCACTTTCTGAAGGTTCTTTGCTCAACCACAAGTCTAAATCATGGAATGCATCCGTGTTTCTTATGCAAAACTCACAAGAGTTACTACACCTGTTTGTTAAATTAATATACAATTTGTTGCCCACTAAATAAGAGTAGTTGTTCATATATCTCCTTTATCTCATCCTAGAAAAAATTCTTAGAGCATTATCCGATGTTGTTCTAGCTATATCTCTATCTGGAAACCACTCTGCAAGCTTATCTCCTACATACTTTATATATTTTGGGTAATTTACTTCTCCTCTCTTTGGAACAGGTGTCATGTAAGGGCAATCTGTTTCAAGCAAAAGCCTTTCCTCAGGAATCTCGGAGGCTACATTCTCCTTTTTTGCGTTTTTAAAAGTAATTGCTCCTCCAAGACTAAAGTAAGCATCAAATTCAGAAAATTTCTTAACCATATCTGATGAACCGCTATAACAATGTAATACAAGACCATAGTCAAGAAATTTATTCATTTCTTTCAAAATATCATAAGCCAATTGATAAGCTTCTCTGACATGTAAAACTAAAGGAAGTTTAGCAGAAAAAGCTATTTCTATCTGATCTTTAAAAACTTTCTCCTGTATTTCTTTAGGACTCAGATTATGAAAAAAATCCAAACCTATCTCACCATACCCTACTACTTTTTTATTCTTTGAAAAATCATACAATAACTTATAATCATTTTGTTCAGTTTTACTACTATCGTGCGGATGAATCCCTATTATTGCAAACATACTCTCGTTTTTTTCAGCTATTTCAATTGCTTTTTTTGAGGAATTCAAGTCCCAACCCACGTTAATAACATGGGAAAGTTGATCTTTATCCATATCCGCAGCAATTTGCTGAACCAGAGGTAACAGCCTTTCATCATTCAAATGAGCATGTGTATCAATATACATTTTTTATCCACTATTCACAAATAAG
>JAQVQU010000134.1 GCA_028701415.1 Clostridia bacterium | reverse complement strand
GTCAGGGTATTTTTCCTTGAATGTTTTTACCTGTTCCATGGCAGGAGTGTATTTTTTTGGAGAGACCATATTCTTGATATGTTGTTCCTGAAAGGGTATGATGGTTTGGAATGCGGGTCAACCGCAGATTGACCTCAGCGGAGCAAGTTTGAGTGAAGCGAAAACTTGCGACTGACGCGGGAAGCCCAAAGGGCTGACCAAGTCGGCGGGAGTATCCTCAAAGCTGACACAATATATTGTAGATATATTTTCAACAACAGGAATATCTCAACCCTGAGAGAAAGGAAGTCATTCCCATATCTTCATTTAACCGAAAGAAAAACCTCTAAAGAATGAGCTAATGCATCAATTGTACTTCGTCTCTCGGGAAACAATGCTTCAAGAGGATTTGAGGCAACCTTCTGAGCAACAATTGACTTCACTTTTCTCATTACATCAGGATTCCACTCCACACCTGCCAATTGAAACGCAGTTTCCATTTTTTTGGACCATTTTTTCTGATCGAGGAATTCACGAGCTACTAATTCAACACCGAACTGATTTTTAATATCCTCACAGTAAATTAATGGGTTAAAACAGTCCTCAAGTTCAGCCTCTTTTTTACTGTGACAACTACAATATTTTACTTCATCATCTCTCAGTAAATCAGCACTTTTGGCTTTTTGCACTGCTTTCTTTCCTTCTTCATCATAATCAAAAAAGACCATATACCGACATAAGAAATTTTTCAAGGTGGTTAAGTGATATTGTAAATGTGAAGCCCCGCCAATTGCCATTATTTCTAAAGAATGGTTAGTCAACGCGCTTTTAATGGTTGGACTTAATTCAGGTAATAATGCTCCAAGGGCAATTTTATCATTTTCTCCCTCAACGATCAATAAATTATTTGCATGTATCAAATTATCGGAGGGAAGAATTCCCAGAACATTACGAATTTCATTGATTGTTTTTGCTGTTTTAGCCCTATTATGATCAATAATTATATTTGATTCTAGTTTATTCCTAGAAACAAACAATGGATTATGAGTGGTAATAATAACTTGATTTGTTCTTGCCAAACTGTTTATTACATCCACTAACTGATGAATGGCAGCAGGGTGAAGGTGAACTTCAGGTTCTTCAATAGCAATAATTGAGGCTTCTTTAATATAGTATTTATCCTTTAATATTGCCAAAGCAACCAAACTTTTAACACCATCTCCTTTAAACTCAATATCAGTACGAGTACCATCATCAATCATAATACTAAGTCCACCATAACCCCTAGTAAGTCGTCTTCCAATACTTTCTGAATTGATTATTTCCACAGAATCTATATTTGGTAAAAACTCCTTCAATGGAATCTTTATCTTTTCTGCAATAGAATCCAATCTTTCTTTTTGTAGTTCCCGGATTTTGGTCATAGCCTCTTGATATTCTGGCTTTTTTTCAAGGTCATACAATTCATTATTTAAAATAGTTTGAAGAGCATCTTTGGTAGTTTCTTCGGTTCTAATAGCCCCAATACAATTAAAAGAGATACGTTCAGAGATAAAATCGGTTACTTGTTTAGATTTTTGATTATATACACTAGATCCTTTTTTTGGAACGGAAACTTTAAATTTGTTATCTTTTCCAATTGTAACAATAATTGGAATATCTTCATTTCCTCGAATACCAGTTTGTGTATGAAAATCAGTTTTTTCTTTAGTGTTTAGTCTAAAATTTAATCTAAATTCTGATTCATATCTTCTTTTTCGTGTTTGCAAAGGGATTGGGAAATCTCTTTTCCAGGTATATGTACTTAAATTTTCATTCATTAACCCCCTTAACCCATTATGATATAATTTATCAGATTTAGAATGAGTGATTACTGCCGTCATTGCCACATTAAGTGCGGACAAAACGTTTGACTTTCCTTCATTATTTTTTCCAACCAAGACAGTTAGGGGCCCCATTTCTATTTTATGTGCTGTAGTAATACTTCGGTAATTAGTTACTGAAAATGACACCAATTTCATTTTATTTCTCCATTACCATCATACACTGTCCAAAAATTAGATGAGTTTTGCCATAAGGAAATATCAGCAAACAAATATACCAATATTATACGAAAATTATTCATTTTTGTAAACGTTCCATGATGTATCATAGTAGAAAATACCCATTATGAGGATATATAGTTAATCTGTAGTAGTGTCAGTTATATCATATCATCTCCGATTTATGCACTAAGATGATAAAAATCATACATATCCAAACAAAGAATAAACACGTGACCCTAGTTAAGAACTAATAAATTGACCACTAAGAAACTTGCAAGGCGAGTCAACCAAAGGTCGGCCTTGCGAGTGTGTATGTAGTACCTGCCCCACCTACTCGCAAGTCTATCGACTTGCTCAGCTAAGATCGGTCGCTTCGCATCCGATCCGCCGCTAATAATCCCAAAATAATAGAGATAATTACTGATCGACATCCGGCAACTATACCTTAATTATCATACAAATGCCTAATACGTGTAACGAAACGTGACACGTCAGTACCTGACGAATAGACAGTTCCCAAAGAAAAATGGAGGCAGTGGAAAATACAATGGATTTGCTCGAAGCAATCAAAGAACGTCATGCGGTACGCAGCTTTACCGATCAGCGAATCGAAGGTGAAAAAGCCTCCCTTCAGGAAGAGATCGAAGAATGCAATCGGGAAAGCGGACTCAATATCCAGCTGTGTCTCGATGAGCCCAAGGCATTCGGCGGCATGCGGGCACACTACGGGAAGTTTGAAAACTGTAAAAATTACATCGCCCTTATCGGGAAGACCGGGACCGATGAAGCATGTGGATATTACGGCGAGAGACTCGTACTGAAAGCACAGCAGCTCGGCCTCAACACCTGCTGGGTCGGGATGACATACAGCAAATCGAAGGCACCCTGCATCCTGAACAAAGGCGAAAAGATCCAGATCGTTATTGCGCTCGGCTATGGCAAAACAGCAGGTAAACCGCATAAATCAAAGGACATGATGCAGCTCTGCAAAATCGACGGCGAAATGGCAGACTGGTTCAAAAAGGGCATGGAGGCCGCACTGCTCGCTCCAACCGCGATGAATCAGCAGAAATTCATCATAACGCAAAACGGAAACACCGTTTCCGCAAAACCTCTTCCCGCATTCTTTTCCAAATTCGATATCGGGATCGTCAAATATCATTTCGAGATCGGAGCAGGAATAGAGAATTTCGAGTGGAAAGAAGATTAGAGAGAAGTATTGAAAAAATGAGATTGGGACTATAACTTATTTTTTGGGGGATTATAACAAAGACACCAGATCGCGGAGCACGGCCTCCGGATCCTTTGCCTTCACAACGCTTGATGCAAGCAGAACGCCGTCCGCTCCAAGATCGACGACCGTCTTCACGCACTCGCCTGACTGGAT
>JAQVQU010000133.1 GCA_028701415.1 Clostridia bacterium | reverse complement strand
CCTCATTACTCGCTGGCGACTTGGCTAGAAGTAAGGGCTTCGAGCAGGTTTTATGGTTGGATGCTAAGGAAAAGAAGTTTGCTGAAGAGGTAGGCGCCATGAATATTTTCTTTGTAATAGATGGAGTTGTAAAAACACCTGCTTTGGTTGGTTCTATATTGGCTGGCATAACTCGGGATAGTGTTATAAAACTTCTTAAAGATGAAGGTATACCAGTTGAGGAAACAAGGATTTCGGTGGATGAATTATTTGAGGCTTACAAAAATGGGACGCTTAACGAAGTATTTGGTAGCGGGACAGCTGCAGTTATATCTCCAGTAGGAGTACTAGGTATGCACGGAAAAGAATATATTATAAATAATTTTGAAATGGGGAGTATAACTTCTCTTTTATATGACCGTATTACAGGAATTCAGTGCGGAAGAGAGAATGATAAGTTCGATTGGGTTACATTTATTAATTAAAAAAACAAAAACCGCATGTAAGTGCGGTTTTTTTGATGAATGAAAAAAATAGATTATATAAAAACAAATAAATATTCAGCAGAAATTTCTATCAATGGAGAAATTGTTTCTAACATTAATTTAGAAGCGTTATTAAAAAGCGGTTTAAAAGTTGGAAATGCTTTAGATGATGATATAAATAATCTTATAGCATATAGCGAAAAACTTAATGCAAAAAAATTTCTATTAGCCTCAATTGCAAGAAATCAAAAATCAGAAAGGGAGGCAAGAATGAAGCTGCATCAGAAAGGCTTTACTAAACATGCTGTGGACTTCGCTTTGGATTTTGCAAAAAAATATGATTATATAAATGATGAAAAATTTGCTTATTTTTTTGCTCAAATTGGTTATCAATCAAAGGGAGAACATCGAATCCGTCATGAATTGAGATTAAAAGGTATATCAGATAACCTTATCGAAAAAGCTTTAGAAAAATTTTCTGAAGGGCAATGTGAAACTGCGTCAAGATTTGCACAAAAATATATGCTGGGTAAGGAAATTAATCTAAAGAATATTGACAAATTATATAAATTTTTGATGTCTAGGGGATATGACTACGAAATAGTGATGCCCATTATTGATAAATTTAGAAAAGATGAATAACAGTCATATTTGTATCTCTAGATACGAAAATATTTACTAATTTTTCTTAATTATTTATAAAATTTTAAATGCATGATACTCTGTTGAGACATTTAGAATTTAACAAGGATTAGGTTGAGAGTTTTCTAGATTACTCAATCATTTTACACTTTATAGCCTTTGTGTTATTCTTACCATAATTACGCACGCGAGAAATGTATTTTTGCATTTAAAAAAGGATTTAGATTATGGATAATAAATATTATATTACTACTCCGATTTACTACAGCAGTGGTAATTTTCATCTTGGGCATTGTTATACTACAGTGGTTTGTGATGCTTTGGCAAGGTTTAAAAGGCTTGAAGGATTTGATGTCTTTTATTTAACAGGGACGGATGAACACGGACAAAAAGTTGAACAAAAGGCAAAAGAAGCAAATAAGACTCCAAAGGAATTTGTTGATGAGTTGTATGAGCAAATCGTATCTTTATGGTCACTGCTAGGGATAAGTTATGACAAATTCATCCGTACAACGGATGATTATCATGTTGACGCCGTTCAAAAAATATTTAAGAAATTGTATGAAAAAGGTGATCTTTACAAAGCTCAGTATGAAGGGCTTTACTGTACTCCTTGCGAGAGTTTTTGGACAGAGTCTCAACTAGTTAATGGAAAGTGTCCGGATTGTGGAAGAGAAGTAAAGATGATGCAAGAAGAAAGCTATTTCTTCAAGTTAAGCAAGTACCAAGATAAATTAATTAAATTATACGAAAGTAACCCGAATTTCATTTCTCCTAAAAGTAGAATGAACGAAATGATAAATAATTTTATTAAACCCGGATTAAAGGATCTATGCGTTAGCCGAACTTCCTTTAGATGGGGGATACCAGTTACTTTTGATGATTCTCATGTAATTTATGTTTGGATAGATGCATTATCTAATTATATAACTGCGCTCGGATATCCTAATACTCAAGATAATCTTTTTAAAAGGTTTTGGCCTGCCGATATTCATATGGTAGGAAAGGAAATTGTAAGATTCCATTCGATAATTTGGCCAGCTTTACTGATGGCTTTGGATTTACCTTTACCTAAGCAAGTTTACGGACATGGTTGGTTACTTTTTGGTGGGGATAAAATGAGTAAATCCAAAGGAAATATTACAGACCCTTTCGAATTATGCAATAAGTACGGCGTTGATTCAGTGAGATATTTTCTTCTTCGAGAAGTTCCATTTGGAAGTGATGGTTTGTATACGAATAGGGCATTTCTTTCTCGCCTTAATAGTGACTTGGCTAATGATCTTGGAAACTTAGTTAGTCGTACTACAGCAATGATCGAACAAAATTTTGCTGGGATATTACCTCAGCCGGAAGGACTTGAGGATATGGATCAACAGATAATAGATATGATAAATCTTTTGTTTGTTTCTGTGAAAAATAAAATGGATGAGCTCCATGTCCCCGAAGCACTAGCCGATATATGGGCATTAGTTCAGAGAGCTAATAAATATATAGACGAGACTAAACCTTGGGCCCTAGCTAAAAATCCGAACAGCAGGGGAAGGCTAGCAACAGTCCTATATAACCTTTCTGAAGCAATTAGGTTAATTGCTGTAATGCTTTCACCGTTTATTCCTAGCTCATCGCAGATAATTTTGGAGAGTTTTGGATTAACAATGCCGAAATTATTTGATGAGAACAATGGTTATGGAAAACTAAAAGGGGGGGAGAAAGTGAAGAGAACCGAAGGGCCTATTTTTCCTCGCATTAATATTGAAAAGGAGTTGCAGAATATGGAAGGAGAGAAAGAGATTATTGAACAGAAGCCAGAAATTTCAAAAAAACACTCCGATGAAAAGAAAGATATTATAAGCATTCAGGATTTTGCAAAAGTTGAGTTGAAGACGGGAAGAATATTGGCCTGTGAAAAACTTCCTAATAGCAATAAACTTTTAAAATCAACTGTAGAAATTGGAGGAGAATCTAGGACAATACTAAGTGGAATTGCAAGGTGGTACTCTCCAGAAACTATGGTCGGAAAGAATGTTGTTGTAGTAACGAATTTAGCCCCTGCTTCCCTTGGGGGAGTAATGAGCGAAGGAATGCTTTTGTGTGCAGAAGACACCCAAGGGAATGTTGTCCTTTTAACTCCCGAAAAAGTTATGGAAAGTGGAAGTATTATTTCATAATAATTGATAAATTGAACTCAGCGCAAAATCCTTATTTGTGAATAGTGGATAAAAAATGTATATTGATACACATGCTCATTTGAATGATGAAAGGCTGTTACCTCTGGTTCAGCAAATTGCTGCGGATATGGATAAAGATCAACTTTCCCATGTTATT
>JAQVQU010000132.1 GCA_028701415.1 Clostridia bacterium | reverse complement strand
ATTTATAATGAGGTTTCTGGTTCAAACCGTTAATTACTATACGTAATTGACTTTTTAGCATATAATTGTATAAGATTATATATAATACTTTAATGGCTGTAGGAGGCAACTAATATGGAAAGAGACAATTTTATTACAACCGAATCAGACATAAAACCAAAGTTGAAAACTTACGCTTCAAACGCGTACAAACAGTCCCTTATTGCTCCAGAGCTCTATGAACAACACGATACTAAGAGGGGACTGCGAGATATAAACGGAAAGGGAGTAGTCGTTGGTTTAACAAACATCTCCGCTATTAACTCGAAAAAAGAAATAAATGGTGAAATGGTGCCAATAGATGGAGAATTATTTTACCGTGGTTATTCAATAGACGATATAGTTAAGGGTTTTGTCTCTGAGAAACGTTTTGGCTTTGAAGAAACAACTTATTTATTGATTTTCGGTAAATTACCAACGGATAAGCAACTGCAGGAGTTTAATTCTGTTTTAGGGGGATATAGAAGTTTGCCCCTTAGTTTTGTGAGAGATGTAATAATGAAACGTCCTTCTTTGGATATGATGAATGTCCTTGCGCGAGGTGTTTTGACTTTGTATGCATATGACGACAATCCCGACAATATATCGGTAGAAAATGTATTGAAGCAATCCTTAAAACTTATTTCTAGATTTCCCCTTCTTTCGGTATATGGATATCAAGTTTATAAGCACTATTTTGATGATGGTACCTTGATTATCCATCAACCTGATCCCTCTCTATCTACTGCAGAGAATATTCTTCATTTATTGAGGCCTAATCAAAACTATACTTCTCTTGAAGCAAAATTACTTGACTTATGTTTAGTATTACATGCAGAACATGGTGGAGGAAATAATAGTACTTTTACCAATCATGTTGTTACAAGCACGGGTACAGATACTTACTCTGCTATTTCTGCTTCTCTTGGGTCTTTGAAAGGACCAAGACACGGGGGCGCAAATGTTAGAGTGGTACAAATGATGAATGATATAAAGGAAAATATTAATACGAAAAGTGAGGATGCTTTGAAGGATTATCTTTCAAAGATCCTTGATAAAAAAGCATTTGATAATACGGGACTAATATATGGTATGGGGCATGCAATATACACAAAAAGTGATCCTAGAGCAAGAATTCTAAAGAGCTTTGCTAAACAACTAGCTGAAGAAAAAGGATTGCAAGAGGAGTATGACCTTTACAAAAGAGTAGAAAGGATTTCTCTTGAAATAATCCCAGAAAAAAGGAAGATTTACAAAGGTGTTTGCTCTAACGTTGATTTCTATTCCGGATTTATATACAAAATGCTAGATATCCCTATAGAGCTCTATACCCCACTTTTTGCTGTTTCAAGAATTTCAGGATGGACGGCTCATCGAATTGAGGAATTATCTAACGCTGGAAAGATAATCAGGCCTGCTTATGACGCCGTGTGCCCCACCCAAAAATATAAAAAGATTAAAGATAGAAAACAGAGTTAGTTAAGATATTATAGATAGGGAGATAAACGGAACTTAAAATGTCAAAACCTGAAATTTCCTAAAAGCAAAATTATATATTGTATTTTCAATCTGAAAGAATATGAAATGGGTAGGAAAAAAAGATGATTAATGTTATTCCAAAACCAGTTAAATGCGAAGAAAAATATGGTGAATTTATTATTAATTCATCAACTTCTGTATATGCTGATGACTCCCTTGGATACGCTAGAGATCGGCTTATCGATATTATTGAGCAAACTTGTGGGTATAGGCTAAATGTTGTTGTTAGTACAACCGCTAATATTTGTTTTTTTATCAATAGAAAGATTGCCGATGAGGGGTATGAAATAGATTGTGATATAGAAAGAATGAATATTTTTGCTTCTACGAAAGCAGGGGCTCTATACGCAGTACAGACTATAAGACAGTTGGTGCTATCTGACTTAATTGATAAACCTTCTGTACTAACGATGCATGCTGTTAAGATTGAAGATCATCCAAGATATAGCTGGAGAGGATTAATGCTTGATGAAAGCAGACATTTTTATGGCCCTGAAGCTGTTAAGAATTTGTTGGATATGATGGTAATGCATAAACTTAATGTATTACATTGGCATCTCACAGACAACACTGGATGGAGAGTCGAAATTAAGGGTTATCCTAAACTAACACAAATAGGTTCATACAGGGCGGGAACTCAAAGCAAAGCCTGGGGAAATAGAATTATTGATTGGAATCCACACGAGGGTTTTTATACTCAGAATGAGATAAAGGAAATTGTGAGTTATGCTGCAAGAAGAAGTATAATGATTGTCCCTGAAATTGATATGCCAGCTCATCTTGCTGCGGCAATAGCATCCTATCCGGAATTAGGGTGTTTTAACAAATCTATTGAGCCTTTTGTCTTACATTCTGGGAACAATCCAGGAGAAATAGACATAATAGCATGCGCTGGAAAAGATTTTACATATAAGTTTATTTACGACGTAATAGATGAATTATCTAAATTGTTCCCTGCCCCATATTTTCATATTGGAGGTGATGAGGCTCCTAAAACTGAGTGGACTAAATGTCCAAATTGTCAAAAGATGATTGAAGACAATAAGTTAAAAGATGAGGAAGATTTGCAAGGATATTTCAACAACAAAATTGCTGTATATTTGAAAAGAAAGGGTAAGAGATTAATCGCGTGGAACGAAATTTTAAAAAGTGATAATCTTGAAAATTCTATAATTGCGCAATATTGGACCGCAAAAAACGATCCCAAGATTAATTCTTGGTTAGATGATGGTAAGAATGTGATTATCAGCAAACATCAATCTTTTTACTTTGATATGCCTTACTCAAAAGTGAATCTAAAAGATACATATAATTTTGATGAAGAAAAATATGGAATTAGAGATCATAATAAAGCGATTTTGGGAGTTGAGGGTACTATATGGACAGAATGGGTTCCCACACAACAGAGATTAGATTTTCAGCTTTATCCAAGAATGGAGGCATTATCTGAAGTTGCATGGACTCCAAGAGAGTTGTTGGATTACAAAGAGTTTTTAGTAAGATTAAATAAATTTTTGCCAACATTGAAGAGTTTAGGAAAGGTTTTTTGTCCAATTAATATGGTTGATTCGAATAAGTTTAAAGGATCATTTGATTTCATCACATTTTTGAAAAGAAATGCCCACTTTGAATACAATAAGGCCATGGCATACAGGAAGAGAAGAAGGTACTAGAGTTGTAAAGTTTTATCTAGATTTTTTGCTTCATTTAAAGACAAGAAACAATAATTTTTTCTGCTGGAGAAACAATGATTTTGTTCAAAGAAGAAAAGGAATTAACTTTCAAGGACGAGAGCAAACACATCTATCATCCTTTTTTGATTAATAATAAAGCGAAAGCGTTATTTGTTGGTTTTTCTTACGAACCTGGGGATTATGA
>JAQVQU010000039.1 GCA_028701415.1 Clostridia bacterium | reverse complement strand
ATTAATGATCCTGTAACTACTACAGATGAACTCATTCCCTCGGGGGAAACCTCTTCATATAGAAGTAATCCTCTAAAATTAGCGGAATTTACTCTTTCAAGAAAGGACCCAAGTTATGTTGCGAGAGCAAAAAATAGCCAAGATAACGGAGTAAATATAATTAATTTTGTCAGAAATAGACTGGGAATTGATGTAAACTTGGAAGTTCAACTTGGAAGTGCAATTTTTGCGAACAAACCTGGTGATGGAAGCGCTAGAGAACAGGCTGCTTCATGTCAAAGAGTATTAGGCGGAACTGCAAATATCGCCATAGAGTATGCAACAAAGAGATACAGGTCTAATTTAATAAATTGGGGTATTCTACCATTAATTAACTTAGACAAGGATATTAGCTTTGAACTAGGGGATATTTTAGTTATTTCTAAACCTAAGCAGTTCATTATAAACGGTGGAGGTAATTCAATTCTTTTACGAGGGACTCAATCAAAAGATATTAAATTTTCCTTGGGCGAAATGACAGATGAAGAAAAAGGAATCCTTATATCTGGTTGTTTAATGAACTATCAAAAAGAAAGGTTTAATTAAGATATATAAATAGATATCGTAGGAGCATAAAGATGATATATAACGTAAAAATTGAAACTATGTCTACAATAAGCATGCGAAGGCTACAATTAAAAAGGTTAAAACATATTGTTAATTATGCATATGCCAACATCCCTTTTTACAAGAATAAATATGACCAAGCAGGATTTAAACCATGTGATATAAAAAATTTGGATGATATTAAAAGAATCCCTTTTGTAGTTAAAAGTGACCTAAGAGAAAACTACCCATACGGATTATTGGCCGTTCCAAAAGAGTCATTGGTAAGAATTCATGCATCTAGTGGGACCAGCGGAAAACCAACAGTGGTGTGTTATACCGAAAATGATATGAAAGTTTGGATAGAATGTTGTGCGAGAGTTAGTGCTGCAGGAGGTGTGACAAAAGATGATCTAGTCCAAATTTCTTTTGGATATGGTATGTTTACCGGTGCGTTAGGCATGCACCAGGGATGTCGGAAACTCGGCGCTGCAATTATTCCTGCAAGTTCTGGAAACACTGAAAGACAAGTAATGTTTTTAAAGGATTTACAAGCTTCTGTTCTAGTGGCAACTCCTTCATACGCCTTATATATTTCTGAGATGATAAATAAATTAGGCTATAATATAGAGGATTTTAATCTTAAATTAGGTTTATTTGGCAGCGAGGCATCAACAGATGCTATGCATAATGAAATTAGAAAGAGACTAAAAATCGAGACCACTGATAATTATGGCTTATCAGAAATTATTGGCCCGGGGGTATCAGGGGAATGTCTTGCCCACACTGGTCTACATGTAAATGAGGATCATTTCTATCCAGAAGTTTTGGACAGAGAATCACTAGAGCCTATTGAAGATGGGGAACTCGGGGAATTGGTTTTAACAACTTTAACAAAAGAAGGGATGCCTATGATTAGGTATAGGACAAAGGATTTGACCTCGCTAGACCGGTCCCCTTGTCCCTGTGGAAGAAATACGGTTAGAATGTCTCGAGTAACAGGGAGAACAGATGATATGTTGATAATACGAGGGGTAAATGTATTCCCTTCACAAGTTGAATCAGTTCTTATGAATATGAAGGAAATCGGGGGACAGTATGAGATGATAATAACTAGAGAAAACTATTTGGATAAATTGGAAATACGTGTTGAAGTAGCTGATGGTGCACTTCTGTCCGATTTTCATAGTTTAGAAAAGCTAAGAGAGCTAGTTAAGCACAATATCAAAGTTATTCTTCAAATTGATGCTGAGATTAAGTTGGTTGAACCCTTATCTTTAAAAAGATTTGAAGGAAAAGCAAGAAGAGTGACAGATTTAAGACAGATTTAATTAGCAGCAGATAAGAGGTGTTAAATTGGGAAGTTTATTGTTAGCAAATGAAGCTATAGCATTAGGAGCTTATGAAGCGGATGTAAAGGTTGTATCTTCGTATCCAGGAACTCCATCAACCGAGATCACAGAAAGTGCCTCAAAATATGATTCAATATATACTGAATGGGCTCCAAATGAGAAAGTTGCTTTGGAGGTTGCAATAGGGGCTTGTTTTTCAGGCGTTCGTTCCATGTGTTGCATGAAACATGTTGGTTTAAATGTTGCCGCAGATCCACTTTTCACCCTATCTTACACCGGAGTAAATGCCGGGCTAGTTATTGTGGTAGCGGATGATCCCGGGATGCATAGTTCGCAAAATGAACAAGATAGTAGGTATTATGCTCTGAGCGCTCATATCCCTATGCTTGAACCTGCAGATAGTTCTGAGGCAAGAGATTTTGTAAAAATTGCATATATAATTAGCGAAAAGTATGATACACCCGTAATTATTAGATTGACGACAAGAATTGCTCATAGCAGAAGCTTTGTTGAACCCCAAGAAAGAATTGAGATTCAAAATAAACCTTACCTAAAAGATGTTTCAAAATACGTGATGATGCCTAGTATGGCGAGGTTTAGACATTTACATGTAGAAAAAAGAGAAAATGATTTATCCAGAGACATTTCTTTATACAATACCAACTCGATTGTTTTACGAAGCCAGAAATTGGGGATAGTTTGCTCTGGGGCTGTTTATCAATATGTTATGGAGGCATCGGACGCATCGGTATTTAAACTAGGGATGATTTACCCAATTGATTTTGATGCGGTAAGAACTTTTGCTTCTCAGGTTCAGGAACTTATTGTTGTTGAAGAACTAGAGCCTTTTTTTGAAAAAGAATTATTATCTCAAGGTATTCAATGTCACGGGAAAGAAATTTTTGGAAGACAAGGTGAGTTTTGTGTATCATATATAAAACAGAAGTTGGAGGGAGGATTAACCACAGAAAAAATCAAAGATAAGATACCTCAAAGACCTCCTGTAATGTGTGCAGGATGCCCCCATAGAAGTGTTTTTTACGCTTTGAAAAAACTTAAAATAAAAGTTTGTGGTGATATCGGTTGTTATGCCCTTGGTGCACTTGAACCTTTATCATCAGTGGATTTATGTGTTTGCATGGGTGCAAGTATCGGTATGGCACATGGTTTTGACAAAGGAAATACAGGTGAGGGTGAAAACACAGTAGCAGTAATAGGAGACAGTACTTTCTTGCATAGTGGAATTAATTCGTTGATAAATTCTACTTATAACAATGGTACTTCCACAATTGTAATTCTGGATAATTCTATTACAGCGATGACAGGACATCAAGATAACCCATCCACGGGGATAACGATTAAAGGACAACAAGGACATAAGATTGATTTATACCGCTTATGTTTAGCTTGCGGGGCTGGTAGCGTAAGGGTTGTAGACGCTTATAATATTCAAGAAGTTACGAATGCTTTGAAAGAAGAAATTTCAAATAAATGCGTTTCAGTAATAATTGCAAGAAGACCTTGTGCGTTGTTAAATAAAAAATATCCGCCAGCATATTTTATTGAAACCAAAAAATGTATATATTGTAAGCAATGTTTAGCTATTGGATGCCCAGCAATAGAAAATTTAGGAAACTCCGTTAGAATCAATAAAGAATTGTGCGTTGGATGTGGGGTTTGTACACAAATGTGCAAATTTGAAGCAATAATTTCGGAGGGCAAATAGAAATATGGTACAAAATAATTTGAATATATTGATTGTTGGTGTTGGGGGACAAGGAACCCTACTAGCGAGTAGAATATTAGGAACAATTGCTCTTAGATTAGGACTTGAATGTAAGCTTAGCGAAGTCCATGGGATGAGCCAAAGAGGGGGTAGTGTTGTTACTCATGTTAAATGGGGAAAGGAGGTCTTTTCTCCAATCGTATGTCAAGGTGATGCTGATTATATTTTATCGTTTGAGACACTTGAAGCAATTAGATGGTCAGATTTCTTGAAGGAGTCTGGGTATATAATAGTTAGTAATCAAGAAATTCTTCCTATGCCAGTTATTACTGGAAAAGAAGTTTATCCTAAGGATGCATTTAAGAAATTAAGAGATAAAAATTTAAATGTTATTGAGATAGATGGTCTAAAGCTGGCTGAGTTAGCTGGAAGCTCAAAGGCAGTGAACGTTGTTTTGATCGGAATGCTATGTGCTAAGGAAAAGATTGAACTGGATTTGGCTAAAGAAGCAATTAAGCATTGTGTTAAAGAAAAGAATCTTGAATTGAATTTGATTGCTTTAGAACTCGGTTATGAAGCTATAGAGAAACGGGGGATTTAATATGACAAAATACTATAATCAAAAAATAGAGTGTATGACAAAGGAAGAAAAATTTACTCTTCAGTCCAATAAGCTTGTAAGTGTCGTTAAGCGAGTTTTTCAAAATGTCGGGTGGTATCGTGAGAAAATGCTTAAAATGGGCGTTTACCCCGAAGATATTAAGACAATTGATGATATTGAAAAATTACCTTTTACTGAAAAACATGACTTGAGAGATAATTATCCATTTGGATCTTTTGCTGTCTCCAAAAAACAAATAGTGAGGGTTCATGCCTCCTCAGGAACAACTGGAAAGTTAACTGTAGTAGGTTATACGAAAAAAGACATTGAGGATTGGGCCGAATGTTGTGCAAGAGGTTTATATTCAGTGGGAGCAGGGGAGGAGTCAACGATACATGTTGCATATGGGTATGGCCTTTTTACAGGGGGACTAGGAATGCATTACGGAGGTGAACTAATTGGTGCTACAGTTGTTCCAGTATCATCTGGCAATACGCCAAGGCAAATTATGCTAATTAATGATTTTTCTGCAGATACTCTTTGCTGTACCCCGTCTTATGCTATTCACATGGCTGAAGAGGCTTTAAAGCTTGGTCTAAATCCTAAGAACTTTCCGTTAAAGTATGGTGTTTTCGGCGCTGAACCTTGGTCAGAGGAGATGAGAAAACAGATAGAGGAACTATACTCGTTAAAAGCTTATGATATTTATGGGTTATCGGAAATTACTGGGCCAGGGGTTGCTACAGAATGCGAGTTTCAGTGTGGCCCTCACGTTCAAGATGATTTCTTTTATCCCGAAATCATAGATTCAATTACCGAAAAACAACTTCGTATGGGTGAAACGGGGGAATTGGTTTTTACTACCCTATCTAAAGAAGGAATGCCACTTATAAGATATCGTACTAGAGACATTTCTTCTATTATTTCTGACCCATGTCCCTGTGGAAGAACAACTGTGAGGCTCTCGAAAATTACCGGTAGATATGATGACATGATGATAGTAAGAGGTGTAAACGTCTTTCCTTCTCAAATAGAAAGCGCTTTGGTCGGTTGTGATTCCCAAGTAAGTTCTAAGTTCATGGTGGTATTGAATAGAATAAACAATCTTGATACTATGGATATAGAAGTTGAATTAGTGCCAGGAGTTGCTTTTGATGAAATTAAGTCTATTCAATTACTAACCCAAAAAGTTAATTCAGTAGTTTCTTCTGCAATAGGAGTTTCAGCGAATATTAAACTTGTATCTAGCGGAACTTTTAAATACGTAGAAGGGGAGAAAGTAAAAAAAGTTAAAGATAACAGAAAAATATAATTTTTGTAAGGAGCACCTAAATGATAATAAACCAAATAGCTGTATTTTTAGAAAATAGAAGCGGAAGAATTTGTGAGTTTGCCCGCGTTTTAAAGGATGCAAACATTAACATCCAGACAATGAATATTGCTGATACCTCGGAATATGGAATATTGCGTGCTATCACGGATAATAATGACAAGGCGATTAAGGTTCTTAAGGAAAATGGATTTAATACGGCATCAACTGATTTAATTGGTTTTCAGGTGGCAGACAAACCAGGAGAGATGCACAAAGTATTACAACTACTTGACCAAGAAAGAATTAATATATCTTATCTTTATTCTTATGCTCAAGTAGGTTCAAAGACCGCAGCTATCCTATTAAAAGTTGATTTCCCCGATTTAGCGATAAAAATATTAAACCAAAACGGCGTTAAGTCTTTTTGATCCAATGGATAAAAGCTTCGTTCGCTCTTTAATAAAAAAAATATTTGTTTATAACAAAGATACTAAAAGTGAAATTATATCCAAAAGACTTTTTTCTATGTCTGAATATATTAATGCACGATCTATTTTTGTTTATCTTTCAACGGAAAGAGAAGTTGACACTAAAATGATAATCGGCAATTCATTCGAGAGAGGGAAAAAAGTATTTGTGCCAAAATTATATGGCTCAACAATGAGGGCAATTCAAATATATGAAAGCACCTCATTTAAAGAGGGGGTATTCGGGGCGAAAGAACCATTAACTGATGAAGATTGTCAGGAGGAAGATATAGACTTGGCAATAGTACCTATGGTTTCGTTTGACCAAAATTTAAATCGACTTGGGCATGGAAAAGGTTATTATGATACTTGGTTGAAAAACAAAGTTATATTTAAAATCGGTATTTGTTTTGAAGATTATAAATATAGTAAATTAGCAGTTGAATCTCATGATATAAAAATGGATTTAATTATTACAGAAAAAAAGGTGTATAAGCAAAATGAGAGTAATAGCAGGAAAATTTAAAGGAAGAACTTTAGTCACAGAAAAAGGGGATTCTATTAGACCCACTACGGATAGAGTGAAAGAAAATATTTTTAATTTGATTCAAAAATATGTAAAAGAAAGTTGCGTCCTAGATTTATTCGCTGGGAGTGGGGCCTTAGGGATAGAGGCTTTATCGAGGGGCGCTGAAAGTTGTGTCTTTTGTGATAAGAATTCACGATCTATTGAGGTTCTTAAGCAAAATTTATCAAAAATTGATTCTAAATATGAGATATTTCAACGAGATTATTCGTTTGTCTTAGGACAAATGGCGAGTGAAGGAAGAAAGTTTAATCTAATTTTTTTAGATCCACCGTATAATTCTGTAGATGAATCAGTACTTTTAGCTAAAATTTCAGAAAGTAATATTTTATCGGAAAATAGCTTAATAATTCTGGAGAAAAGAAAGGAGGAAAGAACTTATATCCTCCCAAATAATATGTGCCGACTTGACTTAAAAGAATATGGGCATACAGTAGTAGATTTAATATCATTAGGTAATAGTGTCGCAATAACTGGAACCTTTGATCCATACACTGTTGGTCATGAATATCTAGTTGAGACAGCAATAAAATACTTTAAATCAATACATGTAGTTCTTTTGAAAAATCCTGAGAAAGATCCCTCGGTGGAAACTAAAAAAAGAAAAAAGAATATTGGGATCGCTGTAAGAAAATTTAGGGCGAATATTGTCGTCGAGAGTTATGACGGGAGGGCTATTGACTACTGCAAAAATAATGATATAAGATATATCTTAAGAGGCATTAGAACCCCAAACGATTTAAAATATGAGTTAGAAATGGCTAAATGGAATGAGGAGAATGGAGGGATTAAGACCTTGTTTCTACCTGCAAAGGATTCAGAGATAAGCTCTTCTTATGTTAAAAGATTGGCAGAGGAAGGAAAGGATATAAGTTTTTTATTAGGAAAGGAGTGGTAATGGAAGATATAGAGGATTTACTCGAATTGATAGAAAAAGAGGTGGCACAAGGAAAAAAAACTGTTTTCGGGTCTGGAAAAATAGTTAATGATTCTGTTATTTTCGAACTTGTGGAACGAATTAGAAATAGTATGCCCGATGTTTTACGTGAGGCAAAATATATAGTCCAAAATAGCGCAAGAATCCAGAAAGAAGAATCAGAAAAAGCTCAACAAGTATATGAGAGAGCAAAGCTGAAAGCGGACCAGATTCTTTCAGAACATGAAATAATAAAAACAGCCCAAAAAGAAGCTGAAGCAATAAAATCTGAGGCCAATGATTTTAAGAGTAAAATTATTCAGGAAATTTCAAAAGATATAGATTTTATGCTATCTTCTACCGAAAAAACTTTGTTAGAGAGTCTTACAATTTTAAGAAAAGCTCAAAAGAATAATATTGATAAATTTGGAAGTCCTGAATCAAAATAGCTGTATTATTCTTTTAAAAAAAGTATAAATCCCATTTTTTGCTAAAATAAAACGAATTAAAATATTTAAAAATTTTTGTAATTTGAAACAAACGAATTGTTAATATTTTTTAATTTTCTTACTGATCCACGGATATTATTAGCATTTTTTTATTTAAATAGTTAACTTTGTTTGCTATAGATAAAGTTCCTTGGGCTGTAAAGTCAAGCCTAATCAAAGGTCTTAAAAGCTTATCAACTTTGCTTACGTCACTATACCGTGTGAGTACATTTTTGCAAGATTTGAATAACTCTGGCAAAATCTCTTCTTTGCGATTTTCTCTAATAGCAAGGATTTGAATATAAGGAGGACAAGAAAGTGCATAGGAATAATCCTCCTGTGTAATATCGAATAACGCATAAAGACAAATTCTTTTTAATCTTGCCATTGTATAGTTTTTTGTTTTAGCTGTTGTTAATAAATCCTCAAGGGTAATTGCGTTTGTTGCAGCAATTATTAACCTATTGTGTATACCACCTGATACATCGTAGTATTTCTCCAGATCAAACCCAGACATATTTTTTAGCTTATAAAGCATCATGCATCCGAGATCATTGTCCCTTGGTTTATAGGCTTTGAGCATTTCATAAGTACTTTCTGGCACTTGGTTTCTAATTTCCTCCATTCTTCCTTCTTGTAAGGCTGTTCTAATCGCCGAAGCAGAGGAGTATTCATCTTCTAAAAAATCATTATTATAGGAAGCCCCAATTCTTTTTATAGTATGGAACTTAATCTTCAAGTTGGCTTTTTTTGCGGCTATAATGTAAGCTATTCCAAGAACATTATTAGGAGAGTCAAGCAAGCCTACTAGTTCCTTGTATTCTGGAAAAAATTCTGCGTATTCTGATAGAGCAAGTGCTCTAGATTTTGGGAAAGAGAAACCTTTTTTAAGAAATGTTTGGAGTATTTCTTTGTATTCTTTTGGCTCATCACCTAATAATTTTGCAAGTTTAATAAGTCCCTCTAAA
The DNA here is from genome assembly GCA_028701415.1 of Clostridia bacterium. Taxonomy (GTDB): domain Bacteria; phylum Bacillota; class Clostridia; order Christensenellales; family DTU072; genus MWEH01. The sequence goes on along the minus strand of JAQVQU010000039.1, from coordinate 4,825 downwards.
TTTCCTGATTCGCTTCCGAAACTTAAATATTGAAGGTTGGGGAATTGAGATATTGTTTTTATAGCCCCATAAGCAAAATTGTCAGCAGGGGAAATGGCATAAATAGTTGGAAGTTCGACAACTATATCCGCGCCATGAATAATTGCTTGTTCTGCTCTTAAATACTTATCAGTAATTGCGGCATCTCCTCGTTGAGTAAAGCTTCCGCTCATTACGCAAAGTATAGTATCACACCCAGTTTCAGCCCTCGCTTGTTGAAGATGTTTAACATGTCCGTTGGTTAAAGGATTGTATTCGCAAATAATAGCTGTGGTTTTCATTCTGCTCCAATAAGAAAGGTTTTCCTAGATTTTTTTTGCTTGCATTTTGTGTATAATAGTTATAACATACTTAAGGATATTTGGAAGGTATGCATACTTTCTATTAATTAAATATTATATCATAAAATATGAGAATTTTAAACAGTGAAAAAGGAGCAAAACAATGTCTAAGTTGATGGATAGGATCATCTCGAAAGCCAATGAGCTTCATAAACACATTGTGTTAGGAGAAGGCGAGGAAATTAGGGTTATTCATGCTGCGGAGATTATCAATAAAATGAAGATGGCAAAAATTACTCTTTTGGGGAATAAGGCCAAGATTCTATCTTTAGCTGAAGAAAATTCTCTAGTAGGAGTTGATATTGTAGATCCACTCAATAGCCCGGATTCGGAAAGATATGCTAATTTGCTATATGATTTAAGGAAAGAAAAAGGTATTACAATTGAGAAAGCAAGAGAGTTGACAAAGGATTCTTTGTATTATGGTTGTCTTATGATTAAAGCAGGAGAAGCTGATGGAATGGTTGCAGGGGCTATTCATGCTACAAGTGATGTTTTAAGACCGGCACTGCAGATAATTAAGGCAAAAGAAGGTCTTAAGACTGTTTCAAGTTTTTTCCTAATATCTCTTCCAGAAGGTTCAATTTTCGGACAAGAGGGAGTAATGATTTTTTCTGATTGTGGGGTTTTACCCGATCCAACGGCTGATCAATTAGTTGATATAGCTATAAGTGCCGCGGAAAGTGCAAGAAGAATAGCAGGAATAAAGGACCCAAGGGTGGCTATGTTGTCTTTTTCTACCAAAGGAAGTGCTTCTCACCCGTTAGTTGATAAGGTTGTGATAGCAACTAATAAACTTAAATCGATGTCCCTAGATTTTGCAATAGATGGTGAGTTGCAGTTAGATGCGGCTATTGTTCCTAATGTCGCGAGATTAAAAGCACCAGGAAGCCCTGTTGCTGGGTATGCAAATGTACTAGTATTCCCCGACTTACAATCTGGAAATATTGGTTATAAGTTGGCTCAGAGGCTTGGGAACGCCGAGGCAATAGGTCCAATTTGCCAAGGATTAGCTTCTCCGGTTAATGATTTATCCAGAGGATGTAATGTTACAGATATTGTTGGAGCGGTGGCTATTACGGCTCTTCAACTTGGGGAATAGGGTGAATTATGAAGATTTTAGTTGTAAATGCAGGTAGCTCTTCTTTAAAATATCAAGTAATTGATGGCGAAACGGAAGAAAGATTAGGAAAAGGTTTAATTGATAGAATAGGATTTTCTGGATCCGGAATCAAACAAGAATGTACGGATGGGAGAAAGTTTTCTTCAAAAAAGGATTTAAAAAATCATACCGAAGCTTTTTCTCTTCTGATGGAAGCTTTGCTGGATCCAGAAAATGGAATCATTAGCTCAATGAGTGAAATCAAGGCGATAGGGCATCGTGTTTTACATAGTGCAGAGGATTTCAGCGAAAGTGTTTTAGTTACCCCCGAAGTGTTGCGTATATGTAAAAAGAATGCTCCTTTGGGAGCTCTTCACATGCCTGCAAATATTAGCTGTATTGAGAGTTGTATAGAACTAACCCCCAATACTCCTAATGTAGCGGTTTTCGATACTTCTTTTCATTTGACGATGCCAAAACATGCTTATATGTACGCAATTAAATATGAGGATTATGAAAAGTATCAATTAAGAAAATACGGATTCCATGGCACAAGCCATAGATTTGTTTCCGGAGAAGCTATCAAGGTTCTTGGAGAAAAGCCTAATCTCAGAATAGTTACATGTCACCTTGGAAATGGAAGCTCTTTGGCTGCAATAAAAGATGGAAAATGTATAGATACTACCATGGGACTCACTCCTTTAGAGGGGTTGGTGATGGGAACTCGAAGTGGTGATATTGACCCTGCGGCAGTTGGATATTTAGCAGAAAAGAAGAATTTGACTACTTCTCAAGTTATAGATTATCTAAATAAAGAATGTGGATTCTTGGGGTTATGTGGGTATAGTGATTGTAGGGATATAGTAGAATTATACAAACATGGGGATATGAAAGCACAAATAGCCTTAGATTTATTTGCTTATCGAATAAAAAAGTATATTGGAGCATATTTTGTTGCTTTAGGTGGACTTGATAGTATAGTTTTCACTGGAGGAATAGGTGAAAATTCTAAATTTGCTAGAAAACTTATTATGGAAGGATTGGAAGTTTTGGGGGTTGATTTTGATTTTTCAAAGAACGAAAATGCTGAAAAAGGGCAGTTTGCTGAGCTTAGTAACCCTTCGAGCAAGGTAAAAGTTCTTCTTATTCCTACAAACGAGGAACTTGTTATTGCTAGAGATTCGAAAAAAATAGTTTCTGAGTTAGGACTTTAGTACCTTTTTACCTGTACTATTCCTGGTTTGTGAAAATATTACATACATGGCTTATATAAGTATAGTTTAATGAGTTATTCATTTGACACATAATATTCATTTGTATATAATTATAAAGTTTTAGTAAAGTGGAGGTGAAATATGGCCGTTCCAAAACGTAAGATATCAAAACAAAGAGGCAATTCCAGGTCCGCAAACTGGAAGCTAACTGCCCCAAATTTAAGCGAGTGTTCTAATTGTCACGAACTTATAGAGGGCCATAAAGTTTGTCCGCATTGTGGTTATTACAAAGGGAAACCCGTTGTAACGAAGAAACAAAAAGAAGAATAATTATACAACTAGAGGAAGGCAAAACCTTCCTCTCTTTATAAAGAGGCAAATATGAATATACTAGTAGATGCGTTTGGCGGAGATAATTCACCAATAGAAATAATATCTGGTGTTGTAAACGCGCTTAATGAATCTAAGAATCTTTTCAATGTCGTATTGCTCGGAGATGAAATTATATTAAAGCAATTGTTGAGCAAATACCATTACCCTGTAGGACGTTTACTTATTATTGATACAAAAGAAGTAATTACTAATGATGACCATCCAGTAGATGCAATTAGAGGTAAAAAAAATAGTTCAATAGTTGTTGGATTGAAAAATTTAAATTCAGAAAAAGAAGCAATGGCATTTATATCTGCTGGTAGTACAGGTGCAGTTCTTGCCGGAGCAGTGTTGTTGTTGAAAAGAATCGAGGGCATCAATCGGCCTGCTTTGGCCCCGTTGTTGCCAACATCAGAAACAGAATCTGTTGTCTTAATTGATTGTGGAGCTAACTCTGAGTGTAAACCAGAGATGCTCCATCAGTTTGCTAAGATGGGTGATGCATATGCTAAGGTTGCACTTTCACTTGTTAATCCCAGAATCGGGTTGTTAAATAATGGTGCCGAAGAGAAGAAGGGTAATGAACTAACTCAAAACACATATAAAATCTTGCGAGAAGATCATAGCATTAATTTTATTGGTAACGCAGAAGGAAGGGATATATTAAGCGGTAATTTTGATGTTATAGTCGCGGATGGCTTTACCGGAAATATTGCCCTTAAGTCATGTGAAGGTACAGCACTAATGATGTTTTCTCAGATAAAATACGGCATTCAAAATGGTGGAATAAGAGCAAAAATAGGGTATTTGCTACTTAAACCGGTATTCCGAAAATTAAAAGATACTGCTGATTATTCCTCAAAAGGAGGAGCAGTTCTTTTAGGCCTTCAAAAACTAGTTATTAAGGTCCATGGAAGTGCAAAATCACAAACTATAAAAGCTGCAATTTTTCAGGCCGCTTCTTTAGTGGAAAAAAACCTCATTTCAAAAGTAGCTGAATGTATGGAAAGAATTGATAAAAAATGAATGATATTATAGTTGAACTAATTGAAAAAACTATAGGTTATACTTTTGCGGATAAAGAGCTTTTAATATCAGCGCTTACGCACTCATCTTTCACGAATGAGCATATAGGATATGAGTCCTATGAAAGATTAGAGTATATTGGAGATAGTGTAGTTAGTTTGATAGTAGCAAAATATTTATTTTACAGATTTCCTTATGCAAATCAAGGCTTTTTGTCAAAAATTAGATCTATAATTATTTCAGAAAAATCTTTCGCCGAAGTTATCGCAAGGCTTGGTTTAGAAAAATATCTACGTGTATCTGATACCTTAACCGTAATTAGCCCAAGATTGAAAGGTGATATTTTTGAATCAATTGTAGGGGCAATATTTATTGACTCAAATGATATTACTAAAACAGCTGAATTTGTTTTATGTAATTTGAAAAACAAGTTGAATGCAGAATATAATGTTGATAATATTACTGATTACAAATCTTCACTTTTTGAGTATGCTGCAAAAAAAGGAATTAAATTAAGTATCAATACTGAAAAAATTAAGGATCATCCGCCACTTTTTAGGTCTACCATTGATTTAGAGGGATATAATGGTAGCCAAGGTGAAGGTAATTCCAAAAAGAAAGCTGAACAAGAGGCGGCTAAGGCTTTAATCTTTAGAGAGAACCTTTTAAATTTAAATTTTGTTTATTGAGTAAGTTTTTTTATTACATACCCTCCTACATTTCGGATTTAT
>JAQVQU010000131.1 GCA_028701415.1 Clostridia bacterium | reverse complement strand
GTCCTTATTATCTCAGGATTAATAAGTTCTTTTCCTATCTCCTTTAAATACAGAAAGATTAAGGTCTTGATGAACTCAGAAGCACCCGTTCCATCAGTTAAACCGTGAAAGAAATCAACAGATATTCGCTTTTCAAAATATGATACTTTTATCAAATATCTATTATTCTTCTTAAAATCTATAGTCTCAAAAAAAACTCCGCTTTCAGGAAATACCCTAGGAAAAAGTTCGTTCTCTTCAAAATAGTACCTGAAAAATCCCTTTCTGAGATGCACTTTAAATGAAGGATATCGTGCATATGTCTTTTCTAGGGCATCTTTTAATGCCTCTGGATTAATATTATCGTTCAAAGTTGCAGTGAGTCTAAAATTACTTTGCACAGTCCTAGAAAGACTCATAGGATAAATATCCGCTGAGTTATCAAGTCGATACCATCGTTCAAGATTATCTTTTGTTTCTTTCATTCGTCAGTCTTTTCCCCCGACAACAATATATCAATGTCTCACTTCATTGGGGATTTTATTGATCCATTTTGCATCTAGAGCAAAACAGCGTTTCGCATATTGTTTTAGCAGCCCTTCTTCCCGCACTCATTGCAAGGATGACAGTAGCCGCACCCGTTGCAGCGTCTCCTCCGGCATATACGTTCGGAAGGGAGGTCAAACCGAACTCATCAGTAATAACAATTCCTCTATCCATCTTTAAATCAGGACTTACCTTGGAAAGCAAGGGGTTGGGGCTTGTTCCTATAGCCATAATAACCTGATCGCAGGGCATTTCAAACTCGCTTCCTTGTATTGGTATAGGCCTTGGTCTTCCTTTTGAATCGGGGGCTCCAAGCTCCATCTTCTGGCACTTAATTCGCTCAACCTTTGTTTCTCCCAAAACAGCTACAGGATTAGTTAAAAGCATCATTTCGATGCCTTCTTCCTCGGCATGGTGTATTTCTTCCAATCTAGCGGGCATTTCCGATCTAGAGCGCCTGTATACTATAGTAACTTTATCTGCTCCCATTCTAAGAGCTGTTCTTGCACTGTCCATAGCAACGTTTCCTGCGCCAACTACCACAACATTCTTTCCCTTTTGTACGGGAGTCTCCGAACCATCAAGTCTTGCTCCCATAAGGTTAATTCTAGTTAAATATTCATTTGCGCTATATACCCCTGCTAAATTTTCTCCAGGAATATTTAAAAATACCGGAAGCCCTGCTCCAGTGCCAATAAACACGGCGTCATATTCTTCCCTCAGTTCATCCAACATTACCGTTCTTCCGACCACAACGTTCTTTTCAATCACCACACCCAAGTCGATTAAACCTTGTATTTCGTTTTTTACAATGCTTTTAGGCAACCTAAATTCGGGAATTCCATAGGTTAAAACTCCTCCAGGCATATGGAATGCTTCAAAGATAGTAACTTCAAAACCGGCTTTTGCGCAGTCTGCAGCACAAGTTAACCCAGCTGGCCCACTCCCAATAATTGCTACTTTTCCGCCATTTTTTGTAATAGCTTTGGCCTTTTCCCCTTGGGCGATTTTATAATCCCCCACAAATCTTTCAAGGGCTCCAATGGCTACAGGGCTTCCAACCTTATTCAACACGCATTTTTCTTCGCATTGAGTCTCCTGGGGGCACACCCTTCCACAAATTGCAGGAAGCAAATTAGACTCGGATATGACGCTTGCCGCCCCACCAAAATCCTTCTCTTTCATCTTTTTTATGAAGCCGGGAATATTAATACCTACCGGACATCCAGAAATACAGGGGGCTGTTTTGCATTGAAGACATCTCATTGCCTCATTTAGTGCAACCTCAGCCGTAAAACCAAGACTAACTTCTTTAAAGTTCTTACCCCTTTCAATGGGATCCTGCTCCAAGGGTTTATTTCTTTTTTGAACTGCCATATTATCTCCCTTTAAATGTTCTTTCCAACTCCCGTTGTGAATGAATTTATCTAATCTATATATTGATTTATAAACCTATTATCTTCTAATCTTTCAGCACGCTTTCCGTGATTTATTTAGGCTCTGTTCCTCTTGTTTTACAGATTCGTTTTATCGTCCAATTATTTTCTAATCTTTCAACTCTTTTTTTGTGATTTACTTAGGCCCTGTTCCTCTTGTTTTACAGATTCGTTTTATCATCCAATTATTTTCTAATCTTTCACCACGCTTTCCGTGATTTATTTAGGCCCTGTTCCTCTTATCCTACAGAAATGATCTTGTTCAAAGTCTTTATAAAACTTAGATCTGGCCTTTGCCTCAGCAAAATCAATGAGCTGCCCGTCAAATTCAGGGCCATCAACACAGGCATATAATGTCTTTCCACCAACGGTAACTCTGCAACATCCACACATACCTGTCCCATCCACCATAATACTGTTCATGGATACTATCGTCTTAACTTCGTAATCTTTGCTGACCTTGCATACAGCCTCCATCATCGGAAGGGGCCCAACGGCCAGAATCGCATCGAATTTCTCGTTTTCCAGGAGTTCTTTTACTTTGTTAGTAACAAATCCTTTTTCTCCATATGAACCATCATCAGTCATCGGATAAAACCTTTCGCTATGATTTCTCATTTCCTCTTCATATAATAACAGGCTCCTATTTCTGGCTCCCATAACTGTCACTGGAGATTTTCCTATCCGATGGAGAAGTTTTGCCTGAGGATATATTACTGCCCCCCCTATTCCTCCACCTACTAACATGACTTTGTCATATTCGGTAAGATCGGTAGCATTGCCCAGTGGCCCAACAAAATCCTCAATACTATCTCCAGCCCCTAAAAATGCAAGTTTTGCAGTGCTAGCCCCGATTGTTTGGACTAAAATAGTAATTGTACCCAGCACTTTATTCATGTCACAAATTGTAAAAGGAACTCTTTCTCCCTCTTTATCCACTCTCAAAATTATAAACTGCCCGGGTTTTGCATTTTTTGCGACTAGCGGAGCCTGTATTACATATTCATTTATGTCTTTTGCTAGTTCTCTTTTGGCAACAATTTTATACATATTTATCTCCCGATTTCTTTTTTATAATTATACATTTACAGGCAGGTTTTATCAAGGTAATGAAGTTACAGGCCGAAGTCAAGTTGTTGGCGAGATTTTACTTTATTACAATCATCTCGCTAGAAACAAATCTTCATAGTAGCTTACATCTGATTCTCAATTCCTTTAAGCTATACACCGTTTTCTTTCGCAGAGATTTACTTAGATATATAAAGTTTTCTTTCAATCATGGCTTATCCCATTTTTCATAGAATTCTATGTTTTCTTCGATTAAATATGAGTTCTAATACACAGTAATTAATCCCCAATAGGTTTGATTCTTATATCAGACCTATTCTAACTAGAAATCTTACCAACTCCACCTTTTTGATTGATAATACCTAATTCTTTCCTTGATTTGTTGCTTTTACAATAATAATTTGTCAGTT
>JAQVQU010000038.1 GCA_028701415.1 Clostridia bacterium | reverse complement strand
GGGTACACTTCTCTTCTCATCCCCTCCTTTAAGCTCGCTGATATATTTTCTAGATATCATTTCGCTTATGAATCTGAAAAACCTTACATTCTTGATGAGATTTATGATGTTGATGTTCTGATAATCGATGATTTAGGAACTGAGGAAATTAGGGGAGATTTTTTACCAGGTTATCTTTATCAGCTTCTTTGCAATCGCGCTAACCAATACACCTTAATAACTACCAATCTTAAGATGGACGCCATTCACGATAGATATGGTGTTCGAGTCCATAGCAGAATGTCCGATATTTCCTGCGCAAAAGTCATCGAACTAAATGGAAAAGATCTTAGAATACATTCGAAAAACAATTAATCACTTGTTTGATTATCCCGCCAATACCCCTACTTTTAACCATATAATTTCCTCATCATTTTTAAAAAATCAATCAGCGTATTCTTTTCCCAAAAGACTGTTATTACTAACTTAATCAATTTAAAAAGCTAGTTATATGATCGAGGAAAACCCCCTTGTTTTTCAGCTACTACATTTTGCCTCTTGACTCGCGCGCGCGTTTATACTAATATAATATATATATGTGTCGATAGCATATAATTAATCTGTGGAGGGATTCGATATGCCAACTGAACTTAAGTATGATATTACTAATTCCTGTGGTGTTCTCAGTAAATCAAATAGGGGCTGGACAAAAGAACTTAACCTAATTTGCTGGAACGGAAGAGAAGAAAGATTGGATTTGCGTGAATGGTCCCCTGATCACTCAAGGATGGGAAAGGGAATTACTTTAAGCAAAGAAGAAGGGAAAGCATTAAGAGACATTCTTAATAAGTTAGACCTATAATCTAATCCTTTCTCCGAATCTTCGGGCATTTTTTCCTTGATTTTATTTTTTATTATTCGCATGTAAATATAGCGAGAGTTGTATTTATGTGCTTTTTTTATTCCTTATAGAGCAGGTTTTAACTCTTGAAGGTTAATAACTAGACCTGTTTAACTAAGGCTATTCTTCTTTTCATCTTGAAAACCCCTATCTTTTAGTGTAATCTTTTTTATGAACTCATTAATTTTAGGAGGTATTTTTATGTCAGAAGAGAAAAAGACTAGGTGGTATAAGGATGCGTTTGTCTACCAAATATATCCTAGAAGTTTTTGTGACAGCAATGGTGATGGAATAGGAGATATTCCGGGAATTATTTCTAAACTTGACCATTTAAAAGATCTGGGAGTAGATGCGGTTTGGCTTTCACCCTGCTACAAATCTCCTAACGATGACAATGGATATGATATCTCTGATTATAGAGATATTATGGATGAGTTCGGGACATTGGACGATTGGAAAATTATGATTAAAGGGATGCATGATCGTGGAATAAAACTGATTATGGATCTAGTTGTGAATCACACTTCTGATGAACATCAATGGTTTAAAGATAGTAGACTAAGCAAGGATAATCCTTACAGAGATTATTATATTTGGAGAAAAGGCAAAGGAAAAAATGGGAAAAAACCCCCTAATAATTGGACATCTCGTTTCGGAGGCTCAGCTTGGGAATATGATGATGCTACGGAAGAATGGTATCTCCATCTATTCACAAAAAAACAACCTGACTTAAACTGGGACAATCCTAAGGTACGCCAAGAAGTAATAGACATTTGCAACTACTGGTTCGAGCTTGGTGTAGATGGTTTTAGATGTGATGTAATAACATACATTAGCAAAGCAAAAGGACTCCCAGATGGAAAATACAATATTCTTGCAAGAGGCGACGAGCATTTTACACATGGGCCCAATATTCATGAATACCTCAAGCAGGTTAATAATGAGTCCTGGTCCAAATATGATACTATGATTGTTGGAGAGGCGGCTGGAGTCACTATTGAACAGGCCCTCCTTTATACCGCCGAAGAAAGAAAAGAAATGGATTGTGTGTTCCAGTTCGAGCATTTTGAAGCTAGTTTCTGGATGCACATTATTCCCTTAAAGTTTGACCTTCGAAAGATTCAAAAAGTCTTTTCCCGTTGGCAGTTTGGACTAATGCAGAAAGGCTGGAACTCTCTATACCTAGAAAATCATGACCAACCAAGATCTCTTGACTCTTATACGCCTGGTTTTGAGGGACATCGCGAAGAAGCGGCAAAAATGCTTGCAGTAGCTATATTTATGCAACAGGGAACTCCTTTCATGTATCAAGGACAGGAAATAGGCATGACAAACTACCCCTTCAAGAGCTTCGATGAATGCAAGGATGTGGTTGTTCAAAACATAAGAAAGATGTTGCATCCCCTAGATAAGATTTTTGAAAAGACTGCTATAAAAATTCTTAAAAAGCGTAGTAGAGACAATGCCCGGACACCCATGCAATGGAGTTCTTCTGAAAACGCAGGGTTTTCTTCTTCAGAGCCATGGATTATGGTAAATCCAAATTTTACTGAGGTTAATGTCGAAAAAGACAAGGAAAATCCAAACTCAATACTTAATTTCTACAAGAAACTAATAGCTTTCCGAAAGGGGAACGAAGCAATAATTAAGGGCTCATTTAAAGAAAATGACCCTGGCAACAAAGATATACTATGTTATGAAAGATGGTATCACGGAGAACGACTGTTTATCGTTTGTAACTTTAAAAATTCTGAGGCCAATTTCCGCGCTCCTTTGGATGCTGCCTATCTTGAATGTGAACTCGCCCTTCACAATTATGGATATGACCGTCCATTACTTCAGTCACTAGTACTAAGACCCTACGAAGCGATGGTGTATATTCTAAAGTAAAAATGTGGAGAAAATAACCACAAAAAAGGGATATTAACTCGGATAATTGCATGAATAATCGGCAAATGGTATTATATAATATATCTTCTTTAAAGGAGAAAGCATGAAAAAGAAAAAGCAGCAATCAACACCTGTGGTAGGAGCATATAAATATAACCCTTACTTGCCTTCTAACCCAAAAGCAGGGATCAAAAAGCCACCCATTCCAAAGCCGATAAAAGTTCTAGCAGATGAAATTAAACCAAGCAAATGGATTGGAGTTATATTAATTTCCTTTATTCCACTAATTAATATTATTGCCTTTTTGGCATGGAGCAATAAGAAAAACTATGGGACAAACCCTAATATTAAAACCTATTCTAAAGCTTGCTTAACTATATATCTTATTCTTTATGTACTCCTGGGTGCAGGGGCAGTAGTTGCAAAGTTTGTGTTGAATCTTTTTTGATAGTATTACTTCTTTTAATGTAAAAAAGGCAGAAATTTCTGCCTTTTTTTGTGCCCTGGAAATGACCAGCTTTTCTTTCTACATATAAGTAAAAGGAAAAACCAGACTCTTTATACTTATAATTCTTTTACGTCTTCTATTTCGCCATTAAGTAAGTCGAACTCCTCAAGTTCCTCGTCAACTTCATAGGGGTAACCATGATCATCTTTAGGCGAGCATCCCAAAAATACCTTAAGAACTGCTTTTTGTGCATGAAGTCGGTTTTCGGCTTGTTCGAAAATTTGATCTGCATGTGCCTCAAATACTTCAGTAGTTATTTCTTCCTCTCTATGAGCGGGTAGACAATGAAGAACTATCGCATCGGTCTTTGCAAATCCCATAAGTTTTTTGTTTATTTGGTATCCTTTGAAAGCCTCCTTACGCTTTTCTGCTTCTCCTTCTTGCCCCATTGAAGCCCATACATCAGTGTATAAAACATCAGCATCCTTCGCGGCTTCTTCTAAATTTTGAGTTATTAAAAGGTCCCCCTTCTTTTCTGCCCATTTAATGATATCGGTATCCGGATAGTAGCCTTTAGGGCACGCTAAAGCTATTTTCATCCCTACTTTGATGCAACCCACGATTAGAGAATTGGCCATATTGTTGCCATCGCCTATGTAGGCTATCTTTAGTCCTTCAAGCTTGCCCTTATACTCTCTTATTGTCATTAAATCAGCTAAAACTTGGCATGGGTGAGCATAATCAGTTAGACCGTTAATAATCGGAATTGAAGCATGTTCAGCCAGTTTTTCAACCATTTCCTGAGAAAAGGTTCTTATCATAATTCCATCTAAATATCTAGATAATACTCTCGCAGTATCCTCTATCGGTTCACCTCTGCCTATTTGCAAATCCTTTGAACTTAGGAACAATGCTTGTCCTCCAAGCTCGTACATTCCAACCTCAAAGGATACTCTAGTCCTAGTGGATGCCTTTTCAAAAATCATCCCTAGGGTCATTCCCTTTAAATCTTCCGTTCTTTTTACTCCGAACATTTTCCTGGAATACTTGTATTGATCAGCAATATTGAGTAATTCTATAATCTCATGTTTCTTTAAATCCCGAAGTTTTAATAAATCCTTCATTTTTCCTCCAAATACTTTAAGATGTTCTTATATATTTTACTTTATTATAAAGGGGATACAAATTCAAGTTAAGCCTAAATTCCTGCTTATTGAATTATATTGTTTATATTTCGTTTTAAGAAGTTCAATTTGCTATACGTATTATAAGAATATTTTTATGTTATTAGCTTAATGTAATAATCTTGACGAATAAAAAATTTACTAACAACTCATAAATCAAGAATTTCCTTTTATTCGTATGAGGCCCTCTAAAATAGTCTTGATTAAAAACTATATTGCGGTGCATACCTCAAGAATAATATTTAACGCTTTTTTCAACTCTGATACCCCAATGTTTAGCGGGGGAACTAATCTAACTTTGTTTTTAGCTTTTAATACCAGAACCCCTTTTTCTATACACTCATTTACAACCTTGTCTACTTCCTTCTCTGTCTCAATTCCTATCATTAATCCTTTACCTGTAACAGACTTAATTCCAGGCGCCTGAGATAATGTCTCAAAAACAATCTCTGACTTCTGCATAACATCACTTAGTAATTTATCATTTATTCTAGAAATGATACTGACCGCTCCCGCTGCACATACTGGATTTCCACCAAATGTGGATCCATGCTTTCCAGCCGAAAGAACAAATTCTACTTTTTCCCCAAGAACGGTAGCCCCGATAGGAAGCCCGCCGCCTAATCCTTTAGCTGTAGTAAAAATATCTGGTTTGATACTATAGTGCATATAACTATATAATTTACCCGTCCTTCCATTTCCTGTTTGGACTTCATCTATGGCAAAAACTAAATCTTTCTCCTGCGCAAGGCTATAGACTTGTTGAATATAATTTGGATCAAGAGGAACCACTCCACCCTCTCCTTGAATAGTCTCAATTAGAATACCCGCACATTTATTGTTTTTTACTGTGCTTTCCAGTTCATTAATATCGCCGGGAGTCACCGAAATGAACCCTTCAGTAAGAGGAAGAAAATCCTTGTGATAGTCTTCTTGTCCGGTTGCAGCCAGAGTCGCAAGTGTTCTCCCATGAAAGCTATTTTTCAAAGTAATAATAGTATAATAGTCAGGACCTTTCTTATCTTGGGCATATTTACGAATTGCTTTGATAGCACACTCGTTTGCCTCTGCTCCTGAATTAGAGAAAAACACCTTTTTCATCCCTGTTTTTTCAATCAATAGTTTTGCTAGTGTTACACAAGGCTCAGTATAATAAAGATTTGAAGTATGTTGAAATTTATTTAGCTGAGAAATTACTGCGTTTTTCCAAGCTTTGTCTTGCATCCCAAAAATGTTTACCGCAATTCCTCCTCCCATATCTATATATTGTTTCCCCTCTTCATCTGAAATAATTGATCCTTCTCCATACTTAATCTCTACCGGAAACCGAGAATAAGTATTTGCAATATACAATTTATCTAATTCTTTCAAATCTTCCATATCATTCCTTTCGTATGTGTTATTATATTCTTTCTAAATAATTAAAAGTTAAAGACTCTGTAACAAACGCTGTTCCCCTCATTTAGGGCCTTTTTCTTATTATCTTATAATATCTAATTGTCTTGGTTTTGAAATTATGCAATAAACATTGTTCCAATACCTTCATCTGTAAGCATTTCTATTAGGTTTTAAAATTATGAAATAAACATTGTCCCAATACCTTCATCTGTAAGCATTTCTATTAGGATTGAATGGAATACCCTTCCATCTAATATAAATACTCTCTTTACTCCCCGTCTTATAGCTTCCTTGCAGCACTCAACTTTTGGGATCATACCTCCCGATACTATTCCATCCCTGATAAGTGAGGGGATTTCGCTTACGGAGACCTGAGGTATAAGACTTTTTACATCATCTTTATCCTTTAATAATCCTGCAACATCAGTCATGGAAATCATAATCTCAGCGTCAAGAGCTCCTGCAATTTTTGCCGCAGCTTCATCGGCATTTACGTTGTAAGTGTTTCCCTTCTTGTCACAAGCGATAGTTGAGATAACTGGGATATATCCTTTTTCCAAAATATCCAGTATTATCCCCCTGTTAATTGCTGTTATTTCTCCAACATATCCTAGAGCTTTGTCTTTCATCTTTGCTTCAATCATTTGACCGTCGATACCACAAAGGCCCACAGCTTCTGCCCCATTCTTCTGAATAAGGTTAACCAAATCCTTGTTGATTTTACCAGCAAGGACCATCTGGACTATTTCTACTGTTTCTTTATCAGTAACTCTAAGGCCGTTGACAAACTCGGTCTTCTTTCCGATCTTATTAAGTTCTTCAGTTATTTCAGGACCACCGCCATGAACTAAAACAACTTTTACTCCAATCAGCGAAAGAAGTATAACGTCTCCTATTACCGCTTCCTTAAGCTTATTGTTTAACATAGCACTTCCGCCATACTTTATTACGACAATCTTGTCCTTGTACTTTTGAATATATGGTAACGCATGTACCAATACCTCTGCTCTAACTGAATTGCTTACCTTTGTTTCTTCCATTTTTCCCTCCGGGTATAATTTCAAGGTTTTCCTTAAATTATATAATCAGTATTCCTCTTCTAAATAATTTCTTAAGTCCTGTAGTCTCCGTTAATTTTCACATATTCATATGTTAAATCGCATCCCCAAGCTTTTGCCTTTCCCTTTCCTTCATTCATAAAAACCAATATATCTATTTCATCCAGAGAAAGAATAGTCTTGGCCTCCTCCTCAGAAAATTCCACACCATGCCCGTCTTTACAAACTTCAATCATACCCCCCTTTGAGAGGAAGGAAACATCTACTTTATGTATATCACACTTAGCCCCACTATACCCAATTGCACATAATACTCTTCCCCAATTTGCATCTGACCCAAACATAGCTGACTTTACCAAAGAAGAACATATGATGGACTTAGCAACTAATTTTGCATCTTTGTTGCTTTTTGCAGAGGTGACTATGGCTCTTAAAAGCTTTGTTGCACCCTCTCCATCCTTTGCTATCATTTCACAGAGTTTCGAATTTACTAGGTTTAAGGCCTTTTTGAAAATATTAAAAGCCTTTCCATTTTCAGAAATAATAGTATTACCCGCCATTCCGTTAGCTAATACAGAAACCATATCATTTGTAGAAGTATCTCCATCTACACTAACCATGTTAAAAGTGTCTTGAATGTCCTTTTTTAACGCAAAATTTAACATTTTTGGAGTTATCGATACATCGGTCGTAATAAATACTAGCATTGTTGCCATATTGGGATGAATCATCCCTGAGCCTTTAGCTATTCCCCCCATCGCACACTTTACCCCATCAATTTCAAAGGTCACAGCTATTTGTTTAAGCTTTGTATCTGTAGTCATAATCCCTTCTGCAGCAATTTCGCTCTTTTTTCCAAGGCCTTGAACCAATTCTGGAATGCCCTTTTTGATTGGGGAAATATCCATTGGTTGGCCAATTACCCCAGTTGAGGCAACTATGATATTTTCAGGGGTAATATTTAATTCTTTTGCGATATAGCTACAAGTCATCTCGGCTATCTCTACACCGTTTGCATTACAGGTATTAGCATTACCGCTATTGCATATTACTGCCTGAGCATATCCATCTGATATGTTTTCTTTTGTGACTAAAAGAGGCGCACCCTTAACTAGATTTGTAGTATAAACAGATGCTGCAGAGGCGATTTTTTGGCTAAATATTAAAGACAAATCCCTTTTGTTTTTATTTTTTCTAATTCCACAATGAATGCCATTTGCGACAAATCCTTTTGCCGCACATACTCCACCTTCCGTAAACTTAATTCCTTTTGCCATTTTTCTACCTGCTATATATCTCTTTTTCTTTAAATTCTATTTTGATTTCTTCTTACTTATTTTCTTAAAGATTCAGCCCATATGTTTCGCTTTCACCCAAAATCAGATTCATACATTGTACAGCCCCACCAGAAGCTCCTTTACCTAGATTGTCAAATCTTGATACAAGAAGTATTCTGTCCTCATTACCGAGAACAGATACCTGCATTGAGTCTTTGCCCGACATCATTGCTGCAGATAAATATCCTTCCTCGCCCAGATTTTCTGTATACTTAACTATCGGGCCTGTATATTTTTCTGAGAATAACTTTTTTATTTCCTTTATTCCAATTCCGGGGGATAGTTGTTCTTTAAATATTGGAATACTTACAACCATTCCACTATAGAAATTAGATACTATAGGAATAAATGAGGGTTCTTTTTTTAATCCTGCGACATACTTCATTTCCTTCAAATGCTTATGCTTTTGGGAAAGTCCATATTCTCTGGGAGCTAAATAAATTGGATTTTCCTGCTCCTCTATATATTCGCCAATCATCTTTTTTCCTCCTCCGCTATACCCTGTAATTGAAGTACAAGAGAGCAAGGTGTCTTTGGGAAGAAAGCCGCTCTCTGTCAAAGGATATATCAAAGAAAGAAACCCACTTGCATGGCACCCCGGGACACTAATTCTAGAGGATAAGGAGAGCTTTGCCTTAAGATAGGGAGAAAGCTCTGGGAATCCGTAAAGCCATGAAGGATCTGTTCTGTGTGCAGTAGAGGTATCAATGATTTTTACCTCTGGATTATCAATAAGAGCGACACTTTCTATTGCAGCTTCATCGGGCAAACACATTAAAACGATATCTGCCTCATTCATTATTTCTTTTTTAACCTTTGGGTCCTTCTTATCTTTTTCGGGAACAGAAAGAAAAATAAGGTGGTCCATTTTTTTTATTCTGTCATATATGTTTAGCCCAGTCGTTCCGTATTGCCCATCTATAAATACCTTTTTCAATTGATATCTCCTTATTTTCCTTTTTCAAGTGAATATATCTTCTTTATTTCTTCATTAATTAAATGAATGTCCTAATTTGAGTGTTTTGCCCTTTTCAAGTGAATATATCTTATATATTTCTTCATTAATCAACTTCATTTCCTAATTTTTATTGATTTGTCTATTTAAAGTAAATATCTCTTCTTTATTTTTTACTTAGATAAACTTAATATTTCCCTAATTCTTTTTGATTTGGGACTTAATATACTCAATCTGTGCTTTTACGCTTTCTGGAGCTGGGCCCCCTGGGGAGTTTCTTCTATTAACGCACTCTTTAATATCTATTGCTTGATATAAATCTTCCGAAAAAACAGAGGAGTAGCCCTTGTATTCTTCAATTTTTATATCTTCTAGCGTTTTCTTCCTTTTTATGGCATCAGCCACAATTTTTCCAATCAGTTTATATGCGTCTCTAAAAGGCATACCTTTTTTTGTAAGATAATCTGCTAAATCAGTAGCATTCATATACCCGTATGCCGCTGCTTTTTCCATCGCTTCTTTTTTTATAGAAATGGCCTTCATCATAGGTACATATACTTTTAAGCAGTTTATTACCGTATCAACTGAATCGAAAAGTGCTTCCTTATCTTCTTGCATATCCTTGTTGTATGCCAAAGGCAAACCTTTCATAACGGTCAATAGCGCAAATAAATTCCCATATACCCTTCCAGTCTTTCCTCTGACAAGTTCAGCGATATCTGGATTTTTCTTTTGGGGCATGATGCTAGAACCTGTAGAATAGGCTTCAGAGATTTCTATATAATCAAATTCCCCACTTGAAAAAAGAATAATCTCTTCGGATAGTCGAGACAAATGCATCATTAAAAGGGCGGCATTGCTCATAAACTCCAGACAAAAATCTCTATCAGAAACTGAATCCATACTGTTTTGGGAAATTTCCTTAAATCCCAACAGTTTTCCTTCCATAATTCTATCTATTGGATAAGTAGTCCCTGCTAATGCGCAACTACCAATAGGAGAAACCATACATCTTTTCAGACTGTCTTTCATTCTCTCCTGATCTCTTAAAAACATCATTCCGTATGCCATTAAATAATGAGCATATGTTACTGGTTGTGCCTTTTGCAGATGTGTGTATCCTGGCATAATAGTATACAAATTCTGGGAAGCCTTATCAGAAATTGCCTCTAAAAATGAAGATATTAAATTGATTATTTCCTCAGTTTTTTCTTTTAAGTATAATCTTGTGTCAAGAGCTACTTGGTCATTTCTACTTCTTGCAGTGTGCAACATTTTTCCTTTGTCCCCGATTCTTTTCGTTAACTCATTCTCTACAAAAGAGTGAATATCCTCCTCTTTTTTTGAAATAATAAGTTTCCCATTATCTAAATCTTCAAGTATTTCTTCGAGGGATCTCACGATTAGATCTGAGTCCTCCGATTTAATAATACCTGTATTTCCCAACATAACTGCATGGGCAATCGAGCCTATTATATCCTGCTTATATAACACTCCATCTATGGAAATCGAAGAATTAAAACTGTCTGCGACAGGATCATTCTCATCCATTCTCCCTTTCCAAAGCTTACTCATTTTTCCTCCCTTCCTCCTGTGAGCTTAAAGCACTACAGAAATTTATCTACTATGCTAAAAAAGTGATTAAGCCCCCGATATCCGGGGGCAATTAATTATTTCTTGTTTTTCTCTCTCTGAGCTTTTAATTGTGCGCTAACTTTAATTGGCAGTCCAAAGAGATTAATAAAGCCTGCTGCATCAGCTTGATTATATTTATTATCCTCTCCAAATGTGGCTATTGCTTCAGAGTACAAAGAGAATTCACTCCACACCCCAGCTTTTATAATGTTTCCTTTATATAATTTAAGTTTAACCTTCCCAGTTACAGTCTCTTGTGTCTTGTCAACAAAGGCATCCAAAGCTTCTTTTAAAGGGGTAAACCATTGTCCGTTATACACCAGTTCCCCATAAGTTATTCCAAGTTCTTGTTTCTTATGAGCAGTCATCTTATCAAGGCATATCGATTCAAGATACTCATGCGCAAAATACAGAATAGTCCCTCCTGGAGTTTCATAAACTCCTCTGCACTTCATGCCGACTAGTCTATTTTCAACAATATCCAAAAGGCCTATACCATTTTCTCCTCCAACTTTATTGAGATTCAAGATGATGTTCTTAGCGCTCATCTTTTCTCCGTTAAATGCAATAGGTTTTCCCTTCTCAAATTCTATTTCTACATATGAAGGTTGGTCTTTTGCTTGTTCGGGGCCCACACACA
Organism: Clostridia bacterium; assembly: GCA_028701415.1. Taxonomy (GTDB): domain Bacteria; phylum Bacillota; class Clostridia; order Christensenellales; family DTU072; genus MWEH01. The sequence goes on along the minus strand of JAQVQU010000038.1, from coordinate 2,426 downwards.
TCTCTAGAAAACCTTTCTTCCCATATTTTGGCTCGTTCCCAGCATCCTCAAGGTCCAAACCCTCATGCGAAAGATGCCACATATTCTTATCCTTTGAATAATTTGTTTCTCTGTTTATTTTTAGAGGAATTTTGTGCGCTTCTGCATATTCAATCTCCTCTTCCCTGGATTTTATAGACCATTCTCTCCAAGGGGCAATTATGTGCATGTCAGGAGCAAAGGCTTTTATTGTAAGCTCAAATCTGACCTGATCATTTCCTTTTCCAGTACAGCCGTGGCAGATAGCATCGGCTCCTTCCTTAAGAGCGATCTCAACCAATCTCTTGGCAATAACTGGTCTTGCAAATGAGGTTCCAAGAAGGTATCCTTCATATTTTGCTCCAGCCTTAACAGTGGGAATTATGAAATCTTCTACAAACTCTTCGGTTAAGTCTTCAATATATATTTTTGAGGCCCCTGTTTTGAGGGCTTTTTCTTCCAAGCCTTCAAGTTCGTCTGCCTGCCCCACATTTCCAGATACAGCAATTACCTCACAATTGTTATAGTTTTCCTTTAACCAGGGGATAATGATAGAGGTATCAAGCCCTCCAGAATATGCGAGAACTACTTTTTTTATGTTTTTCTTGTCCATTATATTGCCTCCGTTTATGAATGATGTTGAAATTATACACATTATCTTTGCATAAAACAAGTAATATTATACTAGAATTATGCATATTTTTAATATTATAATCTATTTTTTTGCATAAATGCATATTATATTGCTTGAGCCCCCATGTATATTCCATGTTTACAAGTCATACTGCGCTATGCTAATATTTAATTAATTAATATTTTTAAATAACGCGCACGCAAAGAACATACCGTATATTAATAAACTTTTTTTGTTAATAAATCAAGTTATTTGCCCTTTGCTAACGCTGCTAAATCTTTGCATAATATTAGAAATTTATGCAAAGAAAAGATAAATAATATATGTTTCTAATAGGTTCTGGAGGGATATATGAATACACGTGATTTTCTTTTCAAACAAAACAGCTGCATCCATTTTGGTGTGGGCTTTACGGATAAAATTGGAGAGATTCTTGCAAAAACTTCTTCTTCGGCGATAATTGCTTGCGATCCTTTTTTGAAATCTGTTTCTTTAAAATTGAAGGAAGAATGTCCTCAAATAAAAGATATATTCTCTGAAATCGAACCGAACCCACAGTTGTCTGGAGTGATGAAACTCTTGATTTTGACGGCTCTAAATAAATGCGACACCATTATCGCTATCGGAGGGGGAAGTGTTCTTGACACAGCCAAATTTGTTAAGGGAGTATATAACTTTAAACCAATGGATATTCCTGAATTGCTTAAATATTTTAGACAGGAAATCCCCTTTAATGCCACTTCGCCTATAAAAATTATTGCAGTTCCAAGTACTGCAGGGACCGGAGCTGAAGTTACTTCTGTCTCTGTGGTTAGTCACGGAGACATAAAAAACACAATCAACTCCCCGGTGTTTCTTCCAGATATATGCGTAGTTGATCCAGCTCTTACTCTAACAGTTCCTCCCAAAGCTACAATGATTACTGGGTTAGATGCACTATCCCACGCCCTTGAAAGTTTTTGGAATATAAATAATCAGCCAATTACCGATCTCTATGCTACTGAGGCCGCTAAGCACATATTTTCAAATTTAATTAAAGCATACGAAAAAGGAAACCAAATAGATTCCAGAGTTGGAATGAGCTATGGAGCCCTCCTCGCGGGTCTTGCATTTTCACAAACTAGAACTGCCGGTTGCCACGCTGCAAGCTACCCTCTTTCTATGCTTTTTCATCTACCTCACGGTGAAGCCTGTGCTTTTACTCTTGCTGGGTTTATTAGGCTGAATAACGACGATAGACTGGAGAGTTTTGCAAGAGAAGTAGGTTTTCAAAATACCACTGAAATGGCTAATTATGTTGTTTCTTTGCAAAGACTTGCCGGGCTCAGAGTTACTATTGAGGATTTAGGAATCTCGGATACCTATCACCTATCAAAACTCTGTGTTGAACATCCTTTAATGAAATTTAACCCAGTTCAGCCCTCTATTAGCCAGATGCAAGAGTTATTCAGATCTCTTGGAAAATAATGAGAGAATTCGTCAGTCAAAATACAATATAAGTTATATCGCTTCTAAAAATAAATTGATCATAAAACTTAAGCACGAGGGATTTTGGGAATGAGCTATAGCATGGGAAATGAAGTAAATAGTCTAAAGAGTCTTAAAAAGAATAACAAATCTTCTATTCTAAGACTTCTTTATGATAATGGAGCAATGTCAAGACTTGAACTAGCAAAGGAGACAGGACTAACTACTGCCTCTATTACGGTACTAGTTAAAGACCTTATGGCGTGTGGGGCAATAATAGAAAGCGGTTCCGTTCAAAGAAATAAGT
>JAQVQU010000002.1:37453-51235 GCA_028701415.1 Clostridia bacterium | reverse complement strand
CGTTTAATACATTCCGCCGGGATCTCCACCCATAGGTTGTGGGGCTGCTGGAGCAGGGATATCAGCGACGAGGCTTTCTGTTGTAAGAAGCATTGCTGCAACACTAGCGGCGTTTTGCAGGGCTGATCTTGTTACTTTAGTAGGATCAATTATTCCTGACTCAATCATATCGCAATACTTATTGGCCAATGCGTCGTATCCATACGTTGGGGATGTAGAGTTCTTTACATTGTTTACTACTACTCCACCATCAACTCCACTATTAACAGCGATTTGTCTAATTGGGGACTCAAGTGCTTTTACAACAATCTTTGCACCGGTTTTAACATCTCCCTCGAAAGATTCTGTCCTTGCTAGTACTTTATTCATTATCGAAATAAAAGCAATTCCACCACCAGGAACAGTTCCTTCTTCAACGGCCGCTTTTGTCGCGGCAAGGGCATCCTCTACTCTAAGTTTTGCTTCTTGCATTTCAACTTCGGTAGCGGCCCCAATTTCAATTACTGCCACTCCGCCGGATAATTTTGCTAACCTTTCTTGAAGTTTTTCTCTATCATAATTTGAAGTAGTATCTGCTATTTGTGATTTAATAGAGGATATTCTTTCAGATATTGCTGCTTTTGAACCAGCTCCACCGACAATAGTCGTGTTATCCTTGTCCACTCTAACATGTTTTGCTTTTCCAAGTTGATTAATTTTAGCATCTTTAAGTTCTAATCCTAGATCCTCACTTATCACTTGCCCCCCAGTTAAAGTTGCAATATCAGCTAACATTTCTTTTCTTCTTGGCCCATATCCAGGAGCTTTAACTGCTACGCAGGAGAAAACGCCTTTAAGCTTATTTACGACCAAAGTGGCTGTAACTTCTTGTTCAAAATCATCCGCGATTATAACAAGTTTCATACCATTTTTTATAACTTGTTCAAGGATTGGAAGTAGTTCTTGAATATTGTTGACTTTTTTGTCGGTTATTAATAGCGCAGGGCTATCTATTTCAGCAATCATTTTCGTTAAATCGGTTGCCATATATCCACTAACAAAACCTCTATCAAACTGCATTCCTTCGACAACTTTTAATTCTGTATGTAGGGATTTTCCCTCTTGAACAGAAATAACGCCCTCTTTCCCAACTTTTTCCATTGCATCTGAAACAAGTTTACCAATTTGATCGTTTGAAGCTGATATAGCTGCAACTGCGGCTATGTCGGCTTTGTTGTCAACTGGTTTCGATATAGTCTTAAGTTCTTCTACAGCAAAATCAGCCGTTGCAAGGATTCCTTTTTTTAGCAAAATTGGGTTAGCTCCTGCCGCAACGTTTTTTAGTCCCTCTGCAATAATAGCTTGGGCTAAAACTGCAGCTGTGGTGGTTCCGTCTCCTGCGACATCATTAGTTTTGACACACGCTTCTTTAACAATTTGCGCGCCCATGTTTTCGAAAGGATCTTCAAGCTCGATTTCTCTTGCTATTGTAACCCCATCGTTAGTTATTTGAGGGGGGCCAAATTTCTTTTCTAGAACAACGTTTCTTCCCCTTGGGCCAAGTGTTAATTTAACAGTATTTGCCAGTACATTTACACCTGTTTCGAGGGCCTTTCTTGCATCCTCTGAATATTTAATTTGTTTAGCCATATTATAACCTCCTAGTCTTCTACAATTGCTAAAATATCATTTTGTCTAATAATGATATATTGTTGACCGTCAATTTTAAACTCGGAGCCTGCATATTTTCCATAAAGAATTTTTTGCCCCGGTTTAACTTCCATTTTTACCTCTTTACCGTCAACAACCCCACCGTTTCCTACAGCAATAATTCTTGCTATTTGAGGCTTTTCTTGGGTCCCTCCAGTAAGAATGAGCCCGAAGGAAGTAGTTTCTTCGGATTCAATATGTTGAACTACAACTTTGTCAAATAATGGTTTAATTTTCATACTCAATATCTCCTATTAAAATTTTAGCAGTCATTGGTTGAGAGTGCTAGCGTTTTGAATTATAACACAACAACAATTAGCTTGCAAGAAAAAAATGAAAATTCTTTTGTTGAATTGAATGTCTTGCTGTGATATCCTAGTAAAAAGATATAGTGAAAAAACAAGGTGGATTAATATGGATAAATGGGACAAAAGGTTTATGGAACTTGCGTATGTAGTCGGGAATTGGTCTTCTTGCTTTAAAGAAAACCGTCAAGTAGGCGCGGTAATAGTTAAAAATAAGAGAATCCTTACAACAGGATATAATGGTGCGCCGAGCGGTATTGTTAGTTGCAAAGATAAAGGTGAGTGTTTGCGGGTTAAAAAAGGTATCGCCTCTGGAACTTGTCAAGAGTTGTGCTATGCTGTCCATGCAGAACAAAATGCTATCATCCAAGCTGCTAAACTTGGCGTTTCAGTTGATGGCGCGACGCTTTATTGTACTCATCAGCCTTGTAGTATTTGTGCTAAAATTATTATCAATAGTGGGATTAAAAGGGTAATTTATGATAACGGATATCCAGATGATTTCTCTATGCAGATGTTTGAGGAAGCAGGACTGGAGATTATTAAATACTCAGAGCTGCAGTAATAGATGTTCGACTTTTCCTAAAAAGTGTATCTTGAGATACAAAAACTTTTGTTTTATGTGCAAATAATAGTTTTGATATTTTTATTTTCTTTGAACGAAAATATACTGCTTTTTTCGAAGACAATTTCTTGTAAGCTAAGTTTTTAATTAAATCGATTTCTTCTCCATCAATTTAGTTTGATATAAATTGATTTATTCTATTACATTAATCAAAAGTTCCTTGAAAGATATTCTATGTGAATAATGAATGAATAATGTTGTACTATTAACGAAATTAAAATATACTTCATTGACACGCGCACACGTACTAATGTATTATATGCGTGTGAGGAAAGAGGTACTTCGGAGGATTTTACTTGATGTCATTTAAGGCTCACAATCGTTTTTCCATAAATTTTTTGGCGTTTGCTTTTTTATTGATATTATGTGTCGCCTTTTTTTCGTTGTCATTTATTTCTTCTATTGATAAGAATATTGCCTTTGCTGCAGGAAATAAAACTAGTTCAAATGCCTCCTTAGACAATGGATTTTTGAAACCCGGAACAAATTTATTGTCAACAGCAGCCGCTCAAGAAGATTCTACTGGTGGTTATTGGCCGGCAATGGGTTATGAAACAACTGGATACAATGGGATAGATTTTTATTCTCCTTCAGGAACAAGTGCAACATTTACTCCAGATAGTGTATCTTTTTTTGGGGGTAATGTAGGAGTAAAGACGATGCTAAACGCAGATACGTTATCTCCTTATAGTGCGCTAAGTAAAGCTATGCAAGATCAAAACTTCATAATAAGTTTTGTTTTTGAATCTCAAATTCAGATAGGTGGTAATAGTGGCGACGATCCTGTTACTTTACAAACATCTATAAAATGGTACCCTTCGGGAACGGGGGGTTCTGTTTATTCACAATTTACCGGCCCAGAGATTATTCAACCAGTAGGTGCTTCTTTTTTGCAAAAGATCACTTTAGGAGGAGATAATGCAGATACTGGTTCTATGCCTGACCCGCTGAATGTCCTCTTCACAAATACTCCAATTATACATAACAGTGCTTGTTTTGTTGTTGAAATATTTGATAAAACTAATTTAGACAACGTACCTGTATATGTGTCCTCCCCGAGAATTCATATGGATGTGGAAATTTCTACACTATCCATAAATCTCGATGCATATGGTGTTGCAGTTCAAGGGATTAATAGAGAAATTACTAACATTCCGGGCGTTAAGAACTTTGAGACAGAAGGTCCAGAAATGCTAGAAAATACTTTTGTTAAGACAGGGGATACGATTACGGTAAGTGCGCAAGTAATGAATTCAGGTTTGCCGTATGAGTTCCCAGATTATTTTACTGCCTTATTTTTCCCGATAGATGAGAATTTTAACGATAGAACTTGCTTGGATTGGCATACCTATAGTTTCACTTACGATGAAAGCATCTCTTCTTACTTAAATAGAGTTTCTTTGCCAGTTGGAGCAACTGAGCAAGAAATTAAAAATCGCTATTCAGGATACAGCGTTCAATATTCTGTTAAATCTGGGGTAGGAAATACCCCACAGGTAAAACTTCTACCTCGGTTACCGGTAACAATTGTATCGGGCACAGTTAGTTATTTTGAGTTTGACATTGCTTCAATTCCTGAAAAAGAAATCGTCGTGAAAGTTGATGACTCATCTCCTTCTTCCCCAATTATTGACCCAACAAAAGGACTTGGAGTAACTATAGATTCAAGAGAATGGTATACAAATTCTCGAACGATTTTATTAGATTATTCGTCTAATTTTACAACTGATTATGTAAATAATGCTGAAGAAAAAGTTTTCGCTTATGTTTTAGATCCAACGATTAGTTCCTTTGATTCTGCTGAGTGTGATTTTTCAAAGCCTGCTGCCGATGCCTCAAACAACTATCCTTTTGGTGATGGTGTGAGCATTGCAAATATGCAGGATTTAGGGATTTATTCAAATATTACAATAGGGGGAGGAAAATTACCTTTAGTTGTTTCCGTTCCGGGCGAATATACTTTAGTCTTAATTGCAGTAGACAAGGCAGGAAATGTTTCTTCTCCGTATGTTTATCATAATGGAAATCGACAATCTATAAAGGTGGACGATACCTCCAAAGAAGTGGGATTTATTTTAAAATACGGAAACACCGAGTTTACCACCGGATATTCTTCTACAGTAGGAGATGTATACATATATATTGGGTCAAATTGGCACACAAAAAATATTGATGGCTCCTACACTTTTATTGCAGGAGATAATCAATTAACAGGAGACAATATATACCAAAAAAGAGTTACTCCAGCAAAAAGAAATCAACCAGTTACTCTAAGATTCTTGATGAGACCCACGAATTACGAAACATATAAAGTTGTTAGGTACAGTAGTCAACCTGCAATGGATGGAATGTGGTCGGATAATCCGGTTTATAGAGTTGGTAGAGATGGGCGCTATTATGAAATAACATTTTCGATGAATGATGAAATTTGGAATAGTTCTCAAAACTCGGGGCTGATTTCTATGTTTTTCAACAAAAAAGTAGATTTAGGTCTTAAGAGCAGTGATTTTTCTTTTACAAAAAACAATAACACGGGGTTAGGGGAAATTATTGGAATTGAGGGATATATTGAAGCGTTCTTCCCATATAATCCACTAACAGAACCTAAGACATATCCCCCAGTTCAACCAGATATTAATGTAGTATATTATCGCTTGGAAGAGTACCAAGTTTTTGTGAAAACAAAAATTGAGAATAACCAAACAGTAACTACTACGGGAGGATACATAATTTATAACGGAACGCAGTACGATTTACCTGACGAATATGACCTTTTAGCCGCTACTAGAGTTGGGAATATTGTTCAGTTAAATACTGGAACGGATAACATCAATTTGACCACTATTACCAGAACTGATGGTCCTCTAATAGCTGGATATAAATCTTATTATAATAACGGACATATAGCGGAAAATTATTTTAATAATGGTTTTGTGGATGCTGGAAGATATGTATATAAAGCTTCCGTTGATTTGACTGGTGATACTAATCTTTTTGGAGAAAAAATTGATATATATGAAGTAAAAAAAGCTAATCCTAGAATATATGGTCTACATGGAGAAAACACGCTATATTATGGAGATAGCATGGCGGAACTGATTTTTGCTTCCACTTATGAAAATGGTACTCCAGTGTTTGAACCAAGTTTTACATATGGAGACAAAATTTACTATATGTCTTCTGCAGGAGTGTATGGTTATTATGAAATAACCTCTCCTTCTCCAGGGACGCCTCAATACATTCTTCCAGGGGTAACTTCTTCACTCAATATTACCGTTAATTTTTATCCGATAGATGTTGTTGCAGGCGTGGATAATAGTGTTATTGCAGCTAATTGGGGAAATGTATTTTATAAATATTATGAAAGAACTATGACCGAATCAGGTTACATATATACTTTAATTCCTGGAAAAAGCCATAGTCTTAACTATAATTTTCAAACCATGCAAATTTCAATCGAAATTAGGCCATCTCTTGCTTATCTTGGTGTAAATGCAGCTACAACTCGAACTACATTTAATCAAGAACCACAAGGACTAGAAGTGCAAGTTTTCTCTGATGCTGATAAAACCCAAATTATAGAAAATGTTTATACAAAAGTTTTATACAGAGATAAAACCGATCCAAACTCTATTTTTGCTGAGACCAAACCCACAAATGCAGGTTCATACCAAGCAAAAATTGATATAGACACGACAAGATCAAATTATTACAACGAAGTTTCCCTTTATCAAGACTTTACAATTGATAAAATGGTTCTTGAGATTTTCCCCGTTGTTCCCGAGGGAGAGGAGGAAACTACAGGTTACTTGTATGAGCTTTTTGTTTCTCCAGAGATATATGGGCAATATGAGGCTACTTGCAAATTTACTTTTAAATATGGATATTTAGACGTGCCAGATTATCGGTTCGGTTTTTTAATTGATGAAACTTTTGTTGAAACTACTGGCTTACTTGTCGCACACTCTTTCTCCCAAGTGAAAGATCCAAATGGTAACTTCCTTGATCCTTATGGCGATTGGATCATACAGACCACTCCTGGAATATTAATTAGTGATCTTCTGAGCGCGGGAACGCACCTAGCAGAAATAAGTATTGAAAATCAAAATTATGATGGAAAATTGACAGCTATTTTTGTCATATCACAAGGAACAGCTGAAGGCAATCTTCTTTCAGTTAATATGCCATTACTGAATAGAAACTACGATGCCGTTGGTTTAGACGGCACTTTGCAGGGAAAATTGGGACAACTAGAATACGGACAAACGTTGTCGGGTATGTCAGAGCAAATGCTTTTAAATGCGGAAACAAGGGGTTCTTATATTTTTAGAAACAAAACTGCTTTTATTAGTGGAAGATTCTATTTTGAAGATGAAGTTTCTTATTATGCAAGAATAGGGGGGGATCAAATTCCCAGATATAATTCTCTGGGCGAAAGAATTTTAGAAGTGAAATATGGGACAGGTTCTTCTTCTACCCGTATTGTTCCTCATACAGTTACGCTATATTGGCAAGCGGGTGAATTCATCTCACAAAGTGATGGTTCTGGAGGCTATATAGATATATTTATCCCTAACCTAAACTTTTCCCTATTATCATTTCCGGCGGATATTTATGTAGTAAGAGCTATCCCTAATATGAATGGATTAATCCTATCTAACATAGTTTACAAAGATAAATTATCATCTTCAGAAATTGTAGGGGACGTTATTTCTAATGGAATTATTCTTGAACCTATTGAGGATTATAACATTCGTATTGCCGTTAATCCTGAAACAATATATCCAGGAGGCACACATAATGTTTTGTGCGTTTTTGAGCCATCGGCTTCGGCATTATATTCCTATAGGAGAATTGAGAACATTCCTATTCCTCTTTTTGTTGAAAAGAGAGAGGTGACTTTTTCTTTCCCATCTTCTGTTGAAAGAGAGATTGAAACGGATGAATTAAATGAAGTTGTAGAAAACCCGTATGGTATTGCTTATGTTTTTGGTTCAATGTATCAAAACCCATTGACAGATGTTATAAATGCTGATGACGAGTCAACCGTATTAGACGCTCAGTTGGAATATATTTATTTTAAAGATCTTATACCTGGATATATTTTATCCACAGGTGAATCGATTATGTCCGGATATGAAAATTTTGTTAGAATGGCTGGAACAGGAATTAATAATTCGACTCCAGTAGGCAAGTATTATCTACTACTTAGAACTGTTGGTTCTAATTACGAAGGTTCTATTTGGAAAGATTTTTATGTTGTTAAAGCAGATTTGTACGTGGACCCCCCCACACAACCTGTAATAGAGTATGGAACTTCCCTTGGATCTGTTGAATTCCCTTTAATTAATGCTCAGAATTCTGATTCAACAAAGATTATTTCTGGTCGTTTTTCTTATGAAGAAGATATTATCCCTGAAGTGGGAGATCAAACGATGTATCTTATCGTATTTACTCCTTCTTCAGCGTTTACTCTATATCAAAACTTTAAACCCTTGGTTATCGAACTTGGAATAGTGGTACAGAAAAAGACATTGACTATAAACGTGTCTAACTTAACTCATACGTATACAGGAGAACAAAAACAAGTTTCTGGCGTGGCGGTAAATCCAGAGAATCCTAGCGAAAATCTACCCTTGATCTACACGTATTCAACATTAGATCAATCGATCCCCAAAGATTCTGGAACATATCAAGTCACTGTATCAATTTCCCCACAAGTTCAAAAATATAGGGGGTCTATAATTGTCAATATGACAATAAATAAATCCCCAGTATCAATTATTTCTACAGATGTAGAAAAACTGTATAATGGAATGCCACAACCATTTGATCCACTATATAACATTCTTCCAGGGACTTTACCCCAAGAATTTCAGATTAATAACGATAATGGTTTTAAAATTATTTATTACAACAGACAAAGAGCCGTGATGAACTCAGCGCCTGTTAGTGTTGGGTTGTATTATGTATCTGTAGAACTAGTTACTCAAAATTATAGTGGTTATTCTGAAATTACTTATTTTATTGCTCCTAATTTGAAAGATGTAAATAATTTGGCGCAGACCTATTGTCCCCCCTCAACTGACCCGAATGCGCCTGTAGTAAAACAAGTTACTTTATCTTTTAATGATGTCACCGTTACAAGAAAGGATGATTTTGGTATTGATCAAACCTTTGTAGAATCCCACCAAAACGTTACGTATCAAATACTATACAGAGATAATCTTGGAATAAATCAAGAATTCTCCTCAGAATTAACCATATCAAATGCTGGAGTTTATGGAGTAAGGATTGTATATAACGAAAATGGATATAATAAAGTACTTGAAGGATATGAGTTGGTCGTTGCAAAGGCAGAATTACCCCTTGATACTCTTGATTACTATTATTCATATTATACAGGGTCACCAATGATCTTGGAGGGAATTATTCTTCCCGGAGATGTACAATTTGCCGAGTTTTCTTACAGACAATACAGACCAGAGGAACCGGAACAAGCGGAGTTTAGCTCTTCCTATATTCCTCTTGATTCGGACATATATGAGGTAAGAATTGAACTGATTGATGATAATTTTCAAGGGATTTCCTTCACACTTTTTGAAGTAAAAAAAGCGAATTTAACAATTATAGAAACCCCAAATATATTCCCTGTTCAGTTTAATAGTGTTCGTGAATCAATTTCTTTTGTTCCGGGTACGGGTTTGGTAAGATTTACCACGACAGGTCAGACATTAACCGATTTCGGGATATGGACAATTGAAAGCGACACAAGTATGTTGATTGTTGGGAAGGGATATCCAGTGGTGGTAAGATTTACTCCCAATGAAGCTCTTTCAACCAATTTTAATTATTCAGAATTAGAAATGTCTATAGACATAATAAAGAAAGATATTGGCTCATTCATTACCTTTGATGAAGAATCCCTAGAGTGTTCTTATTCGGGAAGTGAGCAAACTGCAATAGCTTACATTTCTTCTCAAGCGAACATAGTTTTAGGTTATGGAAATATTCAACTTGAATACTATTATGATGGATTGGTAAGAAATCCAAAAGAGGTTAATACATATCAGTTGATAGTGCGGGTAAACGATAAAAATTATAGAGGTGAAAGCGTATCTAAAACGTTTGAGATAAAGAAAGCAGAGCCAGTTATAGTTCCTCCCTCGCTAAAAGCCGTTGCTTTAAATTCCACTATTGACGATAGTTATATAATAAGTGGAACTGGGAACGGGGTTAATCCTAATAATAATCAAATAATAGTTCTTGGAAAATTCAGCTTATTAGAAAATATGATAGTAATGGATAAAGCAAATTATCGTCCTGTGTGGATGAGTTTCCAACCAAATGACTCTTCTAGTTACACTAACATTAACTTTATTTATCAAGTATATGTAATAGGAAATGCGGTAAATATTACTTCAAAAACAGCACTACCCATTCCAGGTAATTCTATAAAATATGGAACTGAGCTGAGTCAATTTGATCTTAAACTGCAAATCGATGGAGTGGATGTAACCTCTGAAGATGGGGAATGGAGATGGAAAAATCCTTCTCAAATTATAGGGGTTAACGGTTTTGCGGAATTTGAATTTATCCCAAATAATACGGATTTATATAATGTTTATGAAAGTAATGTTCAACTAACTTTTATTCAACCTTCCGATATGGATCCTCTTGAAGACCAATGCTTCGCTAAAATATATGTGGGAAACGGAATTGATATTAATAACCCCTTGTCAACATTAATTCTCTCTACAGTTGTAATAAACTCAAATTACCCTCAAATAATTGTTAATCCGAATATCGAGATACTACAGTCAGATAATCAAGGGATAGATTTTTCCGAATTACTAGCTACGGCAGAACAAGCTGGTGGATATCTAACCTCTAATCAAATTCCTTTAGAAATTACGTTCAGATTTAAAAGTGCAAATTATAATGACACAACCTTAACAATCCCCGTAAGTGTGTATAATAAACTTAAAGACATTGATATTGTTGTAAACGCCAGAGAGAAAAGTTACGATGGACAAATCGCTGAAATTTCTGATTTTAGCATAGTTATTAGCGGAACATCCAGGGTAATTCCACCCGAGTCTTTAATAATTAAAAGGCTGAAGCTATTAGGAACTGATGTTAATGAAATTAGACAACCTGGGAATTATGAAGTAACAATACAAATTAATGATACCCATTATTTTGGTGAAAAAATATTTTCATATTCAGTTTTAAAAAATGATATATCTTCTTATCTTTCGATAATGAACAATGTAAGAGTTTTTGGGGATACATCCCAATTTACTACTGTTGATTTTGGGGTGTTTAACAATGAAGTAGAATCAACTAATTCTTCGATTCTTTATAATTATATCGATAGAGACGGTATAACTTCATTAGGCCCCCTCCCTCCTAGAGATGCTGGAGAATATTGGTTGGAAATATCAATCGATAATCAAGATCAGTTTTTTAGTGCCTATAAGAGGTTTAGTTATCTTATTCAAAAGAAAGAAGCAAATATAGACATAGATTCTTCCTATACATACCTTTATGGAGAAGATTTTTCTATTGTTCCATTAATAAGCAATAGTCTCTCTGCAAAAGACTATATTACACAGTATTTTGTTTCTGGGCAAATAACTCCATTAACATCAAAACCGTCAAATGTTGGACGCTACCGTGTTGCTTTTAACATTAATCATCGAAACTATTATGGCTCAGCTGAAACTCTATTGGTAATTAATAGAGTAAGACTACAACTAAACGTACTTCCCGAGATAGATTCTTTAGAGTACGGAGTTAAACTTGGGACTGCAGGGTTTTTAGGTGGTGAAGTTGTTACAAATGACTCTGCAGCCACAAAAATTAATGGGACTTTTTCTTTTGTGGATCCCAATGCTACTCCTCCAAGAGGAACCCAGGCAGTTCAAGTTCGATTTATCCCATCGAATGACAACTTTGAGCCTATAACTTTCTCAATGGATATTATCATTAACAAAAGAAGCGCAAACATTAATTTCATTAGCTCCAATTGTGTATATAATGGTATGCCTCAACTTCCTATAATTAGAACGGATCCGGCGTTAGGGATCAATACTAGATTCACTGTATATAAGGATGGGCTACAAGTTAATAATGCAATTGAGGTTGGAAATTATAGAGTTATTGCGACTATTTCTGATGATAATTATGAAGGCTTTAGTATTCTTGAAGTTTTTCAAATCACAAAGGCAAGTGCTATAATATCTCAAAGTATTTTGCCACAAGCATCTCCGATAGAGTTTAATCAGGCTCTGAATAAGAGTTCTCTTACAGGAGGGAGCATGGTATATGTCAACAATGGGCTCTCTGTAGCTGGCAGTTTTAGATATCTTAACCCTGATGTAATGTTGGGCCCAGTAGGAACTTATAATAATATTGCTTATCTCTTTGTCCCGATTGATACTACTAATTATGAAATATTTGAATCGACCCTTTCAATTCAAGTTGTAAAGACTAACGCTGTTATATCTGCGTTTGATACTGTTTTTGTCTATGGTTCGCAAATAAGACGTCCCACATTTATTACTAATCCAGCAAATTTAAATGTCACTAATGATGAATTTGAAAATGAGATTGAAAACATAATTGAAGTAGGAACATACAGATTTACAGCTTTCATCAGTGATACTAATTATAAGGGAAGCATTGTTTATAATATCACGGTAATTAAGAAGTCTGTGGAGGTTCAGTTTTATCTTGGGACAGTTCCCGTTGACTCATATAGAACTACATATGGTTCCATAATTTATGCTAAAGCTAAATTGAAAACAACAACATTAGTCCCAAGGGATATTCAAAATATAAATGAAATCGAAGAAAATCTGCAATATTTTTATGGAAGTAGCACTTTAATTAATCAATCTCTGTCGGTTAGTCCTCCAGTAAGCATTGGAGAATATAGGGCTTACGTAAAAATGAATTATAGGAATTATGAAATTAATGAAAATAGTTCTTGGATTAGTTATCAAGTTTCTCGTGCAAATGTTCAACGCCTTGAGTTCGATTTTACTTCGTTATCTACCCAAGTATATGGGTCTGTTTCAATGCCAAATGTACTAGTTACCCCTTCTAACGTAACCGTAAGAGTATCGTTCCCCGGTTATCCAGATATGCCAACAACTGCGGGGACACATAGTATTAGAGTCGAAGTTATCGATCCAAATTATAATCCAAGTTTTAGAAATGGCACTTTCATAATACTCCCAAGACAAATTAGCATTGAAAACATTAAAGCCTTTGATAAAGCGGTAGATGGGCTTAGTGATATTAGGGTAACTGGTTCACTCGGGGGAGTACTTCAAGGGGATGAGGTTTTTCTTGAGATGAAGGCTAGAACAGAAGATAACCTAATTGACGTTGGGACTCATACTGTAATTATTGACTCTTGGACATTAAAAGGTTTACATGCATCAAATTATTCAGTAAGGCCTCCCGTTTATCTACTCCATGTAAAAATCACCAATAAAGTTGTTAAGGATCCTGCTACGGACTCTTATATTACCTCTGCTGCTGGGTTTAATAGTAATGTAACAGTATCGTTTAAAGATGTTTATGACACAATTAATAGGACAAACTTTTTGACTAGTTTAATTGGACAAAAGGCAACAGTTCAGACTATTTCTATTAAAGAGAATGGTTTAAATACTGTTTTGGAAGAAAAAGTAAAATTTTATATAAGAATTCCTGAAGAATATTTGAACTCCGAAAATTTGGAGGTTAAAGGATTAGGGAATTTGTCTAATCAATCGATTACTTTCACACGAGAAGGAGATTATATGACATTTTACGCTGATACTTCGGGTGAGATAATATTTTATAATAATGATTTCCCTTACTGGATAATAATCGTTGTTTCTTCAGTTATTCTTGTTGTTGTAGGTGTTATATTATTGTTTGTTCTCATTCCCAAAAAGAGAAGAAAGGTTATTTCTAGTGGAGCGAGAAAAGCATACGAATGGACTCAAGAAGCCAAAGAACTTGATAACAAAGCAGAGGTTCTTTCCAGAATCAAAGAAAAAGAGAAAAAGCGTAGATGGAGATTATAATAAAAAAAATATTATTTCTATTTGCATCTATAACCATTTTTTCGTTTTTATGCATATTAGCAATATTTGTAAATTC
>JAQVQU010000002.1:0-37353 GCA_028701415.1 Clostridia bacterium | reverse complement strand
TAAGAACAGGCTATACTTTCGTTAAAGACTTTGATTTTCCTGCTGAAAATGAACTAATTAATTTTCAATTGACTGATACTGGTTATTACTATTATGTTGCAGAAGACAATGTTGGAAATATTACTCTTGGTTTACTTGGTAAATATACGCAATTATCCCCAGATGGGTTTAATTTGCTTTACCCAAGCGGGCTATCCCTTAACATACATCAATATTTAGTCCAAGCTCAAAATAATATTATAGAATATACTGAAACGATTAACGCAAATCAAACTGAAGCTTTACAGACGGCAATAGATCGTGTTTATTATACTTTTTTATCAACAGAAAATGTAGATGAAAGGATTTCAGATTATAATTTATTTGTTAACCAGTGGGCGATATATAAAGAGGCTATATTAGGGGCATTTTTCTCGTTTGATGTGGAAAATGAAGGAGCATTTATAGGCGATGTCTCCTGTATTAACTTAGACGAAAACACTGTTAGTTGTATCAAAGGAGATGAAGTAAATCTTTCTCTGAATATATCCAAAGTTGTGTATAACAACCCTATAATTGATTCTTTTCAGGGCTTAATCCAAAATCATTTATATAATTCAGTATACAAGGTTGAGTATGAGTTGAGAGTTAATGGCTCTTTATCTACCCCAAAGGTTCCATTAATTTTTAATTTTTCTGGTGGTAATCATCAAAAAAATATCATAGTAATTGGCATTAATGATGAAAACGTTCCTCAAAAATTAAATCAAGAAGAAGGAATTAATTACTTTAGAGTATCCACGCATTTTTCCAATGCCGAACTATATCTTTTCTTGACAGAGGAAGGATCACAGATGTCATTTGTTGAGACCATTTGGGTTTGGATAGTTATGGCTTGTTTTGTTTCTTTCTCGGTATGTTTAATACTATCATTTGTGTTAATATTTTTTAGAAGAAAATTGATATAGTTTTTTATGTTAAAAAATTGTTTTATTTTGATTCCTATTGTCGACTTCCTTTTTTAATTTGTCTAGTTTGACTAGATTATATATTGTATAATATAATTTCAAATGGTTTTACTGTATCTTTTTGGTTGCTTGATCGCTAATTTTATATTCTTGAGGGGTTTATATGAAAAAAAGAATAATTATCGTCTTACTTTTAATAGTTATTAGCTCGTTTTTATTATTATTTTCTACTGTGGCAAGTTTTTCCGCAGGGGCAGGGGATAGTTTTGTTAGGGATGATTTTGTTATGATTGGTCATTTAACGGATCCGCATTATTACCCCTTGAATTATTGTGATAAAGGAGACTCTCTTTCTTTTAATAAAGAAGTGATAGGAGCTACAAAATTACTTGTAGAAAACCAAATGATGGTAGAACAAACCTTGGAAAACATTGAAAATGCTTCTTTTCAAAATCAAATAATCGAGCTTGATTATCTTGTTGTCTCTGGCGACATTACTCTTGATGGAGAAATTCAATCTCATTATGAAATTTCTAATATGCTTAGGGAATTGCAAAACTCAATTAGAGAAACTAATCCGGATTTTCAGATATTTTGCACACCAGGAAACCACGATTTACATAATCCAGATGCTATATCACGCAAATTTTATGAACAACTTGTTGGAAAAGCCCTAAATATTAATAGAATGGATTTTTCATATCTATATTCAGGTTTGGGCATGCCTGATTATACAATTGAGCAGCTAGATGCATATTATCAAGCAAATGAAGATAGAATAATCTTTGATAATTTATCTTTCACTCCTTCGGCAGGAAAGTATTATGTAATTAGCCAAAATGCTAGTACTCTTCAATTTTCTTATCAAATAGAACTTAATAGAGACATAGATGAAGATTATTTACCCTCTGAATTATCTTATTATGCAATGGATGAGGAAGAAAGAATAAGTTTTCTTTGCTTAGATGAGGAGGTCTCTGATGAACAAAGAGGGCATGTTGCAGGTGGCAAAATTTTCCAAGAATCAAAAGATTGGATCATTAATTTACCTCAAAATGAAGATTATCTAAAGATCGCAGTGATGCATCATAATGTTTTACCTCATTTTTCTATGCAAGATTCGATTCTTAAAGATTTTACTTTGTACAAATGGAGGGAATCAGCCGACTTTCTTGCAGACAATGGATTTAGATATTCATTTACAGGACATATGCATGCTCACGATGTTATATCCCATGTTTCTTATGAAGGAAATCCCATAACAGATACACAAACGGGGTCTTCCTCGGGTTATGAAGGAGCATTTAGGATTGCGAAAATTGAAAGGGGAAATGTTGGGAATAAGTATGCTGAAAATTTTAGTAGTATCCTCTTAAAAATGGTAGAAGCTGATTTTTCTCGTTTATTTGAGGATGGTTTTTTATTAACTGAAACAGAGGCCTCGAGTCTAAATGAACCTTGGTCTTATTATCTAGATTTTAATGATCTTAGACAATTTATTGAAAAAAGAGGCAGCGAATATATATGTTTAGATTGCGGTGATTATGCGGTTCATAAGCTTTTTTATTCAATAGTGGAAAGTTTAAGATTTTTATATATTAATCCAGACTTTATTTCAGGGGCAGGGGGTATGCTTGCTGAAATACTAGATAGTTCGGGGGCGGGCCAGTTTGTTGGAAGTTTGCCAGTAGCTACTCTTGTTAATAATATTATTAGACATATTGAGGAGAAAGCATTAAGTGATTATGTTTTTCCTAATGACATAGAAGGAGATTTTTACGACATAGAAGAAGGAATAGCTAACTCGGTTCTAGGTGCAAAAATTTCGGGTAAAGCAACAGAATTAATTTATGATATTATCAATCTTAAACTGGGAGATACCGACATATCTTTTTTTAACGCCATTATGTTTGCCTACACTGGACATCAAATTGGGAATGAACCCTACATTGAATATATGGGACAGCCTTATTCTGAGTATGAAAAGGCCATTGAATCCCTAAGGAATGGGGCCTTGGTGAAGGAATTACTAAACAGATTACTTGATGAAAATGATGGTTTGCTTGGATTGATTATGCCTATTTTATCTGAACCTATAGATTTGTCAATAGGGCTCATAGAATCTGAGAAAGAAGGCCTCGAAGAACTACTTTCAACTATTTACTTAATGACTACTTCTAAAAGGAAAGACTTTGATATAGCTCGTTTTGATTTATATGAATATTTAAGGGCAATTGTACCAAAACTAGGCTTACTTTCTGAATCAATTCCAGAATTAATAACAAATATTAATTTTGAAGATAATGCTTATGATACAGTAAGAAATTTGATAGGAGGCTATGTAACGGATAGTATATACACTGGACTTGGGGAAATTGCTTATTCGATTATTCTCTCTTTTAGTTCTGATGATTATCCTGACGGAAATTCAACCGAATGGACAATTCATTCAATAATTCCCGGAGATGAAATTAGTTATATATCTGGCGAAACTGAAGTGATTCCAACTATAGAAAATGGGATGCTCCCAAGTATGCTTACGGTAAATTATGGGGATGAGCCAACTACCTCTAAAAATTTTACTTGGTTTACAGATCGAAGGATTACAGGCACTACTATACAGTATGTAAAGGGAAGTTTGTCGTCCGAAGAATTCAACAGTTCCTTAAAACTTGAGAACAATGGTCAATTTCAACATTATGCGACAACATCGCCAAGCATTGACGCAGGAATATTTGCCATGATGATGGATATTGAGGTTGGAAGGCATACTTTGAGTGTTACTGGACTTGAACCAGGGAAAATGTATTCTTATAGAGTGGGCGATAAAACTCAAAATCTTTGGAGCCCTGTCTACACTTTCTCTACGGCCCCTTTGGAGGATGATTTTAAATTTGATGTATTACTAATTTCAGATTTACAAGGGTATTCTCAAGGAACTTACTCGAAGGCAAGAAGTGTTATAGAAAATATAGATGATATATTCCCTTCAGGGTATCCTTTTGTAATTAACTGTGGAGATAGTGTTGATAATTCAAAAAACAACAAACACTGGGATTTTCTTTTAAATAACATGGGAGATTTTTGGGCGAATACGACAAGTATATATGCTCTAGGAAATCATGAAGAACATATTTATGAGGGGCCTGTTGCAAAAATTCCTTCAGATTATTTAGATATAAGTTCAAATTCACAACTAATATGGGACACCGAGTACAATTATGGGGCTTGGCACTACAATTTTAGTCAATCATATAGTCAAAGTAAATTAGGTATGTATTATAGCTTTGATTATAGTGGAGTGCATTTTACTGTTCTTAACACAAATGACCCTTCTGTTTCCACAATAGATGGTGAACAATATAATTGGATGATTCAAGATTTGCAGAGTACAGATAAAAAGAAAGTTATTATTATGCACAAAGGCCCTTATTCAGCAGGCTCACATAGCATGGATTCAGATGTAATTGAAATAAGAACAGAACTTCCCTCTGTATTTTTTGATAATGATGTTTCGATTGTATTTCAGGGACACGACCATACATATTCGGAAAGCTATTATCTTGATGGGGAAGGGAATATTGTTGACAATGAGAATCTTGGTAAAGAATTAGTAGATGGACCAGGGGTTTTTTATGTAACCTTAGGAACATTAGGAGATAAATATTATAAATACATGAAAAATGATGAAATACCCTTGGAATTTGGAGAGACAATCCATAATCCAACTTTAGATAATCCTTCATTTGGGAAACTTTCTTTTGATGGCGAAAATTTATTTTATAAAGGTTACAGTTACGATTTAGAGAATAATAAAGCAATTGAAATACGAAAGCTGGGAGGACTAAGTCTTAAGAGTCTATTTGTTTCTTTAGGAGTTTCAGTAGCATTTTCTATAGGATTTGTTTTAGTATTATTGAGTTTTAAGAAACGTTAGTTTGAAATATTTAATTACTAAAAAAAACCACTGATTCCTCAGTGGTTTTTTTTGGTGCCGTTAGTCGGACTTGAACCGACACGATGTTGCCATCGAGGGATTTTAAGTCCCTTGCGTCTGCCTATTCCGCCATAACGGCCAATTAATGGAGGCACCACCCAGATTTGAACTGGGGATAAAGGTTTTGCAGACCTCTGCCTTACCACTTGGCTATGGTGCCATTTCGTACTTGTGTAGTATAGCATAAGAAGAAATTGATGTCCATTATTTAATTTATAGAAGAGTATAAAAAAGAAAAATGTATTATAAATGATTGAACCCCTTTAATCTTAATAATTCAGATTCTTTACGAAGAATATAAAAGAATATATAATATAGAAAACGGAGGAAATGATATGTGTTTAATTTATACTATTTACACCTACAATAAGCTTGTCAAACAAAGAGAAATAACTGAAAATTCCTGGTCTCAAATCGACATATTATTAAAGAAAAGATTTGATTTAGTCCCAAATCTAGTTGAAACAGTGAAAGGGTATGCAAGACATGAAGATAGAGTATTAAATGATGTGACGAAAGCTAGAGCATCAGTCGGAAGCGCAGGAAATTTGCAGGAATCTTTAGAAGCTAATAATGAATTATCTGGGGCAATTTCTAGACTATTGGTTGTTGCTGAAAGATACCCCGAACTAAAAGCTAATACGAACTTTTTGTCTCTTCAGCAAGAGCTTTCGGATATTGAATCAAAAATAGCGTTCTCTAGACAATTTTATAATGATTCATGTATGTTGTACAACCAAAAAATTAAATCATTTCCAGCAATGATTATTGCAAAGATATTTAAATTTTCTGAAAAACCTTATTTCACAATTTCCGAAGATGAAAAAAATGTCCCCAAAGTAGCGTTTTAATATTTACTATATTTAATTAGATCAAGGGGTAAACATTAGGTTTTTAGAAACGATTATTTCCCCAGTTGTTTTAAAAAGGATTTGGTGGTTTTTTACTTATGCATAATAAAATTGTAACCCAAAAAGTTAATCCGGTACTCTTGTTTTTTTTAATTTTTTGTGTATTGATTTTAGGCTTAAGTTTGTGTTCCTGCCAAGATTTTTTTCTTAACAAAAAAGGAGAGGTTTTTTTAGAATCCCTTGACACTAATGCAATATTGACGAATGACGGAAAACTTCAGGTTGAGGAAACTTGGGTTATAAATGGGAATTCAGAGGAAGTTAAAAGAAATTTATATAAAACGATTGAATTGCAAAATCCTGAATATCCCACAAAAGTCTTAGCCGTTACGGAATTTTCTGTAGTGGATAATGCTTCTAACAAAGTGCTTCAAGACCTAGGAGATGGGAAGTTCACCGAGTTCTTAGGGGAGGACTCTGGCGGTTACATTGATAGTAGCAAACCTGGTGTTCTAGAAATAGGACTAATAATGGAAGAGTATTATTCTGGACGGAGGTCATATACTTTTCGATATACTTTGGAGGGAATGCTTTTAAGATTCCTCGATTGTGACGAAATATATTGGAATCATATAGGCCCCGATTTTGCACTTTTTATTGAAAATTATAATTTAAATATATCTTTGCCTATTGAAATTGATTCCAATAGTATTAAATTTTGGATGCATAGTGAGAATGTTTCAGCATACTCAACGATTGTAGGAAATGATATACAATTTTTTGCTACGAATATCAATCCAGAGTCATATATTGAAGTTAGATCTATATGGACTGATACTATATTCGATTCCTTATCATACACGGAAAATGTTGAAAATTTAGTTTCAATTGAGGAGGAAGAATTAGGTTGGGCAATAGAATGGGAGAGAAGATTAAAGAAGGAACATGCATATTTCACATTGAGTTGGGTAATAGGAATTATGCTCATAATTACCTCTTTTTCTTTAGTTATTTATTCACGGATAAAATATCGTAAAAACAAGATCAATATTCCATATTATAGAGAAATACCACCTGAGTTTTCTCCTGCAGAATATGGTCATTTCTTTTATTATTATTCAGGAGGAGCCGAAAAACCATTATATTCGGGAAGACTAATTAGTTCTACTATTTTAGATTTTGTGAGAAGACATATTTTAACGATAGAAATTATTGCTGAGGAGAAATATATCTTTAATTTGAGCCAAGTGTCTTCAGCACAGCGAGCGGAATTGTTACCCCATGAAGCAACATTATTGAATATATTAGAGTGTATTAGTAAAATAAAATCTAAAGGGTTTTCGATGGATGATTTGGACCAATATGCTAGAACAAACAGCACAATGTTTTCTAAGGAAACAAAAAAGGTAATAGTTCAATCAGGGTTGAAACTAAATAGTGGGGAATATATTGACCGAAAACAATCCTTATTCATTAGAATAGCTGGATTAGGACCAGTATTTTTCTTTGCTGGAATAATATTGTTGTTTGTATTCTTTAGTTATATATGGCCGTTATACATAGGTTTAATTATATCAGGGATTTTATTGATAATAGGAGTTCCAAAGAAAAAGATATTAAGTAAAAAGGGAGAATTAATATTTGCAAACGCAAAAGGATTGTATAACTATATGAAAGACTTTTCGAATCTCGAAGAACATGAAATACCCAAAATTGTTCTTTGGGAAGAATTTATGGTTTATGCGACAATGATGGGAATATCAAAAGAAGTTCTAAAGGCTTTACCGATTAAATTAATAGAAAGTAAAGAATATGGTCTTAATTTTTCCTCTAGAAATTTATTGATGTCTTTCTATTTTCTTTCTAAGGGACAGGGGATAGATTTAGGTTCAAATGTAATAAGATCCTTTTCCGATACAGCGCAAGCGTTGAGACTTTTCGAAGCTAAAAATTCAGGAAAATCCAGCTTTGGGGGGAGCGGCTTTGGCGGCGGCGGCTTTTCTGGAGGCGGAGGAGGTTTTGGCGGTGGTGGAGGGGGGATAAGATAAAAACACCGAAAAAAATCGGTGTTTTTGGAGCGAAAGACGGGATTTGAACCCGCAACAACTGCCTTGGGAAGGCAGGGCTCTACCGTTGAACTACTTTCGCGTATTTTGATTATACATCATAGATTTTAATGGGGCAAGAAAAAATTACAAGGCCTTTACAACAATGATTATTGTATAAAATTTATTCTTTTAGATATATTCAACTAATTAATTTTTGCTTCATATCTCTGTTCCTAGTGGTTGACTTTTTTTTACTTTTAATTTACAATTACTTTACATAGATTTATTCAAAAGAGGGTTATATGAAACTAGATAGTAACACAAATTCCGTTTTAAACGAAATAATGGCTAGTGATAATCCTGCCGTATTTTTACTAGCACCTATTGGATCCCAAAAAAGTGAATTTATTACTGAATTGAGCAATAGATATGCTAATACATTTTGGTTTAATCCCATTACCGATGATTTAAGTCTTTATTGTCATACTTTTATAGACAAGATTCTGAAACAGGATCCGGACCTTCAATTGAAACTCAAGCAACTACTTTTTTGTAATTCACAATATGCGGACACTGACGTTATAATCCTATCTCTTTTAGATTATATAGGAAAAATGAAGGGAGATGTCCTAATGGTATTTGAAAGAATGGAGCATATGCCCAGAGATTTTGACTATTCCGATTTTGTTAATATTATAAATCATGCCCCGAATAACCTTAAAATTTTGTTTTCATCAACAGAATTTCTTCCGTTTGAGTGGAATAAGTTTGAGCCAAGATATCCGATGTTTGTAGACAATACTATTCTTCAACATGTTGATAATATCGACCCACATGCATTTCTTTCAGGATTAAATGAAGATGATATTAAATTTCTTTGCTACATTAGCGAGCTTGATGCCGTAGATATCGATTTTTTAGACACTGTTTATCCGGGAGGCGCTGAAATTTTCAGGGTATTAAGCAGAAGGGGTGAGTTTGTTGTTACTAGAGATGTAAAGTTTTTCAGGATGAGCCCGATTCTAAGAGAGTATTTTCGTCCTAATAGAGATTCTATAATCTCAGAGGATAGCCGATATAAACAATCAGTAAAAAAATTATATGGTAACCATTTATGTAATACCGGTCATTTTTTTGGGTCTTTAACACTTTTTCATGAGGCACAAGACTTAGAGGGTTTTGATAATTCCTTTAAAAGGATATTACAAGACGATCTTCTTTTGATAAAAGTAACAGCATATATCAAGGCCCATCCGGATTTTGAATTTGATGTGGATATAACAGGGTCAAAGTACTTTCAGTTGTACAAAGAAATGGCACAATGTTATCTTGGAAATGTTGATTCAAAAAGCATTGCTAGAGGGAATTTACTTGCAACTCACTTTGAGAATAGTGACATTAATGCGTTTATGGCTGCAAAACTATTTGAATACCACTGTTTAATAAAAAATGGAAAGGGTAATTCTGTAAAAGAGGATTTTATCAAATTATATAACAAGTACTATGCTTCCAATAAGAAACATTTACTTGCATTGGCTTCCATGCTTCCAAGCATTACATCTTACACAAATTTTACTATTCAAGAACTTGAGGACTTTATTTCTGAGATCAATGCTGAAAAAGATTTTTGGTACATTAAGGTTATGGAGGATTTAGCAAAAGCTTATTTTCAACAAGGAAATTACAGAAAAGCAATATATGTTTCTAAGCAAATTAAAGATTATTTGGAGTATTATGTTATTCCCCCATACTTTATAGCTTTACATTATTTTTCGGGAGAAGTTAAAGAAGCAGTCGAACTTGTTAATGAGGGACTTAAAAGAGCTATTCCTATAAGAAAAGATGCTCATGTATTGTTTACTACTAAAGCTATGACTGAGGAGTACTATGGAAATAATGAAGAGGCACGTAAAATTTTTGATTTAGCATATAGTAAGCTGGAGTATAGTGACCCTTCGTATTATTTTACTATCACACAAAGGTGTTTATATAAGGCTGCTCACGGGGAGGCTCAGTATGCAAAAGATCTAGCAAATATTTATCTGCAAAATTCACAGTCTTCTTCACATGGATTGGTCATTGATATGCTTCTGGCAATTGCTTATGCCTCCTTTAAATTAGGGGATAGGAAGAGGGCATACAAGGCTGCTACAGATTGCATACAGAATAGCACTGCCAGATCTGCTGCTTGGCTTATGGGTATGGGCATTGTAACAAACATTATGCTGACTCAAGGTGACTTAAAAGATGCGCCTTCCTTAGTACGAAACCTATTGAAGGCTTCTTACAATTATGGGATGAAGATGATTGTTTCTGATTATTCCGATGATATATTTGCCCCAATTATTTCCTTTGCAAAAGTGAAAGAGATAGAGTTAGATTACATAACTCAAATCGAAGAGGCTATTGTGGAAAAACAAAGTATGCAAAAACCCTCAAATATGATAAAAGTCGTTTTTTTTGGAAACATTAACACTCTCATTGATGGACAAGAATTAAAATGGAAGACAAGAAAATCAAAAGATTTGTTTGTTCAATATATACTTGCTGGCAGTATCGGAATAGATAGAAATATTATAATAAATATGCTTTGGAAAGGGTATTTATATGAGTCTGCGATTAATAATTTAAAAACGACAAACAATATCATTAGGAATACTTTGAATGAATACGGTGTGTCTTTTAAACTGGATTATGTAAATAGTAAGTACATTCTATCTATAGACAAAATCGATACTGATTATCATGAAATGCAAATATTGATGCAAAAGTACAACACAGAACAACTTCTTCAAAAGAAAGTATCTATTATGAATAAAATTTTACAAATTCGAAAAGCAGAATTTGCTTCAGACTTAACTTACGAAAATATTAAAGTTGAGAGAAACAATATTAAACAGTGGCTGACGATTAATCTTCTTAGACTTGTTCGGGCTCTAGCTAAACAAGAAGATTTTATTGAAAGTAAAAAGTTTTTAACAATATTGTCTTCTATTGATACAGCCACTGATTATTCTGCTATGATTGATGAAATCAATTTGCATATCAACATAGTGTAGGTTAATAATGATTAGGTTTAATAACGAGTGGAACGATTACGAAATAATAAGGACTGGAGATGGGTATAAGCTAGAAAAATATTCCCATGAGTATAAATTTTTACGTCCTGACCCACAGGTAATATGGAAAGCGGTTCCAAGCTTTGATTTTCAAAGAGAATGTGATGCTTTTTATTCTCGAAACAATGATGGTGGAGGCCGATGGACGTCAAATAACCAGATCCCTGAAGAATTCTTTGTGCATTGGAGACAACTAACATTCTCTTTAAGGCTTATGGGGTTTAAACATACGGGAATATTCCCTGAACAAGCATATAATTGGGCAAGAATAATTGAGACGATAAAAAAGTCTCAAAACAAAAACATATCGGTTTTAAATCTATTCGCTTATACGGGCGGAGCAACAGCCGCTTGTATTCTTGCCGGAGCATCTGTGTGCCATGTAGATGCAGCAAAATCTATGTGTGAACGAGCAAAAAGAAATCTTATAGTTAGTGGTTTAGGGTTGAATAATGTTAGATTTATTGTAGATGATTGTATAAAATTTGTGGAAAGAGAAGAAAATAGAGGGAAAAAATATGACGCTATAATTATGGACCCACCAAGTTTTGGCCGAGGACCAAAGGGCGAAACCTGGAAAGTTACTGAACAGATTTATGAACTAGTCGAAAAAACAAAAAAATTGTTATCAAAAAAACCTTTATTTTTTTTAATTAATAGTTATACTACTGGTTTACAACCAACTTCTATGAAGGTAATATTGGATAAGGTATATAGTGATGTTCCCCATGAATGTGAAGCTTATGAACTAGGAATTCAAACTAATGAAAAAGAGGTCGTGCTACCTTGTGGGGCAAGTGCTTTTATGGTGTTTAAATGATTAATTATAACTACAAAGATATTATTATTTTATATGAGGACAATCATCTGTTGGTTGTTGTTAAACCTCAAGGCCTTCCATGTTGTCCGGATGTATCAAACTCTGCCAATTTATTGGATTTAATGAAAAAGTATCTTGTTGAAAAATACAATAAGCCTGGGGACGCTTATCTTGGATTAGTCCATAGGCTTGACCAACCTACTGGTGGAGTTATGTTGTATGCTAAATCAAGTAAGGCTGCTTCTAGACTTGCTAATAATCTTAAAGAGAGAGATGTAAATAAGAAGTATTTAGCCGTTTGTGAAGGAATCCCAAAGAGAAATAAAGCTATTTTAAAAAATGCACTAAGCAAAGACACTATAAAAAATGAGGTATACTGTGTTCCCGTTGCAACAGAAGGGGCTAAAATGGCAGAGCTTGAGTATAAAGTAATTGTGGCAAAAGAAGATTTGTCATTATTAGAGATTCATTTAATAACTGGAAGATCTCACCAAGCAAGAGTTCAACTCGCGAATATTGGATGCCCAATTTGGGGGGACCAGAAATACGGAAAAGCGGTTGGACATGATGATTTAGCTTTATGGGCAAGTGAGCTAAGTTTCCCACATCCAGTAAACAAGGACCTGATGACTTTCAAGGTTTTTCCGCCCATAGAAAAATTTCCTTGGTCAGATTTTTCTTCCCAAATAAAAATTAATATAGGAATATAGAAAATTGGATATAGAAAATACTAAAAGAATATTGAGCCTCCTTAATCAAATGCACCCTGATGCTGGTTGTGAATTACACTATAACTCTATTTTTGAATTACTGGTTGCAGTTATTCTAAGCGCACAGTGTACAGACAAAAGGGTTAATATTATTACTGATAAACTTTTTCAGAAATATAATAAGCCTTTAGATTTTGCATATTTAAGGAATGAGGATTTGTCCCCATTAATTTATAGCTGTGGTTTTTATTCCAATAAAGGGAAAAATATTATTGATGCATCAAGAATTATTCACGAGAAATTTTATGATGTCGTGCCTAATTCAATGGAGGGATTGATTGGTCTTCCTGGTGTCGGTAGAAAGACTGCTTCAGTGATATTGTCCGTGGGTTACGGAATACCTGCTGTTCCGGTAGACACACACGTTTTTAGAGTCGCTAATAGAATCGGGCTTTCAATGGGAAGTACACCAGATAGAGTTGAGAAGGATTTAAAGGAATTATTTGAGAAGAGTGATTGGAATAAATTACATCATTCTTTAATTTTTCATGGCAGATATATTTGTAAGTCCCAAAAGCCACAATGTGAAAGATGCCTATTATCCCAGGAGTGCTTTCATTTTAAATCTAAGCTTTTTTAACCAATATATATTTTATTATAAAAGGAGAAATTTACTTTATGTTTCTAGATACAGCAATTATTCATTGTAAAGCCGGGAATGGAGGGAATGGTGTTGTGTCCTGGAGAAGAGAAAAATATATCCCCATGGGAGGCCCAGATGGGGGAGACGGTGGAAAGGGTGGAGATATTATTTTCGAAGCTGATTCATCTCTTAATACACTCATATCTTTTAGATACACCCAAAAGTTTCACGCTGAAAATGGACAACCTGGACAAGCGGAGAATTGCTCGGGTCGAAGAGGAAAGGATATAGTAATAAAGGTACCTTGTGGTACATTAATTAAAGATGCTGAGACAAACAATATAATTGATGACTTATTTTCTAATGGGGACAGACTTGTGCTTTTAAAGGGCGGAAGAGGTGGAAGAGGAAACGCTAGATTTGCAAATTCTGTAAGAAGAAGCCCCGCATTTTCAGAAACAGGGGAGCTAACTCGAGAAAGAAAGATCAGCCTTGAGCTAAAGGTAATAGCAGATGTTGGTTTAATTGGATTTCCTAATGTTGGAAAATCCACCTTTTTATCGGTTGTATCGGCCGCTAGACCCAAAATAGCTAATTATCATTTTACAACGCTATCTCCTAATTTAGGGGTTGTTACGCATAACGATTATTCTTATACGATAGCCGATATCCCGGGATTAATAGAAGGGGCTTCAGAGGGCGCTGGATTAGGACACTCATTTTTACGTCATACAGAAAGAGTGCGTTTGTTGTTACATATTTTGGATATCAGCGGGAGTGAGGGAAGGGTTCCTGAACAGGACTATAAAGTTATTAGAAACGAATTAAATAATTATTCAGGACTGCTTTATTCTCTTCCTGAAATAGTTGTTGGGAATAAGATTGATTTAATCAATAATTATAAAGAGGAGGTTCTTAGATTAAATAAGGATCTAAAAATTGATATTGTTCCTGTATCATGCGCGACTACGCAAGGAATAGACAATCTTTTAAATGTTTTAACTTCAAAATTAAAGGCTATTCCCAAGCAAGAAAAAATGAAATTTATTCCATTCGTATATGAGGATATAGACAAAACTGAAATTAAAATTGAAAGGATTGATCATAACTTTTATGTGTATGGAGGGTTCATTGAGGATTTAGTAAGAGGAGTGGTTGTTTCAGATCCGGATAGTTTTAGATGGTTTCAAAAAGTATTGAGAGATAAGGGTATAATGCAAGGCTTATTAGATAAAGGCCTAAAAAATGGGGATTCAATTATAATTATGGATATTGAATTTGAGTATTTCGAGTAGAATATGAAATATGGTATTTTTGGTGGGTCTTTTGATCCGATACATATTGAGCACATAAAAATTATCAAGAATGCCTATCAACAATTAGGTCTCGATGAATTGATAATTGTCCCTTCATTTAATCCACCCCATAAATTAAGACTTTGTGAAAGTTTTAAGGATAGAGTGGAAATGATTAAATTGTCAATTAAGGATTATTCTTGGGCGCAGGTAGATAATATTGAGGAATGCCTCGAACTTAATAATAGTTATACTTATTTGGTCTTAGAAGAATTAATAAAAAAATATGGAAGACCTTATGCCTTAATTATTGGTGGAGATAGTTTAACAAATTTTCATAAATGGAAATACCCAGAATTAATAACTAAGCAAACCGATTTAGCCGTATTCTCCCGAAAAGGATACCCTGATATATTTAAAACTTCACAAATTTTGAAAAAATTGTATAGCTGTAACATTTATACGCTAAATAACGAATTAGAAGATATCTCAAGTTCAGAAATTCGGGCAATGATTATGACTGGAATTAAGCGAAGAACTTTATTTTTACAAGAGGAAGTATTAATTTACATAGAAAAAAATGGCTTATATAGATGCTTTGATGATATTATCGAAAAATTAAAGGGAAGTATTAGCGAAAAATTATTTCTTCATTCTGCAGAGACAGCTATATACGCAGCAAGGTTGGCATCGAAGAACGATATTAGTTATGAGAGTGCCTTTCTTTCTGGATTATTACATGATTGTGCAAAGGAAGATAGTTATGATTTGTCATTATATCCGAATATCCCAAATCAAGTAGTACATCAATATGAAAGTGCAAAAAAGGCTAATCGTTTTTTTGGGATAAAGGATGAGGAAGTTTTGGACTCCATTAAATATCACACAACTGGAAAACCCAATATGAGTGTTCTCTCAAAAATTGTATTTCTAGCTGATAAATTAGAAGTTAACAGACATTATAAAAAAGTCTTTGAGTATAGAAATCTGGCGGATAGAGATCTACAAAAAGGATTTTTAACGGTTTTAATGAGTGTATATAATTATACTAAAAATAAGTCTTTGGATATGGATAAATTGACCCTTGAAACTGTCTTATGGTACAATAATGTGAATGAATAAGGAAGGTAAAATGGATAAACAAGAAACAAAAAAATTAATTGAAGATTTGCTTGAAGAAAAAAACGCGGGGGATATCATTACTATTGATATTAGTAAGAAATCATCAATAGCTGATTATTTCATTATTGCAACGGGGAAGAACCTTATGCACGTAAAAGCCTTGGCGGATTATATTGAAAGCAAACTTGAAGAAAAGGGGATAGCCGCTGCAAGAAAGGAAGGTTATTCTGATGGTAGATGGGTAGTATTGGATTACATTGATATTATTGTGCATATATTTAATTCTGAAACAAGAGATTACTACTGTCTTGAAAAGCTTTGGAAGTAGGGGATATTATGAAAGATGAACCTTTTGAGCCTAAAGAAAGCTCTCTTCTGTCTAAGAACGAAAAGATTGAGATTAATGAAAGCCAAATATCTCATAATAATTTTCATGAAAATATTTTAGGAAATAATTCTGAAAATGAGGAAGATATTTCATCAAAAAGAAATATACCTAACAAAGGAAAACCCAGGACAAAGGGAAAAGTTGCAACAGCTTATTTAACAAAAGTTGCTATTTTAACAGCCCTTTCAGTGGTATTGTACCTTTTCGCGAGATTTCCGATTTTCCCAATCTTTCCTTATAATGTACTTGATATGGATTTCTCTTCTATACCCAGTCTTTTAGGTGGCTTTGCTTTAGGCCCTATGGCTGCGGTGATAATAGAGTTTGTTAAATGTTCTATTAAACTGATAACATCTACTACTGGGCTTGTTGGAGAGCTTAGTAATTTCATTGTTTCCGTTTCTTTAGTTCTTCCCGCAACTTTTTTTTATAAATATAATAAGAATATTAAGGGCGCTATTATTGGTTTATTAATAGGCGTTCTTTCTAATGCACTAATATCTTCTTTAAGTAATTATTTTATTATTGTTCCCATGTACGCAAAACTTTATTTACCAATGTTAATGGACTTAAGAATTGAATTTTCCTTCCAATATGGGTTAGCTTTTAATCTTATAAAATCTATATCAACTTCATTGATTACTTTTTTACTATATAAAAGGGTATCTAAACTTTTACATCTATGAAAATGTTAGGTCTTTTTTTGTCCAATTCGGCTGAAGACACCTTTTTTTTAGGGGAGGAGTTGGGCCGCGAGTTATTAAATGGTGATGTTGTTATTTTGTGTGGTAATTTGGGATCGGGAAAAACTACTTTTACGAAAGGAATAGCAAAATCATTGGGCATTCCAAATGAAATAATTAGTCCCACATTCACCATATTAAGAGAGTATCATGCGCCTCATTGTTCGCTTGTTCACATTGATATGTATAGAATTGAATCAGAAGATGAGTTAGAAAACGTTGGGATAGATGAAATATTTGAAGGGAATTCAATTGTAGTTATTGAATGGAATAAAAAGAGTATTATAAAATCTAAACGATTGATAAAAGTTTCTATTGAAGTAATAAATGACATTTCGAGAAGGATTATAATTAATTATGAGTAGAGTTAGAGGTGTTCTTTTTCTTGATACGACTGGTAAAAATATTATCCTTGGGGCTCAAATGGGGAAGGAATCATTCTATTATGTTGGAACAGAGACAGAAAAGAAACATGCTAGTACCCTTCTTCAAAAAATAGATTCTTTTTTGATTTCCTCAAATATCAGAATAGATAATATATCCCAAATAGGTGTCGTTATTGGGCCGGGCTCTTTTACTGGAATAAGAATTGGTATCTCAACTGCTAATGCTCTTTCAAAGTCTTTAAATGCAGCAATATTATCTATAAATTCATTAGAGTTAGCTACTTTTGGCCATAATAAGAACGTTATTTCTATTATTGATTGTTTGAATGGAAATTATTACTCTCTAATAAAGACTTCAGAGAATGATTGTAGATATAGGATACTATCAGAAAATGAATTAAAACATTATGAAGGATATGATATTCTTCCGGCTAAAGAAGTTTCTCCTGAAAATAAGCTACGTGCTTTTGTGGAGAAAGCAGATAAAGGTTTCTTTTCTAAAAGAGCTTTACCATTTTACTTACGAGAGTCTTCAGCGGACAGGGAAGAAAGAGATAAAGATCATTATTTAATTTTAAACCCATCAACACAGGATATAGATAGAATATCTGATATTGAGAAAGCTAGTTTTCGAGATCCATGGTCAGAAAAAATGTTATCTGATGAAATTGAATTAAACAATCCCACAAATGTAATTATAAAAGATATAAGGGATGATACCATTATAGGATATTCTTTTTCGAGAAGTACGTATGACGTTTTGGAACTATTGCGAATTGCAGTAAAAAGTGCGTATAAGGGTGCTGGTTTCGCGAGTTTGATGATTAACAGAATAGTTGCTGAATCTAGAAATTTGAACATAAAATCAATAATCTTAGAAGTATCTTGTATTAATGAGTCTGCTATAAGATTATATCAGAAAAATGGATTTATTGTTGAGGGGCGAAGAAAGAATTATTATAGAAAGGATGAAGACGCTCTTTTGATGAGAAAGCTAATCTGAACTATTTAGATTAGGAGAAGCAGGCGATACTATAATTGAGTTTTTAGCCTTGACAATTACGCTTCCGGGACTTGTCCCTTTTTTTAAATTTTTTACATTTGCGTAATCTACCATTACCTTATTATTGTTTCTTTGAGAGGAATAATACGCTGAATAACAAGCGACCGAGCTTATTGTAGATATAGGTATGTTTTTGCCAGCATTTTTAATTATTGTATGTGACCCAGGGGCACCATTGACATGAAGCCATAGATCATCTTTATTTGCAATTCTAAAAGTAATATTATCATTTTGTAGATTGTTTTTTCCAATTAGTACTTTGAATCCATCTTGAAAAAATTGAATGTAATTATCAATCGATTTTTTTATGATGGTATTTTTGATCTCTTCCTTAATTTTATAATTGAAATGATCCGAAAGTTCTTTTATAATAGCAGATATATCTGTTTTATCGTTGGAGAGAGTAAGTAAAAAGCTTATAGATTGCAAATGGGATATTGAACTCTCGATTAGCTCCTTATTTTTAATGGAGTAGTTGATTGTAGCCTTTAATTTATTATACTTTTTAAATTTTTGTTCAAGGTTTTGAGAAGGAGATATTAGAGGATTTAGAATAATTCTAACTGTCTTATTTTGAGAGAAATCCCAGCAGTCAATAAATTCACTGCCTTTGATTACAAGATGAAGATTACATTTTAATAATTCCGCATCATTTAGTAAATTATCTAAAATAGGGATTTGACTAATATTTTGTTCTATGGTGTCAAGGCGAATAAGATAAGATTTTAAAGCTTTCTCTACAAATTTTTTTTCATTAGGATGAAATGTCGTAAAATTATCTAAAGATTCAATATTATTAGTAAAGAGTTCTATGGATTCGCTTAAAGTAGAACAATATTCAACTTTCACATTATCATTTTTGCTAGTTATACTTTCATATGGATATAAAAAATAACCCAATGGTGAAGTATCTTTGAAGATTACACAGGGCTTATAAGATAATTTTTTTAGATTGAGAAAATCCCTGAATAAATTAATGGTTGTTTCTTTCCCATTGGTATTTAATAAGTAATCATATTCTCTCATTGTAACTTTTCCAAAGAGATTGATTAATGAATCTTTGTTTCGAGAAAGTGAAACTTTAGGGTAAATATACATATCCCCAGGTGTAATAGAACGTTTTTCGTTGATTAATATTTCAAGTGATCCTAATATGATACCTTGCCAATTCACAAGTATAATATTGGGTTTTTGAGGTGATATTTCAAATATTATATTTAACAGCTTTTCTTCATATAATTCATTATTTTGGATAGTTTGAATAGTTATAATCCTATCATTGGAAGATAATTCGATTGATTTTATTTTGCTCCCAGTAATATATTTTTTTAAAATTTGGACTATATTGGCGTTATCCTCACTCTTTTGTGATTTTTTCTTAGTTAAAAAGATAATTGTGTTTTGCCTCTTTGCCGAAAAAACCAAATAAACAATTTTTTTTCCTTTCGTTAATATTTCCAAATATATATATTTTTCTTTGCTTAAAAAAACGGACTGTATCTTTCCATTAACAAGATCAGAGTTTAATTCATGGCAAAGTAGGGTTAACGTGATAATATCGTTTGGCATTATATTCATTATACTATAAACAGTACTATTAGCCATAGTTTATAATTGATTTAATTGGATTGTTGTGATAACATAATGTAGCAAGTTTTCCAATGGAGGATAAAAATGGAGTATTCAGTACAAAAAATTGGTGGGTCAAAAGTAGAGATATCTTTTAAAATTGAAAAGGATGAATGGAATGATTGTATTGCTAAAGCTTACGATAAGAATAAACATAATTATAAAATAGAAGGATTTAGATCGGGAAAAGTCCCTTTTAAGCTGTTGGTAAATAGGTATGGTATTGAGATGTTTTACGAGGATGCGTTGGATTATGCGTTAAACAAATATTATTCAGAAATACTAGAAAAAGAAAAAGATTTAGAGGTTATTTCTAAGCCTGATATTGATGTTAAAACTGTAGGTGAAGAGGGGATTTCTGCCGTGTTTACTACGGATATTTATCCTGAAGTAACTTTAGGAGACTATAAGGGATTGAAAATCAAAAAGGTTAGCTCAAGTGTCCAAGAATCGGAAATCGACAGTGAAATATCAAAGGTTATTGAATCTCATGCTAGATGGATAGACATAGCTGATAGAGAAATAAAAATAAATGACAAAATTATTCTGGATTATTCTGGTTCTGTTGATGGAGTCATGTTCGAAGGTGGAACAGCCGAGAAAGCTACATTGGATATTGGAAGTGGACAATTTATTCCGGGATTTGAAGAGCAACTCATTGGCGTTAGGATTGCAGAAGAAAAAAATGTTGAAGTTACTTTTCCTGTAGATTACCACAGCAAGGATTTGGCTGGCAAAAAGGCGATTTTTAAATGCATCGTTCATGAAATCAAGGAAAAGCAGCTCCCAGAGTTGAATGATGATTTTGCTAAAGATTTAGGGGATTATGAAACTTTAGAGGATTATAAAAAAAGTATAAGAGAATCTATGGAAGAGAAAGCAATTGAGAAGGCAAAATACGAGGAGGAAAATCTTTTAATTGAAAAAATAGCTGAAAATACAATTATTGATATCCCAGATGTTTTGATTGAGCAAGAAATTCAAAGAATGATTAATGATTTTTCTATTAGAATGGCTTATTCTGGTTTAAAATTTGAAGACTATTTGAAGTATACTGGATCAGATATGGATAAATTTAAAAATGAGCATAAAGAAGAGGCTCGGGAATCTGTAAAAGCTAGATTAATTTTAGAAGCCATAATAAAAAATGAGAATTTAACAGTTGAGAAAGAAGAGGTTGATAAAGAAGTGGAACTACTAGCCAAATCTTCTGGGAAAAATATGAATGATTATAAAAATGAAATGAAAGAAGATCAAATCGCTAGAATTATGAATAAAATAATCGGAGATAAATTATTTGACTTTTTGAGAAAGAATAATACTTTTGAGTAGGAGCGATACAAATGGATATTAAAAATTATATGATTCCAATACCGACTGTAATTGAACAAAATAATAGGGGAACAACTGCTTATGATTTGTATTCAAGGCTTTTGGAAGATCGAATTATCTTTTTAACCGGGGAAATTAACGATGCAGTTGCTAATCTAGTTGTTGGACAACTTTTGTTTTTAGAGACAAAAGATCCTGAAAAAGACATCTCTCTTTATATTAATAGTCCAGGAGGAATGGTAAGCGCAGGAATGGCAATATTCGATACTATAAACTATATAAAATGTGATGTGGTAACTATTTGTGTTGGATTGGCAGCATCAATGGGGGCTTTTTTATTGTCAGCGGGAACTAAAGGAAAAAGATATGCTTTACCAAATAGTGAAATAATGATTCACCAGCCTATTGGTGGAGCGCAAGGGCAAGCTAGTGATATCGTAATAGCTGCCGAACATATAGCTAAAACTAAAACCAAAATTAATAGAATTATTAGCGAAAAGACTGGTCAACCCCTTGAGAAAGTTGAAAAAGACACAGATAGGGATAACTATATGTCCGCGGAAGAAGCCGTTTCATACGGATTAATTGATAAAGTATATTATACCAGGAAAGAGAAAAAATAGATTGGAGTAAGATGGAATACGATAAAATAGAGTTAAAATGTTCTTTTTGTGGAAGAAGCGAAAATGAGGTTGAGGAGCTGGTTAAATCACCTAATTTAGAATGTTATATATGTAATGATTGTGCAAAAAAAGCTTTGGCTGTCTTTACCCATAATTCAAAGAGAGGATTAATTGATTCTTTGTATTCTGGGATAAATTTAATGTCCCCAAGCAAAATTAAAAATGAGTTGGACAAATATATTGTTGGACAAGATTCGGCAAAAAAAGTTCTTTCTGTTGCTGTTTATAACCATTATAAAAGAGTATTAGGTATCCCTAATGAAGAATATCAAGACGTAGAATTAGAGAAAACTAACATACTAATGTTAGGCCCAACAGGCTCAGGAAAGACTTTACTAGCTAAAACTCTGGCAAGAATTCTAAACGTCCCCTTTGCAATCGCCGATGCGACAACAATGACAGAGGCGGGTTATGTTGGCGAAGATGTAGAAAATATGCTTCTTAAGTTGCTTCAAGCAGCAGAAGGTGATGTAGCTAAAGCACAAAGGGGTATTATATACATTGATGAAATAGATAAAATAGCTAGAAAAGGAGAAAACACTAGTATTACTAGAGATGTTTCTGGTGAAGGTGTTCAACAGGCCTTATTAAAAATAATTGAGAGCACAATTGCGAATGTTCCTCCTCAGGGGGGTAGAAAACACCCGAATCAAGAATTTATTCAAATTAATACTTCCGAGATTTTATTTATTTGTGGAGGTGCTTTTGTAGGCCTTGAGAAAATAGTAGATAATCGAAAGGATAAGACATCAATTGGGTTCAATTCTTCCCTGCATGCATCGGATAAAAATTATTCTGAAATGATACAAGGGTTACGTCCAGAAGATCTCATCAAGTATGGATTGATTCCAGAGTTTGTTGGAAGAGTTCCAATTACAGCAGTTCTTGATCCTTTGGATGAGGATATTTTAATTAAGATTCTTACCCAACCTAAGAACGCAATAGTCAAACAATATCAAAAACTATTGAGTATAGATGGAGTGGCTTTAGTTTTTGAGGAAGCAGCCATTAGGGCAATCGCGAGAAAGGCAATACAACTAAAAACTGGGGCGAGAGGCCTTAGAACTATAGTTGAAAATGCTATTCTAAACTTAATGTATGAAGTCCCTAATGATAAAAACATAAAAAGTATTATCATCACAGAAAAAAGTATCTTAGGCGAATCTGAACCATTGGTAAGCCGCACAAATGATTTGGCTGTATAAAATTTTGTATGCGCTAAGAGAGTAAAATGAATTCCATAAAAGCAGAGATTTATAAAATAATCATGGAAGATATAGAGCCTCTACTTATTGACAAACCACAAATAGCACTCGTAGGTCGGTCAAATGTTGGAAAGTCTTCTCTAATAAATTATTTGTGTGGGTGCAATACACTTGCTAGGACATCGAAAGATCCTGGGAAAACAAAAACAATTAATTATTATTCTTGTAATGAAGGAGCTTTTTTTATAGTAGATCTTCCTGGGTATGGATATGCTAAGGTTTCTAAAGAGACAAGAAATAAATGGTCTTTTTTGATAAACAGATTCTTTCTAACTGCAAAAAAAAGCCTAGCATTGTTTATTCTAGATGCTAGAAGGGATGTTGCTTCCAGCGATACGGCTATGATGGAGTATTTTTATAAAAACAGAATACCCTTCTCAGTTATAATTTCAAAATGCGATTTAATACAAAAAAATACTCTCTCAACCAAGAAGCAAATTATTGCGAATCAGTTAAAAATAGGCGCAGATAACATTATTATGGTATCCGCAAAATACAAAATAGGCAAGGCAGAAATTTTGGCAAGGATTGGAAAGCAACTAGACGCTTTGCAAAATATAAATTAGATAAGTGGAACACTTGAAAAAATGAAGATTTATTCCATTAGTGATTTACATTTATCCTTTTCTTCGGACAAACCAATGTTTGTTTTTGGCCCAATATGGAACGAACATTGGGAAAAAATATCCATGGATTGGGATTCGAAAGTTCAAGAAGAGGACTGTGTTTTAATCCCGGGTGATTTGTCTTGGGCTCTATCTCTGAAAGAAGCTGAAAAAGATTTATTGGAAATTTCTAAAAGGAAGGGGATTAAGGTTTTTGTAAGAGGTAATCATGATTATTGGTGTTCATCTAGCACAGGAATAAAAAAAATAAGAGATTCTCTGCCCGAAAATATTAACATAATAAGACACGATTCTTTTAAAATAGGAAATTACGTTATATGTGGAAGCCGAGGATGGACCATCCCAGAGAAAGGAATTACAGCCTCTAATTCGGATAAGAAAATATTAGATAGGGAAATAATAAGAATTAATATGAGTCTAGAAGATGCTCTCGTTAAAAAGCAGGCTGAAGATAAATTAATTTTGATGATACATTTTCCTCCCTTTAATTCTTCTTATGATGATTCAATTTTTACAAAAATTTTTGAACAATATAAGGTTGATTCGGTGGTATACGGCCATTTGCATGGAAAAACGAGCAAAACGTCATTATATATAGAAAAAAATAATATTAAGTATTATTTAACTTCCTGTGATTTACGTAATAATAAACTTACTTTAATTTATTAAAAAATAGACTAAGATTGTTAAACTTGACCGGGGTTAGAACATTTGTTCTAAGTCCCGGTTTTTATTTAGATTTAGACAACAAAAATCTATTAAATCCCTATTTATTAGCAAAAAACCATAGAAAATTACCCATTAGTGGTTGAAAGTGGAAAATATTTAGCCTATAATCATATTATGAAGGAGAATAAAAATGTTCTTTGGCGAATATCATTTACAATTAGACGATAAAAATAGAATGCGAATTCCTAATAAACTTAGAAATTTAATTGGGGAGGAATATTATTTATTGCATGGAACAGGCGGATGTCTTTTTGTAATGCCCCCTGATGAGTTTGAAAAAATTGCTGAAAAGATAGATAGTATCCCCCTTAGTAATTTAAAGGCTCAGGATGCAGTAAGAAAAATAATGTCTTCGTTAATTATTCCCGAAGAAGATTCTCAAAATCGTTTCATTTTGCCCCAAAAAGCTAGAGATTATGCGGGAATTCAAAAGCAGGTAGTTTTTATTGGGGTCAATAAGAGAATAGAAATATGGAGCGAAGAAAAATATATAGAAAAGGGATTTGATACAGCTGAAAGCTTTGATAGTGAATTTGTTAAATTAAATGAGTATCAAATATGATTAGTGACCATAAAATCAGTCATATACCAGTATTACTGAAAGAAACAATCGATGGTTTGTCTATAAACCCAAAAGGGATTTATATAGATGGCACTGTAGGACTAGGGGGACATTCAAAGGAAATAGCAAGCAAATTAACATCGGGAAAACTAATATGCTTTGATCTGGACTCTGAAGCGCTTAAGATAGCTCGTAAAAATTTACAAATATATGATGACAAGGTAACAATAATTCAAGACGATTATAAAAATCTTTCTAAGTATCTTGACAATATGAACGTTAAAGAAATCGATGGGATTTTGCTTGATTTGGGGGTATCTTCTTTGCAAATTGATAATCCTGATAGGGGTTTTTCTTACGTAAATGATGGAAAACTTGACATGAGAATGGATCAAAGCAAAGGAATTTCCGCATATGAATTATTGAAAGATGCAACATTTGAGGATATGGCAAAAATCTTCAGAGAATATGGCGAAGAAAATTATGCAGGGAAAATTGCGGCGAAGATAATCACGCAAAGAAAAGATAAGGAGATTCAAACAACTTATGAACTTTCGGAGTTGATAAAGTCTTGTTATCCACAAAATTATAGAGATGGGAATCCTGCGAAAAGAGTATTTCAAGCTTTGAGAATAGAAGTTAATCAGGAGCTGAATGGGTTGTATGATTTTATATTGTCTGTCAGCCTCAGGTTAAAAAGTCGGGGGAGAATAGCGGTAATCAGCTTTCACTCTCTAGAAGATAGAATAATAAAAAGTGCATTCAATTACTTGGAAAAAGACTGTATTTGTGACAAAAGATCTCCGATTTGCACATGTAACAAAAAGAGGGAAGTCAAAATCATTACGCCGAGACCAATAATTGCTTGTTCAGAAGAATTAAATAACAACAAAAGAGCCAAGAGCGCAAAATTGAGGATTGCGGAGAGAATTTAATATAATTTATTGAATTTGGAGGAGAAAAAATGGTTACACTAAGAAGAGATGTTGCAGCAATGCAAAATAATGATGTATTTGATCGAATTGGCAGGGATCAAGAATTAATGACTGATTACGATAGATTTATGCAAGAAAAGAAGCGTGCTGATAATATTTCAATTCTATACACTAACGAATACCTTGTTTCAGTTCCTTCGATGAGAGCGAATGAAAAAGTGAGGACTAATACAAGGGAAAAAAATAAACAAAAGGTTCAAGAAAGTATTTCTCAAACGTTTAAAACTTATGATGATTATATGCTATCTCAAATTAACAGAATGAATCCAGACAAGATTTTAAGTTTAGAGGAATTTAATGAAAAATATCATTCTGGAAAAAGTGTATATTCTGCAGTAAAGAAAGAAAAAGAACATATAAGTAAAAGGGCTAAAATATTCATTTCTTTATACTTATTATCTTTGATTGGGGTTGCTGCATTGTTTTTTTTTACATTAATAGGCTAATTGATATTAAGCCTTGGTTAAATCCAAATGGATATATTTGCAATATATTGAATGGCCTTTCGGAATGGTTGAGGATAAATAAATGAAAAATACTTTATTGAAAAATATATTAGCTTTTGTTATCTCAATTACAGTATTGGCAAGCGTGATAGTCATTGGGTTAATTTATTCAGAAGAGATTACTTATTTTGATGTGAACAATAGCATTAGTAATTGTCTAGGTGAGACTCCTGAAGCCCCCCAAATATCATTTACTGAAGACCTAGTATATGAAAGATCAGAGTGTTTTTTGAATTATAGTGTTTTTGATAATGTTGTTTGAAAAAAGTTTATGATATACTATTGTAGTATAAATTACAAAAACTGTGTTTAAGTCCACTAAAATAGGTTAATCAAAATGAAAACAATTAAAGATGCTATATTAAATATTGGTTCGGATAATATAACTTTAGCCATTATTGATGAAAAATGTTCAAACAGTTTTTTTTATGAGTCTTATAAAGCATATCTTGGTTTCCAGAATGGAAATTTTATTGATGAAGAGGATCTATTTTTTTGCATTAAGTCGCTAATTAAGGAGTGTGAAACCTCTATTTTTGGGAAAATATCAAAAATTCTTGTGGGAGTACCCGGAGAATTTACTCAGGTAATTCAAAAAGAGGTTGAAATGTCTTTGGGCCCAACTCGAAGAAAGATTATTTCTAGAGATGCAGATAATATTCTTATCAAAGGTGAGCCTCTAAAAAATGATTCCCATGTCGCAATTAATGCTTCCCCTATTTGCTATATTTTAGATGAAAATGATTGCACTTTATGTCCGGAAGGTAAGTTTGCACAAAACATTAAAGCTCAAATATCTTATGTTCTTTGCGACAGATACTTTTATGACTTGTTTAACGACATCTCAGATGAATTAAAAATAAATTTTGAGTATACCTCTACAATGTTAGCAGAAATTATGTTTTTAATGCCACGAGTTGCTAGAGATAATGGGGCATTTTTAGTGGATGTTGGGTTTATTAGTAGTTCTGTTGCTTTTTCTCAAGGAGACGGGATGATTTTTATTAAATCTTTTTCTTTGGGTGGGGGATATATTGCCTCAGACTTAATGGATGTATTAAATATCCCTTATGACCATGTTGTAGCTTTGTCAGAAAAAATTAACATTAATTTGTCTCCTTCTACAAATGACCAATATTTTATTCCTGTAAAGAATTCTAATTCTGTTTATAAAATTTCAGATATAAATGAGGTAGCTATTTCCACCATTGATGATATCTGTGATTATGTCCAAAAGGCAATAAATAATTGCCCATATAAGGCTTCAGATAACATCCCGATATATTTGACCGGAACTGGTTTTGCCAACATAATTGGTGCTAAAGAAAGGATGGCACAAATTCTTGGTAAAAATATAGAGATTCTCTCGTCCCCAATTCCTCAATACAATAAGCCTTCATTTAGCGGGATAGCATCCTTGCTTATGTTGATGCAAACAAAGATAAATAAAACAGGGTTTTTAAAGAGATTGTTAAATAATTTCAAGTATATTTTCAGGAGGAAATAATATGACTACAGCATCAGGTATCGCAAATATAAAGGTAATAGGAGTAGGCGGGGGAGGAAATAACGCGATAAATCGAATGATTTTTTCGGGCGTCACTTCCGCAACTTTTATAGCTGCAAATACGGATATGCAAGCATTAAATATGTCTCATGCACAAATAAAGCTGCAACTTGGGTCAACATTGACGAAAGGTCTAGGGGCTGGATCTGACCCTGAAATTGGGAAACGTGCAGCAGAAGAAAGCAAAGAAGAAATTAAAGCGATACTTCAAGAAACAGATCTTTTGTTTATAACCGCCGGTATGGGAGGTGGCACTGGAACGGGTGCAGCTCCAGTGATTGCAGAAATGGCAAAGGAAATGGGAATTTTAACCGTAGCTGTAGTTACAAAACCTTTCGAAAGATTCGAAGGTAGAGTAAGGATGGACAACGCAGAAAAAGGTATTTCTGAATTAAAGAAATATGTAGACACATTGTTGGTAATACCTAATGAAAAATTACAACAGTTTATGCCTAAGGGAACTCCATTTATAAAAGCATTTCAAGCTGCGGACGATGTATTAAGGCAAGGTATACAGGGTATATCAGAAATTATTATGACTCCTTCTTTAATTAATCTCGATTTTAACGATATAAAAACTATAATTAAAGCACAAGGAAATG
Organism: Clostridia bacterium; assembly: GCA_028701415.1. Classification (GTDB taxonomy): domain Bacteria; phylum Bacillota; class Clostridia; order Christensenellales; family DTU072; genus MWEH01. The sequence goes on along the minus strand of JAQVQU010000002.1, from coordinate 8,725 downwards.
CTCACATTGGTATAGGCCGTGGTAAAGGGGAACGAAGGACTTTTGATGCAGTAAAGCAAGCTGTTCAAAGCACTCTATTAGAAACTAATATTGGTGGAGCTACAGGTATATTGATTTATGTCGCCGGAGATCAAGGTTTGACTATGGATGAAGTCTACGATAGTGTTGGATTGATTAGAGAAGTAGTTTCTCAAGAAGCAAAAATTATCTTTGGAATGGGTATAGATGACAACTTAAATGGAGAAGTAGTGATTACTGTTATTGCAACAGGTTTTCAAACTAAACCAGACGGTTCAAGTAACTATGGCCTTATGCAAAGACAGATTTTTACGGAAAAAGATAAAGACATGAACAAGAGAATGAGTACTATGTATGGATATCAAGAGAGTGGGGATCTTACTAATGAAAAAAAACCAGACGAGTCAGTTCGTGGAAGGGAAAATAGTGATAATGTTAACAACAATAATGTAGAAAATCAAAGAATCCCGGTGTCTTCAAACAGGTTGCCTGCTTTTCTACAAAAAAGGTCTAAAAATCTAGATAGTAATAGATAAAATAAAATATAATTACAAAAAAAGCCTTAAAATGGAGCAAAAAATATGAAATGTCCTTTTTGTGGAAGTCTTGATAGCAAAGTTGTTGATAGCAGAGAAAGTGATGATGGATCAGCAATTAGAAGAAGAAGAGAGTGTGAAGTTTGCAAGAAAAGATACACAACTTATGAGAAAATTGAAAGCATGCCTGTTTTAGTTATAAAAAATGATGGAAATAGACAATTGTTTGATGTTTCAAAAATTAAAAAGGGACTAATTAAGGCTTGTGAAAAACGCCCTGTATCATTAGACCAAATTGACTCATTGGTAAGTGAAATAGAAAAAAGGGTAAATAATTCATTAGCTCAAGAAATTTCTTCTAAAAAAATTGGAGATATGGTAATGGAAGGGTTAAAGGACCTTGATGAAGTAGCATATGTTAGGTTTGCTTCGGTCCATAGAAAATTTACGGACATTAATATGATGAGAGAAGAAATTAATAAATTAGTTGATAACAAAATTAAATAGTTTCTTTATATAAATAATTAATGATATAATAATTTTGTGAGTTGATTGGGTGGTTACACATTTAATGTGAGGAAAGTCCGAGCATCACAAGGCAAAGTGGCAGAGAAATCCTGCTGAAGGCGACTTCAAGGAAAGTGCAACAGAAAAATACCGCAGTTTTTACTGTAAGGGTGAAAAGGTGTGTTAAAAGCGCACCAGCAATTTGGCGACAAAATTGGCTGTGTAAACCCCACTTGATGCAAGAAAGGAGATTATTAGTTGCCTGCTATTCTCCTTAATCGCTAGAGCTTTTAGGCGACTAAGGGCCAAGATAGATGACCACTCTAGACAGAACTCGGCTTACAGGTCAACTCACACTAAGAGCTTAATAGCTCTTTTTTAATAAATAGTTATATTTTGTGGTGAATAAATGGATTTTTTTACGAATAATTTAAATAAGAATGCTCCGTTAAGTCAAAGGATGCGGGCTAATTCTCTAAAAGATTTTTTGGGACAAAAACATATTATCCATGAAGGATCTCTGTTAAAAAGAGCTATTAGCGCTGATAGATTAGGTAGTTGTATTTTTTATGGCCCTCCTGGAACGGGAAAAACAACATTGGCCAATATAGTCGCTGAAACTACAAATGCAGAATATAGACATTTAAATGCTGTTTCATCTGGGGTTTCTGAAGCGAAAGAAATTATTATAGAAGCAAAGAAAAATTTGGCTTTATTCTCCAAGAAAACGTATATGATTCTTGATGAGTGTCATAGGTGGAGTAAAACTCAATCTGACTGTGTATTGTCTGCCATTGAAAATGGTGAAATCATATTCATTGGAACCACGACTGAAAACCCTTATTCCAGTATGACTAAAGCTATCCTTAGTCGCTGTAGAGTTTTTGAATTTCACCCATTAAGTATTAGTGAAATAAAAGAAGGTTTAATTAAAGCGATTGCTGACAGTGATCACGGATTAGGAAATTATAATCTTATTGTTGATCCTGAAGCGATTGACCATATAACTAGATTTAGTTATGGTGATATGAGAGTGGCTCTTGATTCGTTAGAACTAGCAGTTATTACTACTAAAGTTGATTCTAAGGGAGTCATAAAAATTAGTCTGAATATAGCTGAAGAAATAATGCAAAAAAGGGCTGTTTCACTTACTGAGCAAGATTATTATGATTTATTAAGTGCTTTTTGTAAGAGCGTAAGGGGTGGGGACCCAGATGCTGCTTTGTTTTATTCATTAAAACTTACTCAAAGTGGAATTGATCCAATGATTATTGCTAGAAGATTGGTTGTTCATTCAGCCGAGGATGTAGGGTTAGCCGATCCTTATGCTCTAACCATAAGTTTATCGGCATTAAATGCAACAGAAAAGATTGGATTGCCTGAATGTCTGTTACCTCTGAACGAAGCGATTATTTATGTAACCCTTTGTCCAAAATCAAATTCGGTCTATATGGCAATAGAAAAAGCAAAAAAAGCTTTAGAGGATTCAACAAACTTTTCTATCCCGAAACACATAATCAATAGAGAATTAAAAAGAAACAATGAAATTGAATATAAATACCCTCATGATTTTGGCGGATGGGTTAACCAACAATATTTACCAGATGAATTAAAAAGCTCAAGATTTTATTATCCTTCACAAAATGGACAAGAAAAGTGTATAATTATAAGTAAACTAAAAAACATATTTAAAGGAGAATCAAATGAGTAAAGAATTAAAAGGCTCAAAAACTGAAGAAAATTTAAAATTTGCTTTTGCTGGAGAAAGTATGGCAAGAAATAAATACGATTATTTTGCTAGCAAGGCAAAAAAAGATGGATACGAACAAATCGCTAATATTTTTTCTACTACAGCTTTAAATGAAAAGGAACATGCGAAGCTTTGGTTTAAAGCATTTGAAGGAATAAAAGACACTTATGAAAATTTACTTACTGCAGCACAAGGAGAGCATGAAGAATGGACTCAAATGTATAAAGAGTTCGCTGAAGTTGCGACGCAAGAAGGATTCGATGAAATTGCAAAACTTTTTGAAGGTGTTGCTGGCGTAGAAAAATCGCATGAAGAAAGATATTTAAGCTTAGCTAATAATATTAAAAATGGCTCTGTCTACAAAAAAGAGGCGAAAATCGAATGGATTTGCAGGAATTGTGGCCATATTTTAGTATCTAATGAAGCCCCTGATAAGTGTCCCGTTTGTAATCATCCTCAAGCTTATTTTGAAGTGCATAATCAAAATTATTAATATGAGAAAAATGGCTCTTGACATTGGGGATGTCCGGATTGGAGTTGCAACAAGCGACCCTTTAGGGATAATTGCATCAGGATATAAAACTCTTTTCAGAAAGGAAATTAAAAATATCTTTCAAGAAGTGTTAAATATTTGTCAAAAAGAAAGTGTTGATACAATTGTTATAGGATTGCCGAAAAATATGGATGGAACAAATGGGAATAGGGCAGAGATTTCCTATAAATTTGGCGAAGACTTAAAAAAGCTAATTGGGGAGAAGATTAAGATAGTATATCTAGATGAAAGATTAACTTCTGTTCAAGCGGAGAGGATTCTCATTTCAAGTGGAGTTAGAAGAGAGGATAGAAAAAAGGTAATAGATAAGGTTGCAGCAACAATAATATTAGAAACATACTTAAATAAAATTTCATAGGAAGTAATTTTATGGATAATTTTAATGAAATGGAAGAAGTGATTGTTCTTGTCGGAGATAAAGGTGATGAGCATGAATTTCGAGAAATAGCGCTCGTTGAATTCGATGAAAGAACATTCATATGTTTGGAACCCGCGGAAGAGATTGAGGATTTTGAGGATGGAGATCTTTTGATTTATGAGATATCTTATGATGAAAATGATGAAGAGGTATTTTTGCCAATAGATGACGAAAATCTATTGAGTAAAGTGTTTGACCAGTTTATTTGTATGCAAAATGAAAAAAAATAATAGATACAAAAAATTTTTAATTTTAATAATAATTGCGACTTTGAGCTCATCTGTTTTTTTTCTGTCTTCGTGTAAAAATATTGAGGACACTATCCTCCCTAATGATGATACAACCCCTACTAACACTATTTTGCCCGGTGATCCATTTTATTCTCCTGCACCAGCAAACACACCGTTTTTTGATTATTCTGAGCTAACTGTTGCGGAAATAATTTTTTCTGATCAAAAGGGGACAGAAAGAAAGGTAAGTATTGCTTTATTTGAGGAATTGGCCCCTGTCACTTGTGCTAACTTCATTACGCTTGCTTCAAGCGGACACTATAACGATACTATTATTCATCGCCTTGTACCTGACTTTGTTCTTCAAGGAGGGGGTTATACAACTGATTTTAAAGAGAATCAACAAATAGAAATCATTCCACAGGCTTCAGTAGACTCTATATTGGGGGAGTTTTCGTCTAATGGTTTTCTATTGAATCAAGGTCTTTACCATGAAACTGGGGTAATATCTATGGCTAGGTTATCAAATGACAAAGATAGTGCTACAGATCAATTCTTTATTTGTTTATCTAAATCAACTAGTCTTGATGGGGAGTATGCAGCTTTTGGTAAATGTATAGATGAATTAAGTTTATATAACGTTGTTGAACTAGGAAAATCTAGTTACGTGAATATAACCACAGGTATGGAAAATTGTGCTTATCCTTTTATTTATGTTAAATCAGTAAATATTATAAGAAATGATTAGGAATTACATATGAGTGATACTAAGTTGAAAAGAACTAGAATCTATATTATTTTTTTCTCTGTTTTTTTAACCGTACTATTTTTTGCCTTTTTTAATCAGCTTGGCTTACATAATCATTCTCCACACGCAAAAGCAGCGGGAGAATATAATATCAATGATTTTGAGTTGGATTTAACACCACAGAATTATGTTTATTCTGCTAATCCAATAGAGTTTTCTACTTATATAGAGTATCAAGGAATCCCTTTTTACGATTACACTGTTTTATATGAATCAATCGATTATCTTGAATCTAATTCTCCTCCGACTAATGCAGGTTTATACGATGTTACCATAACAGTAAATGATTCTGAAATTTTTTGGTCTTCAAGTTTAAATATTAGCCCAAAATCTATCACAATCGAGTATGCTGGGGCTTCGACATACCAATACTTTGGGGTAGAATTTTCAAGAAATATTTCTCCAATAGGAGTAATTGACAATGAGGATATAGGACTATCCTATGAGTATGTTGGGTTAAGGCACATCTTACCTGAAAACACCAAACCGGTCATGGCGGATACATATCAAATAAATATTTCCATTTCCAACAGTAACTATGTAATCAATGATTACACGGGAAATGACCCCGGAGAACTAATAATTACTAAAGCTACTTTAATTGCAACAGCTAATGATATAACAGTCAATGAAGGGGATGAAATAGAGTTTTCAGTATCCATTACGGGCTTTGTTAATGAAGAAACCACTGAGGAACTTATTTCTATTCCTATTGTTATTTTTGAGGAGAACGAGGCAGGGGTTTATGATATCCTTCCCTCAGGAGGAGCAGCTGATAATTATTCTTTTCAGTATTTAGGCGGTTTACTTACCATAAATAAACTAACTCTATCTGCAATTTCGGATGATGGCTTACATGATATTTCTATCTCAGGTGTTTTTCATCCAGATTTTTCTTTAATAGTGTCTTCTTTGTCTTTTGATGATGAGAAATATATAGAAGCAATGGATACAATAGTCCTCAGAAACATGGATACATATATGGATAAATCTATTTATTGTTTTGATACTAGTCAATCTCAAGGATTATCAAGTTCTACAAGATATAAAATAAAAATTTCAGATGTTGTTTTGAAAGAAATATTTAGTTATAAGGTTTTAGTTGTAGATGAAACAGGTCTTGTTCATGAAATTACTAAATATAATTACTCTAATGGAGATTTGTCTTTTTCTTCCGATGTTTTAGGCACTATATTTATTGTTGAGAGACAATTGAGAACTTACCTTATTTTGGGTATATTGGTTGGATTAACTCTTGTAATAATTGCTTTTGTGATTTTGACCAAACTTAAATATCAAATCGAGAAAAGAGATATAGAAAGAGCAAATCAAGAATTGAAAAAAGAAAAGAATAAGTATCGTTGGGACTGATAAAGTGTTAATACTGTAATATATTTTGTTGCAACTATATATCAACTATGTTATCATTACACAAGTCATTATTAAACACTTACGTTGAGTGTGTCCTGTTGCCATTTGGTTGAGACATATTGAGATGCGTAAGGAAGAAAAAACAGGAGGATTTTTTATGTCAGTAATAACAATGAAACAATTATTGGAAGTAGGACTTCATTTTGGTCATCAAATCAAACGTTGGAATCCCAAGATGAAAGAATACATTTATGGTGTTAGAAACAACATTCATATCATAAATCTACAAAAAGCTGTAGATTTGATTGAAGAGGCTTTCAATTTCATACAAAATGTAGCTGCTGAAGGAAAGGAAATTTTATTCGTTGGGAGAAAGAAACAAGCTAAAGATGTAATTAAAGCCGCTGCAGATCGTTGCGGTATGTACTATATCAACGAAAGATGGTTAGGCGGAACACTTACTAACTTTCCGACTATGCGTTCTAGAATAGATAGATTGAATAAATTGGACCAAATGGAACAGATTGGCTCATTTGAACTTTTACCCAAAAAAGAAGTTCTACAGCTTAATAAAGAAAGAGAAGTTTTGAGAAGAAATCTTGGGGGAATCCAAAACATGAGAGTTCTTCCGGGTGCATTATTTGTTGTTGATATCAAAGAGGAACATTTGGCTGTAGCAGAAGCTAGAAAATTAAATATTCCTATTGTTGCTTTAGTTGATACAAATTGCGATCCTGACTTAGTTGATTATGTGATACCTGGAAATGATGATGCCATAAGAGCTGTAACTTTAATTTCTAACTTAATGGCTGACGCTGTTATCGTCGCTAGAGAAGGGGAAGAATCAATTAATTTAAGCCATATAAAAGAACAAAATAAAGAAGAAGAAGTAAAAAACGATTCATTAAATGAAGAAAACCTTGAAGAAATAAACTGACAAGTTTTAGGAGGAATATATTATGAATTTTAGTGCTGAGAATGTTAAAGATCTCAGAGTAAGAACTGGTGCAGGTATGATGGACTGTAAAAATGCTCTAGTCGCAACTGATGGGGACATTGAAAAAGCTATAGAATATTTAAGGGAAAAAGGAATTGCAAAAGCTGCAAAAAAATCAACCAGGATTGCTTCTCAGGGAATTGTAGACAGTTATATTCACATGGGAGGTAAAATAGGTGTAATAGTCGAAGTTAATTGTGAAACTGATTTTGTTGCTAAAGGTGATATGTTTAGAGAATTAGTTCATGATATAGCACTTCAGATCGCAGCCTTTAAAGCCGTTTACGTTTCAAAAGACGATGTTCCTCTAAGCGAAATTGAGTATGAAAAAAATATCACTAGGGCACAAATAGCAAACGACCCTTCTTTAGTTAATAAGCCAGAAATAGTTAAAGAAAAAATGATTATAGGAAGAATAGAAAAATATTATAAAGAAGTATGTCTATTGGAACAACCATATGTCAAAGACCCTGATTTAACAATTGCTGATTTAGTTCTTAATGCAATCTCAAAAATAGGAGAAAAAATTGCTATTAGAAGATTTGTACGGTATGAAATGGGTGAAGGATTACAGCAGAAAGATACTAACTTAGCTGATGAAGTTAATGCAGAAATTGCAAAAATGTCAAAGTAAAGAAACAAAAAAGATACCAATTGGTATCTTTTTTTTGGAGGACAATATGATACCGAAGTATAGTAGAGTTCTATTAAAAATTTCAGGGGAAGCATTAGCTGGATTGAATGGATTTGGAATAGATGAAGCAGTATTATCTAAGATTGTTAACCAAATAGCTAAGGTCCATGATGCAGGTGTTGAAATAGGAATTGTTGTTGGTGGAGGGAATTTCTGGCGAGGGAGGCAAGGAGGAAAAATGGACAGAACCACTGCTGACCATATGGGTATGCTTGCTACTGTAATTAATGCTTTAGCTATGCAGGATGCACTCGAAAGAGCAGGAGTAATGACTCGAGTCCAAACTGCATTAGATATAACAAAAGTAGCTGAGCCTTTTATAGCTAGAAGAGCTAACAGACATCTTGAAAAAGGTAGGGTTGTGATTTTTGGTTGTGGAACTGGTAGCCCTTTTTTTACTACTGACACAGCTGCAGCACTAAGGGCAAACGAAATTCATGCACAAGCATTGCTTTTGGCAAAAAACATCGATGGCGTATATGACAGTGATCCAAGGAAAAACCCATCTGCACAAAAATTTGATACTATTACTCCTAAAGATTACATAGAGAAAGGTTTATCTGTAATGGATACAGCCGCAGTATCTCTTTGTAGTGAAAATGATATTCCAATTATTGCTTTTGGACTCGCAGAAAATGATAGTATCATGAGAGTTGTTTGTGGGGAAAAAATAGGAACGCGTATATTGTCTTAATAATTTAAAACAATCCAAAAACTATCATATTTATATAAGTACAGACATGTGTGCGTTATTGTAAATTAACGATATATATGTTATATTTGTCGTATAAATACAAAAAAGGAAGGATATAATATGGCTTATTTAGACGATAATGTTGAAAT
>JAQVQU010000037.1 GCA_028701415.1 Clostridia bacterium | reverse complement strand
AGTAACTAAGATTTTGTGCTATTCAGAGGCAGAGGACATTATTGAACGTATGGCTCTTGCCGGCATAGACGAAGATAGAATGATAGAGTTGGTGGAATACATTACCAGAGATGATAGCGATTATGATGAACTTGAAAAGGGAGACCTTGATAAATACCCTCTGACGAGAGGGGACGGAAGCGCGATACTAGACTATGATAACCTGGATGAAATTTCTGATATTAGAGACAATTTCGATGATTATAAACTTACAGATGGAGATGGAGACAATACTAAGGCTTATGGGCAGACTGAAGACTTCTGGGAAGACCTTGCAAAACTAAAAAAACGTAAGATAAATTCAGAAATTTATGAGATTTTTGACAATGAGGCTGCTTTGTTTGCGAGATTCCAAATGGAATATATGAACCATCAAATCCAAGTAGTAAGTCAGGTAATGATTCCTTCTTACAAGGCAAATCAGGTGGCTTTAGGATTATTAGAATTAGGAGACGATACTCAAGGGGAGAATCTCATTGATACTGATGAATTTAAAAACTATATGAGAGAAGAATTATTTGATATAGGCACTCTTTCATATTTTTTGGCTTTTGCAGATTTAACTTACCCAACTGATGATGATGGGTATTGGAGAGCAAGCAGCGACAATAGAAAAAAAGCGATGACTCTTTATGGATATACTTATCAGTATGAGAAAAAAGAACACGAGGTTTTTGATGATACTAAAAAGGTCGGTACAAAGACAGAATATGAAGACTACCTTTGGCTGGGGCATCAGGAGTATTTTACAGATGGTATGGATGGTTCCACTGCGAAAGGAGTTGATATAGCTATTAGATTCACCGAATACGACAGAAGAAGTTATAGGCAAGCATATAGATATTCTGCCGCCTTTTACAACAAATATTATACTGCTCAATATGAATTTCAGTCCCTTCAAGAAACTAGGGACAGGGAAGTTTACACAGATATCGTTGAATATCAGGATGGTATAGGTTTTGCATTAACCAGTTCAGATGTAACTTATACTGATGAAATGATCGATGGACTGGCCCTTGGATTTGCAGAGAGCTTGAAGATTTCTGATGTTAACTATGAGTACACGGGAGTATATGATAATGTTAACCAATACAATAGGAGAAATACGGATTGGAATAGCTTAACTGATTCACAAAAAGACCAAAGGGGAATTAATGCAATAAAAGAGGTTATGCTTCAATACGAGCAGCTTGAAAGTCAACACTATACCATAACGCATAGGACTATTTCCTCCTCTGATTTGATAGCGTTTTTAAAATACCAAATTAAATCGTACAGTGCAGATTATGTGAGAGCCTTGCAAGATAATAAAAAAGAACAAGTAATTAATAGAAGAAAGCTTCAGAGAGCTTTTCAATATTTTGAGAACGATTATGAATACACTGAAACGAAAGGAGGATTTTCTGCGCAATTTCCAGAACTTCACGAAGAAGATGTTGTTGAGGAAAAGATAGAAGATTTAGGAAGAACAAAGGCGATGTATGTTAATTTAAATTCAAATTACTCTGGAGCCAATATTGAGTCTCAAATAACTAGAGCAAATTCTGCAGATTGGCCAGGGGTTGCAGGGAATATGGCTCAAACTTTATCAATTAACTATGAAGCATATACGCCCGTCGGAGATTATTATGTAGATGAGTATTTTGAAGATCAGCTTATTAAAAGAGTATGGGATTGTGGCGGAACTGATGAAGAATGCGGGAGAGAGAGTGATCCATATGATGGGACAGAGACCCATATGTATCAACTTGTGGAAGGCGGTGAAATATTCGAATGTGAGAGAACTTATGATCTCAATTGGGCTTTATCCAGATTACTTAATGAGCATGAATTGGTGTTTAGGCATATGAGCGGGCAAATTGAGGTGCAATTCAAGAAAGTTTCAGATTTTTCAGGCTATTACGATACAGAAAAACAGTGGGGTGGGACACCTGAAGTTGAATATCTAAGCTCTGAGATACAAAAAATTCCTTCTAAGCAAGCAAGCTGGGCTTCTTCTTATGAAACTGATACAGTAAATCCAGGGGATGATTTATCTTCCGTTGTTTTAACGGATGGAGGAAAGCCAAATTATCAACTGTCATACGTTAATAATAACAACTATCAACCTGCAGGGGAGACACCAGGCGGGATGCAATATTTTACTACCAGCCATTGCTATTATGAGTTTGATGCTTGGTGTGTAGACGAAGCGCTTCTATATCCTGTTATTCTAGACGATTCGTTTAGATTTGATATTAGACTTTATCCTAGATATAAAGTTACAAATAAGGTGGAGCCAGGGTCTGAACAATAAAGCTAATGAAAAGTAATATTTCAATAAATGGCATCCTTAAGTGGGATGCCATTTCATTATTGTTATGTGCGATTGTTAATTAAACAGTGAGATCGTTAATTACAGTATTTAAAAAAAATTGGCAAAGTATAAAGACTTGAAAATATAACATTACTTTAATATAATAAAGAGTATCGAAGAGGTGACAAATGGATACAATACCAAGTTTTACAGTAGACCATCTAAAGATGAAAGCGGGAGTATTTGTTTCCTGTAAATATGCTCTAAGCAATGTTATTTTAACTACTTTTGACTTAAGAATGAAGAGACCTTATCATGAACCAGTAATGGATACTGGTTCTGTGCATGCTATCGAGCATTTGGCTGCAACCTACCTTAGAAACGATAAGATGTGGGGGCATAAGATAATATATTTCGGGCCGATGGGTTGTCGTACGGGATTTTATTTAATCATGCTAGGAGATTTGATGCCGGAAGATATTCTTCCTTTACTTGAAAGAACTTTTGATTTTGTTTCGGAATATAGTGGAGATATCCCAGGAGCAACTCCTAGAGAATGTGGATTTTTTATCGATATGGACCTTGACTCCGCGAAGGCAGATGCGGCAATGTATTATAATTTATTGATAAATCCAAAAAAGGAAAACTTAAGATATCCCGTAAAAAGAGAAAAGAAACCAGATGCAAAAAAAGCTATCCCTCAAAAGGGCGGAAAAATCGATAAAAAGTCTGGTGATAAAAAGGAAAAAACGGGTGTTTCTTCCAGTAGAGATAAAAGCTTCGATATAAATATTGGGGATAAAAAAGAAAATACTGATGGTGGGAGTCTAGAGAACATAGAGGATAAATAGTTCCCCCGAATTAGATGTGATGCGATGGGATAGAGAGAAATAACTCTAAAGAACTCTAAAGAGAAGCAAACAAGATACATGGTGACGAGAAAAAACAAGCAGGAAAAGGCATCGCAAGATAATATAAGAAAAATTATGGAAAGAAAGTATCTATAGATACAAAAAGGAGTGAATATGAGAGATTCTAGATTAGATCGACTAGCAGATGTTTTAGTAAATTATTCATGCAGGATAAAAAAGGGTGAGAAGATATTAATCGAGGCAAAAAACGCTGATTATTCTGTCGTATCTGCAATCGTTGAAAAGGTATATGAAGCTGGGGGATTCCCCTTTGTACAGGTTTATGATAATAGGGTAACAAGGGCAATTAACATGGGAATGACAGAAGACCTCGCAAAATTTATGGCTGAGTTTGACGGGTATAGAATGAGTAAAATGGATGCATATATTGGAATAAGGGGAGGAAATAATGCTTTCGAATTGTCAGATGTCCCTCCAGAGAATACAAATTTTTATGATAAATTTTACGCTCATCCAGTTCATCATGAAATTAGAGTGAAAAAGACAAAATGGGTGGTACTTAGGTATCCCAACGAGGGAATGGCTGCTTTGGCGAAAAAATCTACAGATGCTTTTGAGAAGTTCTATTTTGATGTATGCACTTTAGACTATGAAAAAATGGATAGAGCAATGAACCCTTTAGCTGCGTTGATTGAAAAGACTGATAAAGTAAGAATTATCGCCAAAGATACAGACCTTTCCTTTAGCATAAAGGGAATTGGAAGCGAAAAATGTTCGGGTTTAAGAAATATCCCTGATGGCGAAATATATACTGCACCCGTTAAGAACAGCGTAAATGGTGTGATTACTTACAATACTCCTTCAGTTGAAAATGGAATAGAGTTTAAAAATGTAAGATTTGAATTTAAAAATGGGAAAATTATTAATGCAACTTCCAATAATAATGATGCAATAAATAAAATCTTAGATACGGATGATGGGGCAAGATATGTGGGAGAATTTGCCTTTGGAGTTAATCCGTATATTCTAGAACCAATGTGTGATATCCTCTTCGATGAAAAGATAGCTGGCTCCATTCACTTTACTCCAGGAGCTTGCTATGATGAATGTAATAATGGAAATCAAAGTGCTATTCACTGGGATTTAGTACAAATACAAACTCCTGAATACGGCGGAGGAGAAATATATTTTGATGGTGTATTGATTCGAAAAGATGGGAGATTTGTACTTCCTGAGTTACTGGGATTAAATCCAGAAAACTTGGTTTAAATAAATCATATAGGGGGAACGCCAAATTCTTGAAAAATAATTTTTCAGGAATTTGCAAAAAATGAAAGAATCTAAAGAAAGAAGACAATTTAAAAGTCCTGAGTTATTTACTTATGGGTTTGTAAAGTTTGCCTTGAGGCTAATAGCACCCATTTTTTTAAGGTTGAAGATTGAAAGAGATCCCTCAATTAGACATCTTAAGGGGCCAATTGTTGCAATCGGTACTCATAGTTGTGTGATGGATGTGGCTTTTAGTATTTTATCCATTAATAATCGTCGCCTAAATGTTATTTGCGGGCGGGATGTATTGAGTTGGAAATGGTTGGATTTTTTAAGAAAGGGCCTTAGAATGATCCCTATTAACCAGTATGAAATGGATCTAACAAGTATCAAGGATATGAAAAAAGCCATCGATGAGGGTTGTTCTATTTCTTTGTTTCCCGAAGGAAAAATATCTTTGGATGGAAGAAACCTTCATTATCTAACCCCAAGCACAGCAAAATTAATGAAATTTTTTGGTGCAAATATTGTTTTTTCACATAGTTATGGAGGGTTTAGTTCAAGACCAAGGTGGCATCATGGATTTAAAAAAGGAAAAGTAATTTATAAAAGTGAGGTTTTGTACACTAAGGAGGAACTAGCGGAGGTATCATGCCAAGAAGTGTACGAAAAATTAAAAGAAAAATTCAATTTTAATGATAATTTATTCCAAATCGAGAACAACTTAAGATACCGTTCAAAATCACCGGCTAAGGGTTTAGAATACTTGTTGTATAAATGTCCTAAATGTGGTGCAGAATACGAAATGAATAATGATGGGTGGTCATTAACATGTAAGGTCTGCGAGAACAAAGTGAATTACGATGAATACGGGCATATATTTCCAAATTCTGAAAAAGACAAAGCCTTTGAAAGAGTGGATATTTGGTATGATTTTGAAAAAGAATCAGTTAGAAAAGAGCTGCTTAACCAAGATATGGAACTTCGAAAAGATGTAGAATGGAAAGTATTGAATTATCAAACCGCTGAATATGAAACTGCTGGCGAGGGAGTATGTTTTGTAAATCACAATTATATTGGCTTTGAGGGGATGGATTTGGAGGGGAAAAAAGTGTCAATCAAGTGTCCAATGAATACTCTTTACACAATAATTATTAAGAATGAAGAAGGCGTAGATTTGACAATTGATCATGTAGTACATCGTTTTTATTTTAAAGAGAAAAAATATAGTGTTAAATATAACCTCATCGTAGAGGAAAATTTTAGAATGATTAATAATATTTAAAATAAGTTTTTTGCTGAGCTTTTATTTACAATTTTCAGTGAAGCTACTAATTATATTTGGATTCAGTTCTTTTTAAAAAATGAAAAATTTTTAAAACTAAGTACAGATTTAATCTATTTTTTGCCAAAGTGAGATAAGTCAAATCTATAGTTGCTTGATTGATAGTGAAGTTTCGATATACCTTAAAGGGACAAGATTTCATAATACAAACTTTCTTTATTTGGTTAAAGATCTTGTTCTAGTCAATTTTTAAATGGCAAAAGAATGGTTAAAGGTCTCTATCCCATTTTTTTGCTAAGGCATCTATCTCATCGATTAGTTTACGTAGTTCTCGGTTTTCTAGGCCTTCATTCTTCTTAACGACATCGTTGAGATTCTCGATAGAGTCCAGGAGTTTTCCGTATACTCCGTTAATTCGATAAATTCCTTTTGGCCTTTTTCGGTCTGTACGTCGTTTAATTCCTTTATTTCCTTCAAATATACATTCGTTTGAAGATAGATTCCATATAGCCCCATTATAAGGTGCTATGGCAGAAAGGCCTTGACCATTTGATAGATTTTCTGCAAACTCCTCGGCAACATCTTCATTCCCATGGGTTACGAAGATTCGAACAGGCTTGGGATAAAATGATTTTGCCCATTCATATAAGTCATCCATGTCTGCATGAGAACTCGTTCCTTTCATTTCACAAATCTCTGCATTAATAGGGACTTCTTCGTTAAATATCTTAACTGATTTTGCTCCATCAAGGATAGTTCTTCCGAGAGTTCCTGGAACCTGGAATCCAACAAAAACGATAGTGTTGTTTATTCCTGGGAGGTTGCTTTTAAGGTGGTGACGAATCCTTCCCGCTTCACACATTCCAGACGCAGCTATTATTACCTTGTGACCAGTATCGGTCATAATTTGTTTGCTATCATCAGAAGTTAGACTCATTTTTAGATTTTTAAATTCCAAAGGGTTTATACGATTGGCTATTAGATTTTGAGTTTCTTCGTCAAAGTATTCTTTATTACTATTCTTAAAGATAGTTGTTGCTTCAATTGCCAGAGGACTATCTACGTAGACTTTAAAGTTTTTATAGGGAGAAATTTGTGGGTCGGATTTCACTAATCTAAGAAAATAAAGAAGTTCCTGCATCCTTCCAACCGCAAAAGACGGGATTACGACATTTCCGTTTCTTGCAAAAGTTCTTTTAAGTATTCTAATGAGTTGTTCTTTGTAATTGTTTGTTTCGCGGTGTTTTTGGTTGCCATAAGTGCTTTCCATAACAACATAATCTGCATCTTTTAAAAGGGTTGGATTCTTAATTATAGGTTTATTTTTATTTCCTATGTCCCCAGAAAACACAATTTTTTTTGATATTCCATCTTCTATTGCTTCAATCTCAATACTGGCAGAGCCTAACAAGTGCCCCGCATCGTAGAAAACTGCATTAATATTTTCAGATATGGGGATTTTTTTGTTGTAATCACATGGGGAAAAATGCTTTTCAACTCCTAAAACATCTTCTTCTGAGTACATAGGAGTATAGTATGAAGCTGAGTTTTTATTAATCTTCTTATTTCTCCATTCAGCCTCCATTTCTTGTATATGAGCACTGTCAAGTAACATAATGTGACATAGATCTTTTGAGGCATGTGTAGTAAAAATTTGTCCCCTGAAACCGTTTCTGTAAAGAAGAGGTAGCAGTCCCGAATGGTCGATGTGAGCATGGGTTAATAGAACGAAATCAACTTCGTTTGCGGGTACGGCTAGCTCTTGATTATCGTAGAGGTCAGGCCCTTGTTCCATTCCACAATCAATTAGAATTTTTGTGCTGTTTATTTCAAGGAAATAGCAACTTCCAGTTACTTCTCTTGCTGCTCCTAAAAAGGTTAATCTCATACTCGCTCCAATTTTTAGATTATACAAATTATAGCATAAAGACGTTATATGTAAAGATTTAGTATTATCGCTATTTTTTTAGGTAGAGGGAGGAGATGAAAAAATATTTATAAACCATATGTTTGAAGAATAATTGCAATAAGTATATAATTCAAATATCAAATAAAGAGAGGAAAAGAATGAATTCATTTTCTTATTATGTAGCGGAAGATTTTTTAAAAAGAGAAATTAACTGTTTTGATTTTAATGTTCCTACAATTATTGACCAGATAAAAGAAGAGGATTTTTCATCCATAAAAAGTAAAATAATAAGATGTTTTTCTGGAAACGTAGAATGTACAGTATTGGATGAAAGAGGAAATCCTACCGAAGTAAGGGCCAGAGAATTAGGATACAAGGAGCGTTTTATTATAAAGGCTTCAAATTTTCTGTCTAGGGATTATTATTCATTTGGTGATTTATTAGAAATAATTAGAAAATTAAGAGATCCGGATGGTTGTCCATGGGATCGAGTACAAACGCATAATTCTATTAAGAACAACGCTATAGAAGAGGCTTATGAATTGGCTGAAGCTATTGATTTAGATGATACAGAAAAATTAATTGAAGAAAGTGGAGATGTGTTACTTCAAGGTCTTTTCCACGCTGTAATAGCCGAAGATTCAAGAAGATTCAATGCTAATGATTTAATAAATGGATTATGCCACAAACTAGTTAGTAGACATACCCACGTATTCGGAGAACAAAAAGCCCCAGATGCTCATGAGGCATTAAAAAGTTGGGAAAAAGCCAAGTCTAAAGAGAAGAATCAGAATGAATTGATAGATAAAATCAATAGTGTACCCGTTACCTTCGGGGCTTTAATGCGGGCATTTAAGGTTCAAAAAATTATTAAGAAGACTGGTTTTGATTTCCCAAATCCAGATAGCGCAAAACAAAAAATTACTGAGGAATTGTTAGAGCTTGATTTAGCTGAATTCGAGAAAGAAAAAGAATGGGAAGGAGGAGATCTGCTTTTTGCTGTGATCAACTACCTTAGAATGCTGGGAATAGATCCGGAAACATCCCTTAATGCAACAACAAATAGATTTATTAATAGATTTTTATATGTCGAAAAAAAGTCAAAGGAACTTGGGTTTGAACTATCTTCAAATAATATGGATTTAATGGAAAAGTATTATCAAGAGTCCAAAGAACACGAGGATAGTACTTGGAATAATAAGAAAGAACAAAATTAATGGTAGTTTTTTATAAAGCAGTTCTTTGAATAAATGCTTGGAATAGTAAGAGTAAATAGAATTAATGGAAGTTTTTACAAAGCAGTTATTTGAGCAAAACACTTGGAATAATAAGAAAGAACAGAATTAAGGGAAGTTTTTTATAAAGCAGTTCTTTGAATAAATGCTTGGAGTAGTAAGAGAAAACAGAATTAAAGAGATTTTTCTTGAATAAATCTCATGACACTCGCTTTTCAGTGTGAGGCAATACAAGGTACATGAAAATAGCAAAATACGAGTTAAATTCACCATTTATACTGCCTGCAATCGCAGGCTTTAGTGATATGCCGATGCGGGAATTATGCTATAGGTATGGTGCTGGAGTATGTTTTACCGAGATGATTTCTGCAAAGGGGCTAGTTTATGGTAGTGATAATTCAGGGTTAATGCTGGTCACAGGCGAAAAGGAAAAGATAAAAGCTATTCAACTTTTCGGAAGCGATCCAAGTTTTTTTGAAAGAGCCATTACTGATGAAAGATTAAAAAAATTTGATATCATTGACATCAATATGGGGTGCCCAGTTCCAAAAATAGTGAAAAATGGGGAGGGTTCTGCTTTGATGAACAATCCTCAGTTGGCTTATAATATAATCAAAACTTCAGTGGAGGCTGCACAAGGAAGGCCCGTAACAGTAAAGATGCGGGCAGGTTTTAGTTTGGATAATATCAATGCTAGTATAATTGCGGAATTAGCCGAAAAAGCAGGGGCATCCAGTCTTATTGTGCATGGAAGAGTTCGCGAACAATACTATGGGGGTGATATACTTTTCTCAGCTATTAGAGATGTAAAAA
The DNA here is from genome assembly GCA_028701415.1 of Clostridia bacterium. Taxonomy (GTDB): domain Bacteria; phylum Bacillota; class Clostridia; order Christensenellales; family DTU072; genus MWEH01. Next base: position 4,357 of record JAQVQU010000037.1, on the reverse strand, counting down.
ATAGTGTGGGCATACCAGTCTTTGGAAATGGAAATGTTCATGATATAAAAACCGCATCGGATATGTTCGAGAAGACTAGATGTGACGGTATCGCAATAGCTAGAGCTGCTATAGGCAACCCTTTTATTTTCGCCGAACTTACTGGACAAACTTTAGAAAAAGACATATCTAGGACTATAAAAGAACATTTTGAAGGATTATTATCATACCTTCCCGAACAGGTAGCAGTTAATAACTTTAAAAAACATTTTATTTCTTACGTGAAGGGGTACAAAGGATCAAAGAATATTAAAAATTTAATTACTGCATCTTGTTCAAAAGAGGATGTAGCAAACATAATATCGAAATTTGAGTTGCTAAAATAAGGACATTATTAGCAAATTAAAGTAACTTGATTAATATCTTAATCCACTTTCTTGGAGTATTTTTTATTTTTTCAAATAAGAAAAAAGAAGAATGACAAATTAGCGCAATTTAACTTAAAGTCAAAAAAATAATTTTTTCTGGAGTCATAAATATAACTAGAATGTCGAAAGTTGCACTTACCTTGAGACAAAATCCCGAATGTTGCACTTACTGTTGCACTTACTTTGAGAACTGACTATGCTCGAGAAGTATATAAAAATAAGACATTTATGTTTGCGCGCGTATATTTAAAGTGATATAATTATATGCGTGAATTAAAGGGTTTTCCCTCACGTATTTAATAGATTTTGGAAAGAGTTTGGAGGATATCATGAGTAAAAAAACTATAGAGGACATCAATGTCTCTGGATTGAAATGTCTCGTTAGAGTAGATTTTAATGTCCCGATGCAAGATGGTGTGATTACCGATTTAAATAGGATTGAAGGGGCTATCCCAACAATCAAATATCTTAGTGAAAAGGGGGCAAAAGTAATTCTTTGTTCACATATGGGGAGACCAAAAGGCGAGTTTAACAAAAAGTACACGCTGAAGCCTGTAGCAATAAAATTGGCAGAGATGCTTGGTAAACCTGTTGCTTTTGCAGAAGATGTAATAGGTCCTTCTGCTGAAGAAAAGGTCGCTTCTTGCAAGAATGGAGAAATAGTACTTCTTGAGAATCTTAGATTTCATAAGGAAGAAGAAGAGAACGAGAAGGAATTTTGCTCAAAACTTGCATCTTTTTGCGATGTGTATGTTAATGATGCTTTCGGAACGGCCCACAGGGCACATGCTTCCACTGCTGGAATTGTCCAGTACGGATTTGTTAAAACAGCTGTAGCAGGTTTTTTGATTGGCAAGGAAATAAGCATAATGGGAGGCGCATTAGAAAATCCTAAGAGACCTTTTGTCGCGATCTTAGGGGGAGCAAAAGTTTCAGATAAGATTGCTGTTATTAATAACCTTCTCGAGAAAGTGGACACTGTTATAATTGGGGGAGGAATGGCATATACCTTCCTTGCCGCGCAAGGTTTTTCAATAGGGAATTCTATTTGTGAAAGAGAAAAGTTTGATTTAGCATTAGAGTTATTAGTCAAAGCTAAAGAACGTGGAGTCAAACTTTTATTGCCAGTTGATGATATATATGGAAGCGAGTTTTCCAACAAGGCCGCTACCCTTGCAATTAATGTAAGTGAAGCTTCTTATATCCCTGATGGATGGATGGGAATGGATATTGGGTTTAAAACAAGGGAGATTTTTGCCGAAGAAATAAGAAAAGCAAAAACTGTTATTTGGAATGGGCCTATGGGAGTTTTTGAATTCGAAAAATTTGCAGAGGGGACAAAAGCCGTGGCAAGAGCTATGGCGGAGTCAGAGGCAATTACCATAATTGGAGGAGGAGACAGTGCAAGTGCTGTTGCTCAATTAGGTTTTGGAGATAAGATGACACATATCTCAACAGGAGGCGGAGCTTCACTTGAGTTTCTAGAAGGTAAAGATTTACCAGGGATTTCATGTCTTGATAATAAATAATGGAGGAATAAAATGAAAAGAGATATTATTGCGGGAAATTGGAAAATGAATAAGACACAAGCAGAAACAAAAGAGCTTATTGCCTCTCTTGCCCATGCTGTTGAAAATGCTAATTGTGAAATTGTGATTTGTGTTCCCTTCACGGATATTGAGGTAGCTAGAAAAGCTATAAGAGGAACGAAAATTAAATTAGGTGCTCAAAATGTACACTGGGCACCCAAAGGAGCTTACACGGGAGAGATTAGTGCAGAAATGCTTAAGGAACTAAAGGTTGAGTATGTTATCGTTGGGCATAGTGAGAGAAGACAATATTTTGGAGAGACAGATCAATCCGTTAACGCTCGTGCAAAAGCTGCAATTTTATCTGGGATTAAGCCCATAATTTGCGTGGGTGAAACCCTTTCGCAAAGAGAAGAAGGGCAAACCGCCGCAGTAGTGGTTCGTCAAACTAACGAAGCGCTTGAGGGCTTAGATAAAGCTGACTTAAAGCAAGTTGTAATAGCCTATGAACCTGTTTGGGCAATTGGAACTGGCAAAACTGCAACTGCCCAGGAGGCAAACGATACAATTGCAATAATTAGAAAAGCGGTTAGAAGATTATATGGAAAGACAGCAGGAAATGCTTTGAGAATTCAATATGGCGGAAGCATGAACGCAAAAAATGCAAAAGAACTAATGTCTATGCCGGAAATCGATGGTGGATTAATTGGTGGCGCATCCCTTAAAGCTGAAGATTTTGGTGTAATTGTTAATTACGATAAATAAAGGGATAACAAAATTTGTGCAGGGGTGACAACCATCCTCGCGTTTTTAAAGTGAAACCGCTTATTTCTTTTTGCGGTTTCTATTATATACAGGAGATTTTATGAAAAAAATTGTTTTAGTAGTGATGGATGGGATAGGTTTTTCTGAAAATGAAGTTGGCAATGCAGTGAAAGGGGCAAAAACACCACTATTAGACAGGCTATTTAGTTCCTGCCCATATACCTTGCTTAAAGCTCACGGCAGGGCAGTTGGGTTGCCTTCCGATGATGATATGGGCAACAGCGAAGTGGGTCATAATGCAATTGGATGTGGCCAGGTTTATTCTCAGGGGGCGAAATTGGTGAATGAGAATATTGAGTCAGGGCAAATTTTTTCTTCTCCCACCTGGTTAGAATTAGTATCGAATTGCAGAATAAATAACGCTACAATACATTTTATTGGTTTACTTTCAGATGGTAATGTTCATTCGAATATTAATCACCTATATGCTTTACTCCGACAATCAAAAAAAGAAGGAATAAGACGTGCGCGAGTTCATATACTTCTTGATGGAAGGGATGTTCCGGCAACTTCAGCTTTAAATTATGTCGAGTGCCTAGAAGAAGAACTCTCAGAACTTAACGATGAAAGTTTTGAGGGAAAAATTGCCAGTGGCGGCGGCAGAATGAAGATTACAATGGATAGATATAATGCCAACTGGAATATGGTGAAGGAAGGATACAATATTCATGTTAAGGGCAAGGGGAGATTTTTCCCCACAGCCAAAGATGCCATAGAGACATTTAGAAAGGAGAAATTTGGTATTGTTGACCAGGATCTCCCAGGATTTGTAATAGCAGAAAACAATATCCCGATTGGAAGAATTGAAGATAATGATAGCGTAGTATTAGTTAATTTTCGTGGGGACAGGGCAATAGAAATTAGCCGAGCGCTTGCAGAAGAGAACTTTTCTGTTTTCGAAAGAGAAGCTCATCCGAAAATCAAATTTGCTGGGATGCTTCAGTATGATGGTGATTTAAAAATCCCTGAGAAGTTTTTAGTTCTTCCTCCCCAAATTAAGAACACGTTAAGTGAATATTTAGTTAAAAAAGGGATTAGACAGTATGCCGTTTCAGAGACTCAAAAATTCGGCCATGTTACCTACTTTTGGAATGGAAATAAACTTGGTAAGTTCAGTGAAAATCTTGAAACTTTTGAAGAAATTCTTTCGGATAAAGTTTCCTTTGATGAAAGACCTTGGATGAAGTCTGCTGAGGTTGCGGATGCCGTAATTTCTGCGATTGACTCGGATAAATATGATTTTATTAGATGCAATTTTCCTAATGGAGATATGGTGGGGCATACGGGTTCTTTTTTCGCCACTATAATTGCTGTTGAGGCTGTTGATTTGGCCCTAGCAAGAATAATAAAAGCAGTTGATGAGAAGGGTTATACTCTTCTTATAACAGCAGATCATGGGAATGCTGATGAAATGCTTGAACTAAATAAGAAAGGGGAATTGCAACCAAGAACTGCCCACAGTTTAAATAAAGTTCCCTTTATTATATATGGGGATAAAGAATACGCCATCAAAGAAGGGGAGTTTGGTCTTTCAAATATCGCTTCGACAATAACGCAAATATTGGGGTTGGGAAAAGACCCAGTATGGGATGAGGC
>JAQVQU010000036.1 GCA_028701415.1 Clostridia bacterium | reverse complement strand
CACATAATTTAGAGTCTTCTCTTCCCAGAACTTTTACACGAACATCGGTTATGTTTAGCATAATATTATCCCACCTCGTATTTTTAGTTAACTTTATTATACAACACACGCGCGGACAGTTCAATATCGAAATTATCAATCGAAGTAAGACCTTTGTTTAGAGTCATTTCTCAAAGTAAGTGCAACAGTAAGTGCAACATTCGGGATTTTTTCTCAAAGTAAGTGCAACTTCACAAAAAAGGTTGTTTGGCCAATAAGCGAACAGTTCAATATCAAGATTATGAATCAACCTATTACATTTATTCGAGCTATGGGTGAATGATTTTTAGTATTTTTAAGGAAGATTTTTTTGATTTTATATTTTATGTTTTCAATTAGATGTGCTATTTTCTCTTAGGTAATTGAGCCCAATTAGATAGGATTGGCTTGTGCTTGCAAACGTAATAGCTCAATGATATAATCAATTCAATTCGAAAATAGGAGTATTTCTTAAGATTAATGAAGACGTATAAGGCAACTGGCGCCAAAAAATTTGATATAATTGAGACGACTTCAAGCGACCCGTCTCTAGTTAAGCTTAAGGTAGATTTAATATGTCCTACTTTGACAGACCTTGCGGTTTTTCAAGGTAAGTTGAATATTGAATATCCTATTACCCCTTGTAGTATGGCCACAGCTATTGTAAGCGAAGACAGACCAGAATACGAATTGAAGAGGGGAACAAAGGTTATACTCAATCCTTATCTAATCACAACTAACACTAATGCATATACTGAACCCAAAACTTACGGGGTCAACCTCGATGGATTCCTAGCTAACTTTTTGGAAATGCCCATAGATAATATAATACCTTTTCCTGAAGAGGTTAAAGCTGAGGAAGCTGTTTTTGCAAACATGGTTGCTGTAGCAGTTAATGCCTTATCCGGTATTAGGTTCGAAAAGGGTACTTATGTGGCAATTATCGGGGGTTCTCTACTAAACTTGACTATCGCTCAACTTGCTTTATATTACCAGGCAATTCCAATCTTTATTTCTTCTGATAATAGATATCTTAAACTGGCTGATGATGCAGGCATTTATTACTGTTTGGACGAAACTAAGGAAGATGTTTCTAAGAGGGTCTTTGAAATAACGGGTGGAAGAATGACTGAATTTTCTGTAATGCATGCGCTACCTTGGGCTACTCCAGGCTTTTTGAGCGCGGTTACAGCTAGAGGAGGAGAGTGCAGGGTGGTAAGCTTAAACTCAGCATATATTCCCCGTCTAGAAGTAAATGTTAGCGAGTTCACAAAAAAGAATCTATCTTTAAAAGGTGTTTCTTGTGGATTTACTGAATTTAGTTCGGCAGTTAATTTACTTGCAATTAAACAGATTAGCTTTGATGGATTTATTGATAAAGTAGTTCCTTTAGAAGATGCTCAAGCACTTTTTATGGAGATGACAAATCAACCGAATATTTATTCGGGGGCTGTAATAAAAGCTTAGTTTTTCAAAGAGAGTTTTTTTATTCAGACAAACACATGTTATACGCTGAAAAAAAGGGATAGTCTTTCTGACTAACTCAATATTTATTTTGGGGGCTGTAATAAAAGCTTAGTTTTTTCAAATAGAGTTTTTAATATTAAGACAAACACATGTTATACGCTGTAAAAAAGGATAGTCTTTGAGACTACCTCAATATTTATTTGGGGGCTGTAATAAAAGCTTAGTTTTTTCAAAGAGAGTTTTTTTATTCAGACAAACACATGTTATACGCTGTAAAAAAAAAGGATAGTCTTTTAGCCTACCTCAATATTTATTTTGGGGTTCTAATAAAAAATCTGGAAAAATGCGAGATTTTAAAATTGCTGTTTATTAAAAAAATTTGTTTTTCTCCATTGCATAAGTTTTTAGAGCGAAAAAGTCGAAAATATGCAGAAAATTAACGAAAACCAGCATTTTCACCTCTATATTGTGTGCAGGCATACGTGCGCATACAATATGCGTAGCTCAAGGTGTAAAAAAATGGTTGACAATACTTAACAACCATCAATATAATGTGAGAGGTATTAAATGAGAAATTACTAAGAGGTAAGAAATGAAAGAAAACATACATCCAAATTATAAGGTCGTGGACGTTGTGTGCGCATGTGGCGCTCAGTTCCGCGCAGGCACCACTAGAAAGGTTGACGTGTTAAAGGTTGATATTTGCAACCAGTGCCATCCCTTCTATACCGGAAAACAAAAGATAGTAGATTCCGGTGGCAGAGTTGATAAGTTCCGTAAACGTTACGGCATCAACTAGATAAAGAAAATAATGGAGGGGTGCAGTTTTTACTGCACCTCTTTTCTTTACAATACAGAATACACATTTGAGATTTATTGTGATAAATTTTGGATAGAAAAAATGAATATTGCTAGGAGGATAAGATGTCAAAAAAGAATTGTTGCGACATAGGAGGACAAGCTGTACTCGAAGGAGTTATGATGCGAGGAAAAAGTGTCATGGCTACTGCAGTTAGAGATCCTTATGGCAACATTCAAGTTGAAAGCCAGAGATTCGTCCCTTTTAAAGAAAGATCTTGGGCATTCAAAGTCCCAATTTTAAGAGGAATACTTAATTTTGTGGTTAGTATGACTTCTGGAATGAAGACACTGATGAGATCTACCGAGGTATATGGGGATGATATTGATTCTGGAGAGCCCTCTAGATTTGAAAAGTGGGCTGCTAAGAAGCTCAAAACAGATGTGATGCACATTGCTATGGGGATTGGACTTTTGTTAGGTGTTCTTTTTGCTGTGGGTTTATTCATTTTTCTTCCTACATACGCGACAAAATGGGTTTTTTCAGGGATAGATTTATCTTCATATTCTCCGTTTTTGCAATCATTTTTCCCCAATATTACTTCGGGTGGGATTAAGATACTTGTGTTTGTGACATATATTCTGTTAATAAGTTTAATGAAAGATATCAAAAGGCTTTTTAGATACCACGGAGCGGAGCATAAGACAATCAGTGCTTATGAACATGGGTTAGAACTTACTGTTGAAAATGTTCGGACAATGAAAACAGCTCATGATAGGTGTGGAAGTACTTTTATTGTATTTATTATGGTTTTTTCTATAATGGTTTTATCCGTACTTCCCTGGTTTGAAAATGCTTTCTATAATTTTTTAATAAGACTTGCTTGTTTGCCTTTTATTGCTGGAATATGTTATGAATTCTTAAAAATATTTGCAAAATTTGATAATTTATTCACAAAGATTTTTAAAGCACCAGGAATGCTTCTTCAAAAGCTAACGGTAAAAGAACCAGATGATAGAATGATTGAAGTTGCGATCGCAGCCTTCAATTCCGTATTAAGTTTAGAAGCTGATCCTTCTAAAGAAACAACTACTTTTAATATTTTTACTAGTATAGTCAAATCCAAAAAGAAACTTGCAGAGATTATTTCGAATAATAAAAAAGGTTCCTATGAAGATAAAGAAAGAGAGGCTGAGATAATTTTATTAAATGTTTTGGGGTTAGATAAGCATTCCGAATTATCAATTAACATGAAAGTTCCTTCAGAAAAGCAAGAATTAGCCGAAGAAATAGCTAGGAAAAGACAATCAGGGATGCCCTTGCAATATGCAATTGGTAAAACTAATTTTTATGGGTTCGATTTTATCGTTGATAAAAGAGGCTTAATTCCAAGATTTGACACCGAAATTCTAGTTGAGGCGGCTTTGCAAGAGATTAAGAAAAAGGGAGACAATGTTAGTGTCTTGGATTTATGCACAGGCTCAGGAGCTGTTGGAATCACTATAAAAAAATTATCGGGGGTAAAATTGACCCTTAGTGATATTAGCGAGGAAGCCCTTAGTCTAGCTAAGGAAAATGTTAATCTTCATGGAGTGGAGGCCAATTTAGTAAAATCAGATCTTTTTTCGGAATTGAAGGAGAAATTCGATATAATTGTAGTTAACCCTCCATATGTTCCATCCGAAGAGATCAAAGACCTGGACGAGGAAGTGAAGAGTTACGAGCCATTGCTAGCACTAGATGGCGGAAAGGAAGGATTGGATAAATACAAGCAAATAGCAGAGGACTATTCTAAATACCTTAATGAAGAAGGGACGATTATACTAGAGGCTGGGATTGGCCAGATGGAAGATTTAGTTGAGATGTTTCCTGGTGAAAAACAAATTATTGAGGATTACAATAATCCGAAAATCCCAAGAGTTTTGATTGTAAGAAATACTAATACCCAAAAACGATAGCTAAATATGGGCATGAGCCAAAGGAGAATCACTGAGAAATAAATGTGATAATGTTTTTAGGTAAAAATTTGAATAATAAATTAACATAGAAAGAAATTGAGAAGGTAAAAAATGTTTGAAAGATTAAATAAAATGAAAGAGAGATATCAGGAGTTAAATGATTTGATTGGACTGCCTGATGTTGTCTCTAGACAGGATGAATGGAGAAAATTAGTTAAGGAACATAGTCAGCTTACTCCAATAGTTGAGGCATATAATGAATACTTGAAATTTTCAGAAGAGATGGATTCATGCAAAGATATGATGAAAGAGGCAGACAAGGAAATGGCCTCTTTAGCAGAGACAGAATTTTTTGAAGTAAGGGATAAAAGGGATGCCATAGAGATGGAGCTCAAAAGGCTTTTGATTCCGGTTGATCCCATGGACGAAAAGAACGTTATTATTGAAATTCGTGCAGGAGCAGGAGGAGAAGAAGCTGGCTTATTCGGGACTGAACTAATGCGAATGTATAAGAGATTTGCCGAAAGGTTAGGTTGGGCATATGAGGATATAAACCTCAACATGACTGAATTAGGAGGAGTAAAAGAGGTATCCTTTCTAATTAAGGGAAAGGGAGCATATTCAAAGATTAAGTATGAGAGTGGAGTGCACAGAGTCCAACGAGTTCCTGAGACTGAGAGCCAAGGGAGGGTCCACACTTCTACTATAACTGTGGCAGTTTTGCCCGAACCTGAAGAAACGGATGTAGAGATTAATGATAAAGACTTTAAGATTGATACATATAGAGCTAGCGGAGCGGGAGGCCAGCATGTAAACAAAACTGATAGCGCGATTAGAATCACTCACCTTCCAACCGGCTTGGTGGTCGAGTGCCAGGACGAAAGATCGCAAATTAAGAACAAAGAAAAGGCCTGGAAGGTGATGCTGGCTAGACTTTATGATCAGGCTAAAACTAAACAAGACAAAGAATATTCGGAAAACAGAAGACTTCAAGTTGGAACGGGGGAAAGGTCAGAGAGAATTAGAACATACAACTATCCTCAAGGAAGAGTTACCGATCATCGAATAGGAAAAACTATGTATAGCCTAACAGATTTTCTAGATGGAAATATATTCGAAATGCTTGAAGCATTGTCTTTGGCCGATCAAAGTGCTAAGTTAGCTGGTTCTGAAGAGGAATAACCCGTCTTTTTAAAAGAAATGTTCTGAGAAAATATGGCACCGTTTGGCCAATTTACAAGAAACTTTTCTTTCTTACCCCATTTAGTAATTGTTTTTGTGGTGTTTCTATACAATAGTGTAGACATATGAATAATTTAAAATTTTTTGGGGTAAGGAGAATAGATATTAGTCAAATACTAATATATATAAATAACTATCAGAAGAATAGAACTTCCCCGGTGTATTTATTGGAGACTTTATCAAAACAATTCGTATCTTTTATGCAAAAAATGTATAAAATTAGCATAATATATAATAATTATGCATAAAATGAATTTTTACTAAAAATTTTTTAAGAAATATATAAATATCGTTTGCGTGCTATTTTTAAATAATATAATATAGCAATTATTAATACTCTTAATTGTAATTTTTTCTTTTAAAAAAAGACCAATTAAACTCGAAAAAGTTAATATAGACTGGAGTTTCCCGATATAGCAATTTTTTCTTCAATTTAATCAAAGAAGGATGGATAAAAATGAAAGATCATGTATTTTACAATGATAAAGTAAATCTTCTCGAGACTCACAATTTTACCCACGAGCTCCAAGACGTACCGGAGCCGCGATTGTTTAGAGAGATGTTTCCTTACAACGAGATTCCAAAGATTCTTTTTAACTTCACAAATGTTCCTATGAGGTGCCCCGAAGAGATTTGGATGACAGATACAACTTTCAGAGATGGTCAGCAAGCAACGGCTCCTTTTACAGTGCAACAGATCGTTGATTTGTATAAAATGCTTTCGAAACTTGGTGGGCCCAAAGGGCTTGTAAGGCAGAGTGAGTTTTTTATATATACCGATAAAGATAAGGAAGCTGTTAGAAAATGTCAGGATCTAGGGCTGAAATTTCCAGAGGTTACCACTTGGATTCGTGCGAACTCTAAGGATTTTCAGTTGGTGAAAGAAATGGGCGTAGCTGAAACAGGGATACTTGTTTCTTGCTCTGATTACCACATTTTCAAAAAGATGAATATGACCAGAAAACAGGCCATTGATAAGTATTTGGGAATAGTCAAGGATGCTATTTCCGCTGGAGTTAAACCACGTTGTCATTTTGAGGATATTACTAGGGCAGATTACTATGGTTTCGTTGTTCCTTTTGCAGCAAAATTGAAGGATATAATGGATGAGAGCGGAGTCCCCATAAAAATAAGATGTTGCGACACAATGGGCTATGGAGTAAGTTTTCCTGGAGCAGCTATGCCTAGAAGCGTTCAAGGTATTATTTACGGACTGCATCATTATTCGGAGTTTCCTTCGGAGTTATTAGAATGGCATGGTCACAATGATTTCTATAAGGTAGTTACTAACTCAACGACTGCTTGGTTGTACGGTGCAAGTTCCGTTAATTGTTCAATGTTAGGACTAGGAGAAAGAACGGGGAATTGTCCTCTAGAAGCCATGGCTATAGAGTATTCCGCAATAAGAGGAACTACTGACGGAATGGACCTTTCGGTTATTACCGAAATTGCAGACTATTTCAAAAACGAAATTGGATATAAGATCCCTTCCCGTACTCCTTTCGTGGGTCGTTTGTTTAACGTAACAAGAGCGGGAATACATGCTGACGGGCTGTTGAAGGATGAGGAAATATATAATATCTTTGATACTCAAACCATTCTTAAGAGACCCCCATTAGTAGTCGTAGACAGTCATTCTGGTCTTGCTGGAATAGCTTTTTGGATCAATTCATACTTTAATTTGAGTGGAAACTCGGCTCTTGACAAAAAGGATCCGTTAGTAGCACAAGTTAACGATATTGTTCAAGCATTATATTCGGATGGACGTATTACCTCTATGTCGGATGAGGAAATTATTGATATTATGGACAGAATCGATCCAATAAGGCTAAGAAAATACCTTAATGGGAAGATCTAACGCTTTCCCATGGAGAGGAACTAATCATTTTTTTACTATAAAAAAGAATGCAAAAGGATCCTTGAGGGTAAATGAGGTATTGAAATTTTCTTAAAAGATGTTAGAATAGTAATATCAATATTTTGAGAGGATTTTTATGATAAAAATAATATTCGGGTCGAAGGGTTCAGGTAAGACAAAGGCAATAATTGATCAGGCAAACGAAAGTATTAACAAAGAACTCGGCGACATCGTTTTTATCGCTGACACAGCAAGATATATTCACGAAATCAAATATCAAATAAGGTTCACAAATTCAAAAGAAAACAATATAAATTCGGAAGACGGATTCATTGGTTTTATCTCAGGAATGCTAGAAGCCAACTACGATATTAGATTTTTTTATGTAGATGGGGTTGCTAGAATGATTGGAAAACCGATACAAGAGATGAGAAGTTTATTTGAGAAATTAGAACAGATTTCTCAGAAAACTGAGGCAACTTTTACTCTGACAATATCTTGTGAGGAAGAAGAACTTCCAGATTTTATAAAAAAATACTTATAAGGAATCGTTATGGATTATATCAGCACTCGCGGAGGCCTGTCGATTTCGGCAGGCTCAGCAATTTTGAGAGGGATAGCTGACGACGGTGGATTATATGTCCCGTCGTCATTTCCTATATTAACGAATGAGCTTCTAGAAAAAATGGTGCCGATGGATTATTCAGAAAGAGCGGTTGAGGTTCTATCCCTTTATTTAACTGATTATACAAAAGAGGAACTAAAATCCTATGCGGAAAAGGCCTATTCTCGTTTTGATGGGGACCCAGCCCCTATTTTAAAAATTGACGATGATCTTTATTTACTTGAGTTATTTCACGGCCCAACTTATGCTTTCAAAGATTTAGCTCTTACAATTTTACCACATCTAATTCTTTCTGCCCGTCAAAAGGCAGGAGAAAAGAATAAAACCTTGATACTGGTTGCGACCTCAGGGGATACCGGAAAGGCGGCGGCGGAAGGCTTCAAAGATGTAGAAGGAACAGAGATAATAATTGTGTATCCATCGGAAGGGGTATCCGAACTTCAGAAACTTCAAATGAAAACATCAGAAGGGGATAATGTTCACTTTATTGGTATAGAGGGTAACTTTGACCAAGCTCAAAGTTTGGTAAAAAAAATGTTTGCGGACAAAAAAATCAATGAAAAGTTTGAAAAAATGGGATATACCATGAGTTCCGCTAATTCCATTAATTGGGGAAGATTAGCTCCACAAATAGTCTATTATGTATCTGCATATTTAGATATTTTGGGGTGTGAGGAAATTAAGCTGGGAGAAAAAATTAACTTTGTTGTTCCAACTGGAAATTTTGGGAATATATTATCTGCATATTATGCAAAAAAAATGGGTGTTCCTATTAATAAATTAATTGTTGCAAGCAATTCCAACGATGTTCTAACTGAATTTTTTAATAATGGAAAATATGATGCGAATAGACCCTTCTATAAAACTATGAGTCCTTCAATGGATATTCTTATTTCTTCTAATCTAGAGAGACTATTGTTTGAATTATCTGGAAGGGATTTTGAATATATTAAAGTGCTGATGAAAGAACTAAAAGAAAAAGGTTCATATGCTATTGACTTTGAAAAGATAAAGGATGGATTTTCTGGATTTGCTGCGTATATGTCCGATGAAGAGAACACTGAGGAAGGAATAAATGCTTTTTACGAGATGTATGATTATGTTTTGGACCCTCATACAGCGGTAGCTGCTAACGTGTATTCCGACTATATCTTTGATACGGAGGATAAGACTAAATCGGTTATAGTATCCACCGCAAGCCCATATAAGTTTGCTAAGGATGTATATAGATGTCTTACTGGCAATAATGAGAAAGATCCCATGAATGCACTTAAGAGACTACATGATTATACTATGACAGAAGTCCCCGAAGAGCTCTTAGAACTTGACATGATGCCCATTATTCATGATAAGGTTGTAAAAGTCAGCGAAGCTGAAGAAACTATTTTATCAATTGTAGCGGATAAGAAAAAATAAAAAAATTATTTCGGAGATTAGTATGGAAAAGAAACCCGTATTGTATAGCGGAATACAACCAACTGGAATACTGACGATAGGAAATTTTATAGGTGCCATAAATAATTGGCTTAAGATACAGGAAGATTATTTTTCTATTTATTCAATAGTTGATTTGCACGCTATTACAGTCAGACAAGACCCCGTTGAATATAGAAGTAGGGCACTCTCATTCTATGCCCAATACATTGCCTGCGGGTTAGATCCTGAAAAATCTATACTATATTTTCAATCCCATGTTCATCAGCATGCAGAATTAACGTGGATACTAAACTGTTATTCATATCTTGGTGAATTACGCAGGATGACGCAGTACAAAGAAAAATCCAAGAGGAATGCTGACAACATTAATGTTGGCCTGTTAGATTATCCAGTCCTTATGGCTGCGGATATACTGCTCTATCAAGCATCCGTTGTTCCTGTGGGAATAGACCAAAAACAGCACTTGGAATTAGCTAGAGATATCGCCGAAAGGTTTAATAATATATATGGGAAAACATTTACGATTCCTGAGGTATATTTAGGGAAACAGGGAAATAAGGTATTTTCTCTTCAAGATCCTTTAGCAAAAATGAGCAAGTCAGATCCAAACCCGGATGCAGCCGTGTCCATTATTGAAAGCCCAGATAGTATTGCTCGTAAATTTAAGAGGGCTGTCACTGATTCGGAAAGTGTCGTAGAATACAGAGATGATAAGCCAGGTATATCAAATTTACTTGTAATTTTGAGCTCGATGACCGATAAGAGTATTGATGCCTTGGTTAGTGAATATCACGATGCGGGGTATAAGAAATTCAAAGAAGATGTTGCCGAAGCAGTAATAGAAAAGCTGCGTCCTGTAAGAGAGGATTACGAAAGACTTATGCAAGATAAGACTTACTTGCTTAACATTGCCACTCAAGGTGCCTCAAAAGCTGCGTCTCTTGCTGAAAGAACTATCGCTAAGGTGAAGAAAAAAATAGGCTTAATAGAAAGACCTTCGTTGAATTAGTAGGGATTAGCTATCCTTTTTGGGGGACATTTTGTTCGGATATATTACAGCAGATAAACCTAATATGCTCATAAAAGATTATGCTGAGTATAGAGCCTATTATTGTGGGCTATGTAAAAGTATAGGCAAGAACAATCCACAGTTAATGCGCTTATCTGTGAATTATGACATTGTAATGCTGAGTATACTCGCTCATAATTATGCAAAAATTAAGCCTGATGCGGAAATGGGGAGGTGTTTAATCCATCCGATTGGAAAGAAGTTCGCTATCTTAAAGCACGATGAACTTCAGGGTAAGATAGTCGATATTAATACAATTTTAGGATATTATAAGCTTCAAGATGACATTTTGGATGAGGATAGTGGGAAGAAAAAGATAGCTAAAGATTATATTAGAGCAAAATATAAAAAGGCAGCAGGACGCCTTCCAAGATTCGATTCAGTTATTTCCAAAATATATGAAGATTTTGAGCAAATACAAAAAAACAAAGGATCTCTTTCAGAATTAATAGAGAAATCTGCAGAGATGTTGTCCGAGGTTGGGAAAGAAGCTTGTCCTGGATATGATGAACCACTCGATATTTTTTGTAAGAATCTGGGAAGATGGGTATATTTAATAGATGCTTATGATGATCTTTGGAAGGACTACAGAAGCAAATCATACAATCCAATGATAATAGACCAGGAACTTACCGAGGAGAAAGTCGAAGATTTAACAAAAATGGTTCGAGCTAATCTTAACGACTATATTAGTAAAATTAAAGATTCTTATGATACAATGGATATAACAATTTCGGAGGGGCCCCTTTCCAATGTGATATATTTGGGGTTGCAGGCCCGTACCGATCAAGTACTTGAGAATAGAGGTAACAAATGCAAAAAAACCCTTTTATAATTTTAGGTGTATCAGAAAACGCAGATACAGATGAGCTCTATGCAGCCTATAAAAAAGCTAGGTCAAAATATGAAAGCATGAGATTTGAACCCGGAGAGAAGGGCGCAGAGGCATGTGCAAGATTAGATGAATTAGACCAGGCTTATAGGGATGCTCAGGATATTGTTGCCGCGACTAAAACAATTAACTCAGGAGTAATTGGGGATGAATATGAAAGAGCGGATACTTTATTAAAAGCGAAGAGATATAGCGAAGCACAGGAAGTGCTAAATGATATCTCGGATAGATCTGCTAGATGGTATTATTTACAATCTATAATTCATTATGCCTCGAATGACCTTACCTCAGCAAGAGATGACTTAAGGCAAGCAGTTAATCTCGACCCTGGTAATAATAGCTATGCGACTGCTTTAAACAGAATAGAAATGAAAATAGATGGAAAACCTGGCTCTCAAAGGACTGAGTACTATGCAAGGGAAGCTACGGGAGATCGTTCATACAGAAGACCAGAGGATGCATATAGACAGACTAGGGGATGTGGTATAATGGATGTCTGCTCTGGCCTGTGTCTTGCTGATTGCTGTTGTGAATGCATGGGTGGGGATTTAATTAGCTGTTGTTAATAATACAATTAATAATTTCGAGTCCGGGACCTCTTTATTATGAAAAAAAGAATTAACGGAAATAAAATAGCATTTGCTGGAATAGGTGCAGCAGTATCATTAGGCTCGATAATAGCGTCCTTTTATATATCCCAGATTTCCTTATCATTGAATATATTGGCGGCTTTTGGTTTGATGATCCCCCTTTCAAAGCAGTATTATAGAGAGTCAATTCTCTCGTATGTCGCAGTTTGTTTGCTTGGTGGGATTTTCGCTAATATTCATATTATTCCCTTTGTTATGATTGGTGGGGCTTATACTATTTTTTCTGTAGCTATATACAAAAAAAGGTTAAAATTGCCTTTATGGTTATCATATGTTATAAAGATATTTTACTCTTGTTTGGTGTTTTTTATTTTATACTATGTTACACAAATATTCTTTCTTGATTTGTCTAAAATAGGTCTTTACTTATCTGGCTCAGCCCTCTACTTAACATTGAATTTAATTTTTGTAGTTTTATTTATCATTTATGATACGCTATTGATATATGCATATAAGTTAATAGTACAACTCGTGGAAAGAATTACGAGGGGAAGAAGCTGATAAGATTTATAGATTCAAAATTAACTATATTATTACTAGGAGTTCAGATCATTGGTTAACATCGGAAATGAATGGGATATTCTATTAAAAGATTGCTTTTTAAGCGACTGGTATAAGTCACTTCGATCTTTTTTAAGTTCGGAATATTCGGAACATAATGTATATCCAAATATGTATGATATTTTCAACTCTTTAGTATATACATCATATAGTGACACAAAGATAGTAATCATTGGGCAAGATCCTTATCATGGAAAAGGCCAGGCTCATGGACTATGTTTCTCTGTAAAAAAAGGAGTCCCGATTCCACCTTCTTTAAAAAATATATATAAAGAGATAAATGCTGATTTAGGTATCCAAATACCAAAAAATGGATACCTTATATCCTGGGCGAACCAAGGGGTCCTTCTCTTAAATGCTATCCTTACAGTAAGAGAGGGAAGCCCTCTTTCTCATAAAGGTAAGGGTTGGGAGATGTTAACTGATAGGGTTATTTCTCTACTTAATGATAGAAAAGATCCTGTTATCTTTTTACTTTGGGGAGCCCCGGCAAGAGCTAAGAAATCTCTTATTTTAAACCCCTGGCATTATGTTCTGGAGGCTCCGCATCCGTCCCCTCTTTCCGCATATTATGGATTTTTTGGATGCAAGCATTTTTCCAAATCTAATGAGATTTTGCTATCTCTTGGAAAGTCGCCAATTGAATGGGAAATAAAGTAGTTTTTATCAAGAGGTCTTGGAGGTAAAAATGGATATAAAAAGAGAAATTGATTTAAGAGTCGCCTGGATAAAAAAGGTCATTAAAGATGCATCCGCTAAAGGCGTTGTTTTGGGTATGAGCGGAGGGAAAGACTGTGCGTTGGTAGGAATTCTATGTAAAAAAGCTTGTGAAAATGTTATTGGGATTATAATGCCGTGTGACTCAAAGAGAAATTATTTGCATGACAGAGATGATGCCAAATTATTAAATGAAAAATACGGGATTAAGACTCTTGAAGTAGATCTATCTCCAATCAAGCAAGTTTTTAGAGATGGGCTTTTTTGCTTGTCGGATAACCAAAAGGAAATAGCATATGAAAATATAAATCCAAGACTGAGGATGATAGTGCTTTATAATTATGCTCAGAGAGAGGGATGCTTAGTTGCTGGTACGGGAAACTTGAGCGAGAGAACTATGGGATATTTTACAAAATGGGGGGATGGGGCTTATGATTTCAATCCCATCGGAGATATGACAGTCTCAGAAGTTTACGAGATGTTGAGATTTCTTGAATGTCCTGAATCGATTATAAAAAAAGCTCCTTCCGCAGGTCTTTTTGATGGGCAAACAGATGAAGCAGATATGGGAATCACGTACAAAGAAATAGACAAATATATCCGAGAAGGAAAGGCCGAAAAAAGAGTCAAAGACATCATAGAAGTTGCTTTTTTAAGAACAGCTCACAAGAGAGATATGGGAAGAGTTTTTCCGAAATAGAGTCAAAAACGATTCTAGTAGTTAAGAAAAACCCATACTGTATTATCTTTTTGGGGAAAATTCTTTCATAATTAAGCGAATTGCCGGTTTTTAAAAGTTAAAAAATGCAAGGGAAATATTGTATAAAATTACATTTTTTTCTTGTCGTTATTAAT
>JAQVQU010000035.1 GCA_028701415.1 Clostridia bacterium | reverse complement strand
TAAGAAGGCAGAAGTTTTTGAGTGGACTGGCTCTTCTTTTGAATATACCGGGAGCGCCATTGAGCCTACAGTTGTGCTTAGTGGAAAGAGCTACGAGACAGGAGTAACTGTTACTGGATATGAATACTATCAGGGAACGACAAAACTTTTATCAGCCCCGACACAGGTGGGGAGTTATAAGGTTAAAGTTTTATATACAAGTAATAATTACACATTCACGGGGTATGAGCAGAATTACTCTATAATTGAGGCTTAGAGGAGGCAAATATGCAATGCACCAATAAAGCGTGCGGTAAATTTTATGAGAAACCTTTAGAATTGTTTAACGGAAGCTGGCATTGTCCACACTGTAAACAAAGCATTTATCCCAGTGAAGAGTCAGAGCTGGTGGTTGACGCCGAAAACAATGAAAAATTTGTCTTGTCCGAGCTGATTTTCAACGAGCAGTGGCTGTTAAATAAAAATAATGTGGATAGAACTGAGAGGTATGATGCTTTAAAAAAAGCAATAAATCTTTGTGAGGAAGCTGCTTTTTCATATAACCCATATGCTTTGGTCAATCTAGGATATTATCATCAAAATGGCTATGTTGATCCTAATAGCACTACCGAAGAAAGGATGAGAAAGGCGTACATTTTTTTCAATGCTGTTTTGTTTAATAAAAATGCCTCGATAAAAGCGGGAGAAAATGACAAGAAAGTGAATAATCTTCCCGATTCCGAGTTTATAAAACTAAAAAAGACGGCAGGAATAAATGCTTTCAACATATTAAACAACTTAAATGAAAATAGTGCAGCAAAAGTCTTGGGAAGGGCATATAATTTAAGTGATGTTAAGACTAGAATAATAAATAAACTTAAAGAGTTGGGAGAAACTGAGATTCCTTTAAATAATAAAAACACATCTTTTGAAGAGGGATTGAACATAGAGACAGTTTTTTCGTATATTTGTCCACAAAGTGATTATTCTTCTCCCCCAATTTTTGGAGTTTTTCTTTTAAATCCTGAACAACTTAAATTACTTATTGAAAAGAGTTACTTTACAAAAAATAATGTGAAAAAGACTCTTGGGAGTAACATCTCTGATGGTTTGGTAACAATACTTGTGGCTGAAGCATATAATAATAGTGAAGCTAGAGGATCCTTTAGAAAGATATCTACTGAAAAAGAGCTGGAGGCTCTTGCCCAAAACAAGGAAGAATCTCATTTTCTATTCTTCTGTAAGACAGGAAAAGGGTTGAATCTCAAGTACTTGAAATGGAAAGCCCCAGTAAAGATCTACAAGTCGCTCACAAAGAGAGATAATGAGTATATAATGGAAATGATAGTGAAAAACCTTACGAATAGGTATGTTTTCTCGGAAGATGATATATATTTTTGTTTAAAAAAGAATGATTACGATCAAACGATAGAAACTCTAATTAAAATGTGCGAGGGAGAATAAGAATGGTAGATAGAACAGAGAACAGAAGAATACAAAGAGTGATTGATTTTTTTGACACTAACAAAATAATTGTGCCTAAAAAGTTTTACTCTTTATTAGAAAGTCCTGACTATGCTTCCGAGCTATGTAAAGAACTCGGAAGAAAAGCGGGCGATGTAATGGAAAAATTGATGGATTACGTCTTCGCCGATGTGGGCATTAATAGCGACACAAAAGGACTGGCTGTTGAAATAGCTAAAGTATGGGCCACGCTTATAGATGATAAGGCGAAAGTTAAGGTGGGTAAAATAGAAAATGAAATTGACTCATATAACAATATTATTCCGATAAGGAGGTTGGAAATGGACATTAGAGAAGAGACACTAAGATATGTGGGGGAAACAATAGAAGGCATTAAAATAATTGCCCAAGATGAAAACTCTCATATAGATAGAAGCATCTTTGAATCAGCACTTTCAAAACTGGAAACGTTATACGATACTGTTTCATCGGTAATCGATATTAGATCAAAAAATGCAAACGATTTAGCATATAAAATCGTAGGTTCTCCTAAAGAAGGAGGTCTTCTTGCCTGGAGAGAAAGTGCAAAAAACAAATTGATCACAAAAACCAACGAAAGATTTTTAGATATGGCAATTCAGGATGCATCTTCCTGGGCAGCTATAGTTAAGTATCCTGAAAAAAGGGATAGATTCAAAGAAGAAGATGGGGCTGTGTTTATTGAGGATGAGTTTTCAGTAATCCTTAAAGTTAAACCTTTAGAAGAAACAGCAAACCAGTTTTTTGCTCTCTTGACTCAAAAAAAGAAGGACTCGGAAGAGGTTGAAAAACTATCCGAAGAGGTTAAATCTTTAAAAACAAGATTAGCAAAAATTGACGATGAGATAGAGGAATGGGATAAAAAAGTTGATAACGGTATATGTTCGTTAGTTGAAGCTGATGACGAAATTCAAAAACTAGAAGATGAGAAGTCGGATATTAGTAGAACAATAAAAACAAGATCGATGATTCTATCCAGCATCAAAGGGCAGTTCAGGTTTGCCAAGAGAATAATGGACAACTACGAGATATTGAATACCTTTTATCAGTTCTTTAGAACCCAGTCACCATATTATTTCTATGATATTTTTTCTCACATAAACTTTAATGACTTTCTTCAAATTCTCAACTCTTCTCCCTCATCAGAGGCCATCGACACCATTGATAATATGCTCTTTGCGGCAAAGAAAACGGTGCTTGATAGATCTGAAGTGTTAAGGGATATCGTGGATGGGTTGGATGAACTACTTTTAGAGGAGGAAGAGAAAGGAACAATTAAAGAAGATCCGATTAAGAATCCGACAACAGAAGCAGAGAAGAGAAGACAAGAGAGACAAGCGGAGAGAGAGGCAAAAAGAAATACTGGGGGAACAAGAGAGCCGGTAAGAGAGGAGAACACTGCTCTAAAGGATATAGTTTCTCTTACCTCCAATGACAACTGATTAATATGCATTATCCAACCGAGATTAATCGAATTAATACAGTATACTATCAATCCTTGGATAGTACGGAGCTTAGGCAAACTCGGGATGAGTTATTTTCTATGTTGGAGGGCAAAAAACTTATTGGAGAAAATAAAGATAATGCTACCGGACTAATCTATCGGATTTCTATTAAATTTGCACTTTTGTCCTACTTTGATGGTAAGTGTACCGAAAAAGAGTTTAATTTTGCTAAGAAACAGTTAAGCGTTCTACAAGAAGCGTTAAAAAAAGAAACATTAGAATTGGTTAACACAAGGGCACTTTTGAATAAGGCTGAAGTATTTTTAGAGGAGCTAGGAAGTTTTTTTAGGGAGGCAATCTCTTGCCGTGAGGAAGTCATAGATGCCTCAGGGCAACCCATTTCAGCGGAGATAAAAGAATTCAAAAATTCCGCCAAGAAAATAGAAAAAATTAAAGAAAAAGCTTTAAATAAAACTAAAAATTATGAAAAGCTTTTTGGGGAAGTTTCCTTTTATTCCCTTTCCGAGAAGATAACTGAAATTTTAGATAGAGAGATAAGGATAATAATTAATCAAAAAGAAGATATTGAAAACAACATTTATGGACCCGCGATAAGAGAGGTAATCAATACAATTTCTAGAACTAAGTATAGACACTATAAATACTATTCTAGATTGCTCGATGAGGAAAAAGCTGAGGCAAAAATTAGGGTTATATTATCACCTTTCCAAGAGGAAGTAGAGTTTCTTTTTGATTCATATATTTTCAGGAATAATTTATTGGGGAGTGTTATGGACCTTGAAAAGCTCTCTAAAAACAACAAGACAACAAGGGAATATATTTTCGAATCACTCAGGGATAAATGTAGATTTCTGCTCCTTATTAACTATTTAAATGCATCCAGCATAGAGGAAGAAATAATAAAAAATATTTATGAGCTACAAATCCTTGGAATAACTGTTTTTATTCATGACAAAAGTGGATGCAAGATCGTGTACAAAAAATTAACAGAGTTTTTTTTAGAAGCAGAGAATAAGCCCTCTATTAGCTATAGTTACTTTACTCTCCCTTTTTTCAACCCAATAATAGAAGAACTAAAAGGGTTAAAAATTATTAATAATGAAGAAGATGTTCAGTTTGTAAAAAAAGAGTGTAAGTTTATGGGTTTTATAGGCTTTAACGAACTAGTTATTACTTATACTGCATATGACGGAGAAAAGTGGAAAAGTAAAGCAAGGTATATATCGGAACAGAATAAAGCTTTAGCTCTAATATATTTATCAGACCTTCCCTCCCAGGATCAATTAATTGATCTAGATTGGGGGGAAGTAATTAAGGATAGCGGATTAAAAAGGGAAAAAAGAGTAGGAGTTCCTTATGATTACGACATTCTAAGGGAGTATGATGAAAAAAATATCCGAAGAATTCTAGATAACCCGAATTTTTCTCTTTTAGAAAAGGCAGGACTCTGCGTTAAATATTGCCTTTTAAATGGGGAGAATGGGAACATTCTAGCAACAATTGAAAAAGAAGATTTGACGATAAGATTAACAAGAGCCTCTAAACTGCTATCAAAAATTATTAATACCGAGTTTGATCCTGATGTTCAGGTTATTGAAAAGAAAAATTTCCCCAAGGAAGGCGCAATGGGTCTTTGTTGTGATGGGGGCGCTGTCATTAAGTACAGACTCGAAGATATGAGGGATTTCACGGCTGCGTTTACTTGTGTTTGTCATGAAATGTTTCATTCCTTTCAGCATACAATTATAAATACTGGTTGGAAAGATTGGCATTTTACAGAACTAGGGATATCCCGATCCAGAGCTAAAGAATGGAAAATTAACCAAGGTATGTATATTGATTTAGTGAAAGATAAGGATGCATATTATGTTCAGTGTTTTGAGGCCGATGCAAGAATATTTGAGGCTGATACCCTTATTGCCGCTGGAGAAAGATGGTCTATGGCCCAATTAGAATAGAATTTCGCTGTCTTTTAAACCAATAGAGGAATTTTAGAAAAAATGAGAGTTAAATAGGCAAATAATTGCCTAGCAACAAAATAAAGGAATATATGGATACAATTGATAAATATTTAATAGAACTTTTACATATCAACGAAGAAAGCTCAAATAAGCTTATAGACTTGAATTCGGGAAGGGGAGGAGCTTGCTTTTTATTGCTAAAAGAAGGTGTTGAGTCCCTTTCTTATGATGTTTATGAGACCATAAAGGAAAAAATAGGAAAAGTTGGGACAACCACTCTTAGGAAAAGTTCTCTATCTGATAATGAGAATATCTTCGGTAATCAAATAAACATATATGATTGGATAAATATTAATGGAAATAATGACCCTCGTGAACTTAATAAGTTCGTAGATAGTGCCATTAAAGAAACTACAGCTAAGGGAAATAACCCGGTTTTTCTTTCGCTTGGGAGCATTAAATGGACATTGACCCTAGGGGAAGATACCCAGCAAACATTTAGGTCTCCAATTTTAATATTTCCAATAAAGCTGCTTAGAACGGGAGATTTTCAACCAATTTCAATAGAGTTTGTAGATGATGAAGTTTATTTTAACCCCTGTTTTTATCATAAATTCAGACAGACATTTGGGGACTATAATGCCGAAAAAATGCCCCTTCCATCTGAGGATATTGATAGTCCTGTAGATTTGAAAAGTTTTGATGTTCTTAAATACTTATATAGTTTATCAAGTTATATCGAAGGTTGTAAAAGTGAAGATAGCCAGGATATGATCTTGGTAGAGAAAGATGTTGTTGCTATATCTACTTATCGCCACGACGATGTTACTATGTACTATGACATTAAGAGGAATAAAAAGGAAATATTAAATAACAAGCTTATCAGAAGAATGTACTTAGGAGAGAAAACCGAAGAGATGCAGAAATCTCTCAGTTCCCCACCTTTGTTTGTTCTCCCTTATGACTCAGTGCAAGAAAGAATTGTAGCTCGGGTTTTGAAGGGTGAAAGCCTTTTAATAAAAGGTCCACCGGGGACAGGAAAAACTCAGACAATAGCGAATATGATAAGCACTCTACTTGCCGAGGGAAAGAGAATATTATTTGTTTCTAAGAAACTTTCTGCGCTAGGTGAAGTGTGCCGGAAACTACCTAGAGAAATTCAAAAGTTTGTTCTTAGGCTGGATTACGAAAATGAGGCTGACGCCGCTAAAATAAATGTATCAGGGATACATAAATCATTAGTTGAGGTTCTCGAAAATACAGTTTCGGAAAATAGTATGAACTATGATTCTGAAAGAAAGAGCGTGCTTGATAAAAAGAATACGGCTCTTATGGAAATGAGAAAATACTATATAAATATGTTTGGCAAGGAAGTATTGTCAGATATTAGTATATACGGGGTTATAGACAACCTTTTAAAAAATAGCGAAATTGAACCCCTGGAATTTACTTCCCCAAACGATGTATTGTTATGTTCTTACAGTGATTATTTATCCATGCTCGAAAGGGTAAAGAGAGCTGGGGAAATTTTCACAAAAATTACAGAAGGGTTCAGTATTACCCCCTCAGCCATACCCTGGTTGGGAATTGCTGAGAAACCTAAAGAAGAAGCTATTTCGGAAGGTAAGAACATTTCAAACTCCCTTTTTTCTTTGATAAAACAGTTTTCTAAAGATACAGATGAGTATTTTTTGATTAAAAGATTGTCTCTAAAGGCGATATATAGCTTAACCGAGTATAACGATAAGTATTCTTCCATTTTTTCTATAGACAATTTATCCCCACTTAGAGGAATCCTTACCGAAGGATTAGATGGATTAAAAAAGGGTATCAAGGATATTGAGTATGCTGAGAGTCTTGCCCCAGGCTTCATAGATCTTTTTGATGAAGAAAAATTTGAAATTAGTGATGATATAGATTTAAATCTTCCTATTGGATTCATAAAAGCTCTTAAAGAGGACATAAATATATATAATCAAGCAAATGGTATTTTTTCCGGCGACATTTCCCTTCATAAAGTGATAGAGACGCTTGATAGATTTGTAGAATTAAAAGATCTAATAGAAGAGACAAGATCAAAAGCAGCCATTGTGTTCAGAAAGGAAGAACTAGAGGATAGGAAAAATGAAAATATCTTTTTCGAAGCAAAGGAAGCATTTCTGAAGTACGAGGAAATTTCTCAAATAGATAAGCCAAAGAATTTTGATTTAAGAGGTAAGTCATCTCTGAAAAAACTTCTGAAGTTTTTAAATAAAGACATTTTAGGTTATTTTGAGGTAATAATAAAAGGCACAGATAGTGCTTTTAACTATATTAATTATCAAAAAGAAGCAAATAAATGCCTTTCCGATATTAGCCGGACCCTAATTACTCAAATAAGCCCTTCGCAAGCAACTACTTTACATAGATTTTTATCAATGTTTAAAAAAGACAAGAAAAAGGAGGCAAAAGTATATTACGATTGCATGATTTCTCTACTTCCTGAGATAGAGAGAGCAGCAGAGCATTTAGGGTTAGAGGATTATTCAACTCTTTCTCTTTATGAACTTGATAAAATATACAGAGGAAGAGATATTTATCGGATTATGAAGAAGATATCTGATAAAGTCCGTAGTATTACAGGGATAGATATTAAACCCCGAGATAAAGAAACTTTTGCCGAATGTAAAGCTTTTGTAAATGCAGTTATAGAAATTAAAAATTTAATGGATAATTCCTTGACTGACCCGGAGGGCTCTAAACAAAATTCAATCGAAGATAATTTTTATGGAAGGGTGAAATCGGTATCAGAAAAACTTACAGAGGTTAATAAAACAATTAAATTTAAAGAAGTTCTAGACTCTTTATTTGAGTTTGCCAAGAGATTCTTGCCTTCTGAATATTATAGAAAAGAAGGAGAAGCAAAGTTTTGCGACTTAAAGACATTTAGTTCTCTTGTTTCAGACAAGACACTAGCCGACGCCTGCATAGAGTTTGAAAATCTTACGAAAAAAGTACCTCCAATAGATATAGGCGCATTTTTCCGGCCGTTCGTATCTGGGGAGAGGGAAGATTGCAAATATCACCCGATTGGAGATATTTTTGAAAGAAGCTATTATAGTATCCTTATTTCAGCGATTATCTCCTCACTCGGAGACAATGATAGTTTGTTTGGAAGAAGAATAAACAGCTTATTTAATAGTTATAAAGAAGCTGAAGCCAGATTGTTGGAACTAAATGTTAAGAGTGTAGCAGAACTATCGGAAGCTAGGATAAACAAGAAAAGCGAGTTATACGATTTTCTAAGGACAAACAGAAGCATGTACAAGGTATGTCGTTTGTTTTTCAAGGAAAAAGCAGAAGCAATATTGTCTTTAAAGAGATGTTTTGTAATGTCTCCTTCAACGGTCAGCTTGCTTTTAAGAAGGGAGGAATATAATAATTTTGATGTATTAATAGCTGATGAAGCCAGTCAAATATCACCTGAATATCTTATACCCTCTTTGTTCCGATCAAAACAGTGCGTAATAGTTGGGGATGAATGGCAGATGCCTCCGATTAAACACTTTGTAAGGAAGAATTCAGTAAATACTTTAGAAGAGGGGATGGAACCTATTACTTCGGCTATGGAATTATGTGTAGTTAATAATGCTTTTCCCATAGAAGAACTTATATGCCATTATAGAAGCAAAACAGAGAGTTTAATTGCATATTCTCTCCATAAATATTATCCCAAAATGAAGACATTCCCTGCTGTATTCCCAATAAGTGATGAAGTCGGAATTAAAGATGTGCGGGTAAACGGCACAAGTTCTGCAGGGGAAAATGATGTAGAGGCAAAAAAAGTTCTTGAGATATTAAGATCTCACTTTGAAGAAAATTATGAGGAAGGCAAGGGATTGAAAAAATCCGTTGGCATTGTTGTTTTCGGCGAAAAACAGCAAGCGCTTATTGAAAAGTATATTTCAGCAGATAAAGAACTATGCAAAAAAAGAAATATTTCTCTATCTATTCCAAAGGAAGATGGCAAAGAGATTTTCTTTTTAGAAACAATTGAGAAGGTTCAAGGAAGAGAAATTAATACAATGATATTATCTATAACGTATGGCCGTAATGAAAGTGGGGAAGTGCGACAAACATTCGGGCAACTGAATAGAGGTAATTTAGGAGAGAGAATTTTTAATGTTGCTGTAACGAGGGCTCAAGATTCAATTTTTTTGGTGCATTCAATAGGTTATGAGGATATCCCGACCAATTCATCGGTGGCTTACATTAGGGATTACCTTGAAATGGCAGAAAGATTATCTGAATCAAATTTTGTCTCTACAAAAATAGAAAAAGGTTTAGTTTTAGATATTGCAAAATACTTAGAATCATTAGGCCTTAGCAGAGAAAGGATAATAATTAATTATGGGGTTACAGATAATTCGATAAGAATACCTATCGCTATTCTTTCTGAAGACCTATCATTTGCTCAACTTGGTTTAATGGTTGAGAATTATGTGGGAATCGAAGATTACGTTGATTCTTCGGTGAGGTATCCAGATACATTAGAAAGTAGAGGGTGGAATCTATATCGGATATTTGCATACGATTGGGCAACCAATAATCATGCTGAAAAAGTGAAACTTAAAAAAGCACTTGAAGGATTTGTACTTTCAAGAAAATGAAATAAAATAAATTCTGCAAGATAGCAAAATGCGGAGGAAACATCATTGAATGCTAAATATTGAATATAAACAAAAAGTGGTTTAATATAATACAATAAGGATATATGGAACAAGGAGAAAAATATGAGTGAAAATATGCGAAGCAGGCAGGTGCAGGCACCTAAATCGGAAATGGAAAAGAATCTTCAAGCTGGTGAGCTGAAGATAAAGAAAAAGAATTCGGAAAAGAGCATATCTAGATTAGTGGACAATTATTTAGATGCTGAAGCTAAGTTGGGACCTGACCATTTCCGGACACAAATGCTTAAGACTTTTGTGGATTTAGTTGTTCCTCTTAAGGATGTTGCCGATACCATGTTAGATATGCAAGAAGCATTGGGGACAGTGTCTTCTACCATATCTTTGATAGACGACACTATGAAGTTCATGTACGAAATGATGAACGTATCTAAGGAAGATAAATATACTCTTCTGAGAAGATGGCAAGATAAGAGAAAAATGAAGAGATTTATGAAGAACAACTGGGGCAGAATGAGAGCGGTAATGGATTCAGCTATGGCAATGACTAATATTTCCCAAAGCCTTCAAGAATCTTTGGGCAAGTTGAGTTACAAGATCAAGAAACAAAGCATAAAGCAAAAAGAGTATCAAGAGAAATCTCGAAAAAAGAAAGCGGGACTTAATGCTGTCGCTGAAAACAAGCAATTTTTTAGTTCTTCCTCCGATAAAATTATTGAAGAGAGAAGGAAAGAAAGAGGATTGTCTTCTCCTCAACCTGATGTCGAAAACAAAAATAATTCCTCCGATGATTCCTCGGGTGGAAAACCAACAGGCGGAATAGACGATATAGTTGGATAGGAGGATTTAATGTCAAATTTGGGAAAGGATTCGGGCACAGAAAAAGCTCAGAAAAGCTACGAAGAACTAATAAAAGAGTTTACTATAACTACGAATAAGATTAGGGATTTAAAAGCAAAGAACCCCGATCGCTCGGCAATAAAAGAAGAAGTAAAAGCCTCCTTCCGGAACTATTATGTTAAGGCAGCTCAACTAGCTCAAGCCATTTCAGAGCGTACAACTGACTCAAAAGAGAGAGAAGATTACAAAATCTATCACTCTAAGCTGTCTGATGAAGCCACTCTTTACGGCTCAGTTATAAAAGGAAAAATTCCTAAAACCACATTTGATGATGTTAAAGGTCTTGATGAAGTTAAAAATTTGGTTAAGAGTTTTATGTTTATGGCCAAAAGAGAAGATCTTGTAAAATACTATAAGCTTGAAGGTGGTTTAGGTATGCTGATGTATGGACCTCCAGGAACTGGGAAAACTATGTTTGCAGAAGCCATATCTAATGCAATGAGACTACCTCTTTTTATAGTCACTCCCGCTGACATTTATAAATCATACGTTGGTGAATCAGAGCAGGCAGTAAAACAGATTTTCCAGGAAATGGATGCTTGCACGGATGGAGCTATATTATTTGTAGATGAGTGCGAATCCATTTTCTCAAAAAGAACGCAAGATACAAAAGATTATAAATCAGCGGTTACTACCGAGCTTTTGCAAAGGATGAATGGGTTTGGAGTCAATGGTGCAAAGAGAATAATGATAGCGGCTACAAACCGTCCCGACCAGATTGATCCAGCTTACTTAAGATACAAGCGATTTTCACATATTGTGAAGATTCCACCGCCAGACAAAGGGGCAAAACTAGCAATAATAGAGCAAAAACTCAAAGGTATTAAAATTGCAGATGATATAACTTATGGGGATATTTTGGCAATGACTGAAAAGGCTCAGGTGGTAGAAACTGAAATGGGAATAGTTGAGGAGGCGACCTTATTTTATTCAGCAGCAGATATTTGTGGAATAATAGAGGAATCTTGCAGACTAGCACTTTCAAGGATAGAAGAGACTGGTTCTCCAAACGCCATACCCCTTACCCGAGAAATGTTTGAAAAAGCATTTGAAAAAATTAAACCCAGCATTCCCAAATCTCTTATCGAGATGTATGACACCTTCATGGACAAAAACAAGGCCTAGATAAACGTTTTTTAAAACAATTTAATTTTTAGGAATTGTTATTTGAAATATTTAATAGCCAAATAAAGATATGTAACTAGATAAATAGATTTCATAAAAAAAGGAGAAAAATATGGGCAAAACAGGAATATTTGCAAAATCAAGAATCAAAAGCATTTTATTATTGTTTTTTTATCATGGTTGGCATAACTGGGATTATTCTTGGCGCCTTGATAACTGATGGAACCTTTTCTGGAAGAGATCAGGAGTATTTATCTCAATTAGAGGGGATGGTCAATTTAAATAACCAGAAAGAGATATTTGAAGCATTGTGGAGTATTTATTATTTAATTGAAGTAGCCATCGGAATAGCAGTAGTTGTTATATCAACAATTACGTTGTTAACTTCAAGTATTATCTTTATAGGATCTTGTTTTGCTTACAAGAAGCAGAACTCTCAAGACGACAAAAAAGTAATTAAGAAATTAGATGAAACTGAAGAGGAAAAGATGCTCCAAAAGTTAGAAAGAATACACGAGCTTTATTTAAAAGGGGCTTTAACAGAGACAGAGTATTTGAAAATGAAGTCAGACTTATTTGATTTCATGTAATTATAATTGAGGATACTTTATACACACACAAAAGGATTATTTAAAAACTAGATTTTTAAAATATTTGGAGGATATAAAATGAAAAAAAATAAAGTTGATGCAAAAGATGTAATAACGATAGTATTTTCTATACTATTTATTGGGTTGGGAATAGCCATAGCGATTATTGGAAGTTATTCGTCTCCATTTTTTTATTTTTATTATACTGATTTAAGTCAAACAACTGATAAAATATTGTATAAAATTGGGTCTAATATATATTATAGTTCATATTATTATTCAGTATTAATTATTCTATCCGGGATTGGGATAATTTTGTTGTCGGTCATGAAGCTCTCAATTGCTTCTGCTTCAATAGATAAGCAAAAGAAACTATCAAGTCAAAAGGTTGAGATTGTTGAGGAATTTGGAGATGAAGATAATATAATCCAGAAGGTAGAGAAAATGCACGGGCTTTATGAAAAAGGTGTTTTGAATGAGGATGAGTATTCTAAAATAAAGTCCAATTTACTTAATAGGATGTAGAAAGAAATAAGGAATTTACTTTTCCATCTTTTTTAGAGTGAAAAGAATAATAGATTTTTAAAAGGACATAAACATGTGTCCTTTTTTTATGTGTATATAGTTCCGGAAACGGAAGTTATTTCATAAGAAAGATAATTATCATCTTCGTCGCAGTAAAGTGTTTTAGATCCAGAGTAATAGTAATCGCTAGATTTATTGAGAGTTATTGTAACCGTTTCATAAGAAGTATAGTAGTACGACTGGCTGTATTCTGAAAAATAAAATTTTATTTTTACTGTGATGCTAGATGACGAGTAGGAACTGGCCCCATAATCTGAGCTATCGGGGACAATATCTATCGAAAGGTCCACATAGTCGTTTCCCCAATAGCTATGGGTGAAGGAATAACTGGAATCAATATTAAAATATTCTTCAAAATTGCTTGAGGAAAGAGTGACTTTCTCATATCCTGAAGTATTTTCTGGGGTATTGTTTGGGATGGTAAAAACTAGAACAAGAATTATAGGTATTAGAACAGATCCAAAAACTGCTAATTTGCTCTTAAGAATCTTATCTCCCTTTTTTATAATAATTAGATCTATTATGAATAGAATGAGCCCAGAAATCCACAATCCTCTTAGCCCCGCGAATAAACCCACTATAGTCATTACGAATAAAACAAAACCAATAAACTTAAAAAATCCTTTATAACTCTTATTGGGTTTGGAACTTTTTTCACTGTTCGATAGAGCATATAAAGATGAAGAAGTTTGGGGAAAAGAAGTGCTTGAATTGGGTGTGGTAGTATTGTTGATATAAATTTCAGGATAAGGTTTGACTACATCCAAGTTAGGTGGATTAATTGAGCCAATGGGTAAAATTCTTGGCTTAGGAGCTTCTGTTTTAAAGAAGATATCCTTATCAGAGGCTTCATCATCAGAATTTGTATTTCCGAGTACTGAAACGAAAATCTTGCTTCTAACTGAATAATATCCCTCCTCAACTATTCCATGATCTTTTTTTTCTTCGCTAGATAACCACTCGTAAAGATGAAGTTCTTTATCTTCCTCTTCTTTTTCTACAGTTAGGAACATGGGTAAATCATGCTCCAATTCAATAAAAAAAATATATCTGCACCCAGAAGAGAAGTTGACGGATGGAAATTTGTATACAACCGTTGCTTTTCCAGAGATACTCGTCGCAGCCGTATTTTTTTCAAGAGAAAAAGAAGATAACGATAGTTCTTCAGCAAAAGATTTCTGTGCTTCCCGGAAAATCAAATCAGGGATTATGGTTTCACCATTAAAAAACCTTTTTAATTCAGCAAAACCCATTGAGTAAATATATTGCTTTATAATGTGGTGTTGAAATATATGGATATTTTGTTCGGATGAGCTTAAGCTCATTATTATTACCCCCTCCATGAGATATTTTTATTAACTAAAACTATTCTATCAAAAAATAAGTCAATAAAAAAGGTC
>JAQVQU010000130.1 GCA_028701415.1 Clostridia bacterium | reverse complement strand
TTTTTGTCCCTTTAGCAATTCCTTTTAGAAGGATTGAAAATCTGTTCCTTGAAAGAATGGGGAAAATAAGACCTACAGGATTATCCCCGA
Organism: Clostridia bacterium; assembly: GCA_028701415.1. Taxonomy (GTDB): domain Bacteria; phylum Bacillota; class Clostridia; order Christensenellales; family DTU072; genus MWEH01. The sequence goes on along the minus strand of JAQVQU010000130.1, from coordinate 3,435 downwards.
ATTTTTCTCTAACGTCTTGAGCTATTTGATCAACAGACGCATAATTGCCCTGTGTTCTAGCAACAACTGCCTCAGTAACACCAATTACATCGTGATCTCTAAGTTTAAACCCTTCCTCTTTAGAAGCTTTTAAAACTGAATCGGCAACCATTTGGACTAGATTATCACCCTTTTTAAAAATAGGAGCTTTAATTCCTCTGCTTACTGTACCAACAAAACTCATAATATCCTCCATAGTTCTAGAATTACTATGTAATTATAAAGGAAATTTATCAACTATTGCAATCATACAACCCATATCCAAAAAATATACCTTCACAATATTTTGAGTTTTCGAAAACTTATATTTAAAAAATAACATTTTAAGGAAATTTTTATCTATTTTTAAAAGCAATAAACCTAAAATACCCCTATCAAGAAAGGGTTTTTGTTGACAATATATATGGCGTACAATATAATAACAAAAAGGTATTAGGAGGAAAAAATGTCCAAAATCGTAATGGAAGGTCTTACCTTCGATGATGTTCTTCTTGTCCCAGGATTCTCAAATATTTTACCAAAGGATGTAGACCTAACAACTAAATTGGCTGAAGGGTTGGTTTTAAATGTTCCTTTGCTCTCTGCGGCCATGGATACAGTAACGGAATATAAAATGGCTATCGCTATGGCTAGAGAAGGTGGAATAGGCATTTTGCACAAAAATCTTTCTATCGAAAACCAAGCTGAGCATGTTGACAAAGTAAAGAGAAGTGAGCATGGTGTCATTACAGATCCCTTCTTTCTATCCCCCGAAAATAAGGTTTCAGATGCCCTAGCTTTAATGAGCAAGTACAAAATAAGCGGCGTACCTATAACACGGGGGACCAAACTGGTTGGCATTTTAACAAACAGAGATTTAAGATTTGAAACAGATTTCGACCAACAAATAGATAATGTTATGACGAAAGAAAGACTGGTGACTGCCCCTGTTGGAACAACCTTAGATGAGGCCAAAAAAATTCTTGGGAAACATCGAATCGAAAAATTGCCTTTAGTAGATAGTGAAGGAAACTTGAAAGGTCTAATTACTATAAAGGACATCGAGAAATCAATTCAATTCCCTAATTCTGCAAAAGATAAAAATGGACGTCTGCTAGCAGGTGCTGCGGTAGGAATTTCCGGAGACACACTTGAAAGAGTCGCCGAATTAGTTAAATCAAAGGTTGATGTAATTGCTATAGATACTGCACATGGCCATACTGAAAAAGTAATGACTATCGTCAGAAAAATCAAATCCTTGTACCCTCATGTTCCAATAATCGCAGGGAATGTAGCAACCCCCGAAGGAACAAAGGCATTGATAGACAATGGAGCTGACATTGTAAAAGTTGGAATGGGCCCTGGATCAATCTGTACTACCAGAATTATTGCTGGTATGGGAGTTCCACAAATTACTGCTATTATGAATTGCGCAGAGATGGCAGATAAACTAGGTAAAACAATAATTGGAGACGGAGGGATTAAATATTCTGGAGATGTTGTAAAAGGAATCGCAGCTGGGGCAAATGCGATTATGATTGGCAGCTTGGTTGCAGGCACTTTAGAGAGCCCTGGAGAACTTGAGATTTTCCAAGGAAGAAGTTTTAAAGTTTATCGTGGAATGGGCTCAATAGGAGCAATGGAATCTGGGAGTAGAGATAGATATTTTCAAGAAGATGCCAAGAAACTAGTCCCTGAGGGAGTGGAAGGAAGGGTTCCTTATAGAGGTTCTGTTTCGGATGTAATATTCCAACTTGTCGGAGGAATACGATCGGGGATGGGATATTGCGGAAAGAAAAATATTGATGAGTTAAGAAAAAATTCTGAATTCATAAAAATTACTAACGCTTCTTTAATCGAAAGTCACCCCCACGATATAATGATAACCAAAGAAAGCCCCAACTATTCAACTAAAGCTTAACTTAAAATGTTTTTATTAATTAAATGCACCCATTTAAACTGGGTGCATTTTTGTTTAAAAAGATTATTTGAGTTCCCACTAATTTAGTTCGCTGATATAATCTCAATGATGAAATATTGAAAATTTTGTAAAAAATGACTATAATAAGCCTAATTTTTTTTCAAAATAAGCTATCTTTGCCGCGCAACAAAATATTTCCATTGCAGGAATTAGTTCGTTTATAGGAGGTAAAGAAGGTGCGATTCTAACATTACTATCATTGGGATCCCTACCATAAGGAAAGGTTGCACCAGCATTAGTAAATCTAACTCCTGCCTCCAAGGCTATTTGTAAAGTCCTTTTTGCTGTGCCTGCTTTTAAGTCTACAGAGATAAAATATCCCCCTCTGGGTCTTGTATATTTAGCTATGCCAGTGTCTCCAAATGAGTTATCTAAAATTTCAATAACTTTTTCAAATTTTGGTCTTAATAAATCAGCGTGTCTATCCATTATTTTGAAAATATTATCTTTATTTTTTAAATATTTAGCATGACAAAGTTGCACGAGTTTATCGGGGCCAATAGTCTGTATCCCAATAAATTTTCTTATGGCGTCCATGTTTTTTTGACTACCGTAAATATAAGCGACACCCGCACCAGCAAAAGTAATTTTTGATGTTGAGCCAAAAATATAAAAAAGATCCTCATTTCCTTCTTTTTTTGCTTCGTGAAAAACATCTAGCATAGGATCATATCCATACAATCCATGGACATTATATGCATTATCCCAAAATACTCTAAAATCCATAGCTTTGGGTTTTAATTTTGCGAATCTTTTTATTGTATCATCATTGTAGATTATTCCCTGAGGATTACTATATTTAGGAACACACCATATACCCTTAACGGATTCGTCTTTAATAAGTTCTTCCACTAAATCCATATCAGGCCCACTTTCCTTCATTGGAATGTTTATCATTTGTATCCCAAATAATTCTGTGACCGCAAAATGCCTATCATAGCCTGGAACCGGACATAACCATTTAATTAATCCCTGTTTATTCCAAGGTACTCCCCCTAGAACCCCAAACTGAAGAGCCCGCTGAAGGGAATCGTACATAAGATTTAAAGAAGCATTTCCAGACACGATTATTTCTTCACTTTTTATGCCAAGCAAATCACAAAAAACATCTTTAATTTCAGATATCCCATCGTTTATTCCATAATTTCTGTAGTCAATTTTCCCGAAATTTGAAGTAGAATTTAACTCATCCAGCAAGGATGTGGATATATCCAACTGAGCCTTAGATGGTTTACCTCTTGACATATCCAGGCTAAGATTTCTTTCTTTGTATTTCTCAAGAAGATTTAATTCTTTCTTTAGTTCGTTTTTAAAGAAATCTGTTTCTTGCAAGTTCATATCTTTTCTCCTTCTAAGTCAGTTTTATTAATCATACTTAAAAAAAACTTAAATAAGCAAACGATTTGAGATAAAGAGATTAGAAAAAAGAATTTAGC
>JAQVQU010000129.1 GCA_028701415.1 Clostridia bacterium | reverse complement strand
AAAGAAAAACGGAGGCGCCTGGAAAAAACGATACCCCTGGGCAGACTACCCACCTAGGTTGGTAGTACTTTATATATGAGTAATTTTCATTTTGATTCTTCTCTCTCTCTCTCTCTCTCTCTCTCTCTTCTGTACTGTACATAAAATAATAATAATAAGAGTTTAGGCGCCTGAAAAAAAAGTGATTGATGAGAGCTTTTTGTGCCGCTCTAGGTCACTACCTAGGTAGTGAGTCTGGCGGGGGACATCGTTTTTTTCAGGCGCCTGGGGTTTTATTTATATAGTCTTGATGTTTTGCCGGGAAAATCGGCAGGATTGGGCGTATTTTTTGTTCGGGATATGATTTTTGTCTGTCGAGGGAGGGGTATTTTTGATGGGTGAAGGGTCATTTTGGAATCGAAATGGTGGTTTTCGTGTGGAAGTGGGGGGGAGATTCGGCGGGCAAGGGAAACGTTCACGTTCGTTCCAAAACTAAAATAAGGCTTCAGTCCAGTGAGATGTTAATTTTTCAGTTTTTATATAGAATGCTTTGTTTGAATGTCATTACACCATCCCCTGATAATCCCCATAGAGGTAACACCTAAATGAGATTCCAGATGTTTCTCGTTTAATAGAGAAATAAAACATAAAATATCTTTTGCTGTGCGAATTTTTTCTTCCTTTGTGGTTGTACTAAAAAAGTTTGGATCTTGTAAATATCTTGTCCTATCAAAGAGATGGCTCTCATCATTCAGCACCAAGCGATACATCAGATTTTTGAAATAGTCAATGTAAATGGGATTTTGCATCGTTGCCAAAATATTAGAATCACATGATACCTCTTCTATTCCCTTTTTATATTCAAATGTTGAAAACGCCTCTAATGCCCTTCTCATAACATTTCCAATAATAAGTTCATCATTTGGAGAGCTTCCGGAAGCGAAGTTATATACACATATTAATAGCAATGAATACTCATTCCTACTTTTGCCTGGAAAGTTTTGAAGAGATTTATCACGCAGTTCCAATAAAAGATGATTTGAGGTGTTTTTTCCATATTTAGCTTCAGCTTCAGTTTTAATTTCCTTAAAAATTTTCTCCAGGTCTAACACAGATGTAAGATCATGAGAGAAAACAACAACTTTACTCATCATATTCCCGCATAAAATACGCAACAATTGCATTTTGATAAATGACAAGATACCTATTCGGATCTCTAAATCAAAACTAGAGATAGGATCATCAATTATCAAAAGGCATTCTTTAGAATACATATCAGTTTCATGGAGGTTGTCCATCATTTCAGTGAAATAGTAGCAAAGAGCAAGTATATTTCTTTCACCACAGGACACATCAGCTGGTTTCACCGGCTTTCCATGTGATAAAAGCTTGTAGGCATTCCCATCAGGATATACTTCCAGTCTATTTTTAGAAAAAAACACGTAATGAAGCCACATATTAATGTATTTTGAGGCTATTTTCACACTTTTTTTCTGTTGATTTAAATCATCGAGATTACGTTTATGCTCGTTTTTGCTAACCTCAAGACTTTTGAGAAGTTCCTTTTCAGAATCGTGTCGGGTTCTTAATAAACTATATTGTTTATAAGGTTCTTGTAGGTCAAAATAAGCTAATTCCTTGTTGAGTAGAAGTAAATTGATACGTAGTGCCTCCTTTTGTTCTATTGATTTATTATAATCAATTCTCAACATTTCAAGTAAAATTAGTGCAGAATGGACATCCTGTAATTTAGTTGTAAGTCCAAATTTATCCACCTCAATAGGCAAATATACATTTGTTAACTTTTTCTCCAGCAAGCCATTATATTTCTTAATGATTTCATTAGCCTCAGATATTACAGTAATACAGAGACCTAATGTACTGCCATCAAGAACATTATACTGATTGGAATCAAAATCGATTAAACTGAGTTTTGCATTTTCAATCTTATTTTTGTGCACTTCAACAGCGTCATTGAGTACCTTTTGGATACTATTGATTAATCCTTTCCTGTACTCCGTGCTAATTGACTGCAAACAAAATGGGCAGATGGAAACATCAGATTTAGAAAACTGGTCTTTCACATCCTCAAAGAATTCTTGTCTACCGTTAACAACCTGCTCCAAAATATAATTATCACGATCAGATAATATTGGTCTTTCCACTCTTTCAGCTAATATTCGGATAATATTTTCTTCGTCAATATTTTCATCATTAATTTCAACAGCAGACTCTAATTTTGTGACCCCACCAGATATTTTCTCAAATACCTTCATTTTTTGATCAAAATCTGATTTTACATCCTCTTTTGAACGTTTTGAAGTATGAGTCGCAATATCTATAACAACCTCCTCATTGACCGAAGAATTAATTTGATTTCCTTTAATTTGTCTATCTCTTTTCGCCCATGAATCATTACCCCGAAGGAGTGAAATCATATGATCCATGTGATACATTGGGGAGCTAGGTGATAAGTAATTATCATAGTTCTGACATAATGCATCTTGTTGATCGTATTTATAAATAGCATTATCATACTCTGTTTGTGCTTTAGAAATTTTATCGTCTAAATCTACCTGCTCACCAAACATTATGATAGTACCCAACCCATCATCTTGTAAGCGTATTTTTCTCAGGACATAATCTTCATTGAAAACAAAAATATTAACCAATTGTTCTGGTTTTGTATTGATTCTTACTTTATTTATGTCAATTAATTCTGCAGAAATAGTTGTAGTGGAATTAACATCTTTTATGCTTGAAAAGGCTCGTGAAATAGTACTTTTTCCACTTCCATTTTTCCCATAAATAATTGCCATCCTTTGCTCTGGAGTCTTAAAAAAAGAAAAATTAGTATCTGTCGAAAACATTGCTCCATTTGCAGAAATCCCACCTAAGTTTTCATACATTTGCTACAATGTTGTTTTTAATTTATATAATTCTATAGGACAATAGATAGATAATTTGGAGTCAGAGTCAGTAACAACAAGTGAGAAAAAGTAGCAAGGCTTTTTTTCTAGGTAGACTTCGATGATAAGGTCACCAGGGAACAGCCCGCGGTGCTGATTCTTATTTTTACATTCGGGAGAAGTGGTTCTTTTTGTGAGAGGATACGTGGATTTGGTGTAAAGAGTAAATGTAAAAAAATGAGGCAGGCCACCAATAATATACTCAACAGTACATTAATCAAACATACAGCCCATGCAAAAAGATATCTCCACCGCGGGACGCTCCGCGCCGGAGTCGCGTCCCCGCACCCCGAAATAAGAAAAAGGACATTCACAATTCTCTTTTCAAAAAAAAAGACTGGCATCCGTTCTTCCACTTCTGTCCCCCCTTTTTCGTGGATTTCGCTGAATTTCGAAAATTTTGTGTAGGGGGACGATCCAAATGATTTTCTCTTTTTCGTGTTTTCGTATTTATTTTCGTGAATTTTGTGTGATGGATGCGCACATCAAAAAAATAATCCCATACACGAAACCGAAGTACAAAACCCAAAATAAGAATGAAAAATTCTTACAGCATCCTCTGTAAAAACTGCCCCGTATA
>JAQVQU010000034.1 GCA_028701415.1 Clostridia bacterium | reverse complement strand
CATGTTTTCAACCGATAATACTTTTTTCATACTTAATTAATCCTTTACTCTCTATTTGATATATATTTTATCATAAATATGCCCAATAAATCATCGGAGAGTAGCAATACACGAAGATTTAAGCAGGAATTAGATAGCGCGTGATTTTTGCTAAAATACTATGGAAAAGTGTATAATAATATAATAAAAATACAGAAAATAGTGTAAAAATTGCAGAATAACAAGTGATATATTTGGGGAGGAAAACATGGAAATAATTAACTTAGGGGTAACATTATTTAATAACTATCTATTGAAGTTTGAGAAGGGCTGTGTGTTGTTGGATGCAGGATACACAACCGACTATCCCACATTTTTGAAAAAGATTGAGAAGGCCGGCGTAAAAATAGAAGATATAAAATATCTGGTATTAACTCATGTGCACAACGATCATATAGGGTATATGAAAGACTTGCTTGAAAATACAAGCATTGTTCCCATTTTGCATGAGGAAGCCGAAGGAAGACTCTTAGAGGGGAAAAACAGGCTTGGAGATTGTAGTGGGTTTCTGTCAAGATGCCTGTCTTTTCTTTCGAAAGTTTCGGGTAAATCGGGAGAAACCTGGGAACCAATTACTTTGGATGACAGAAAAGTATATGCTAACAAAGACAATGATTATCTAAAAAAGCAAGGCTTTCCTTTGACCATCGTGGAACTTCCGGGACACACTCCGGATAATATAGGTCTTTTGACGGATGAAGGGTCTTTGTTTTCAGGAGATATGACTATTAACGGGTTCCCCGCACGTCACAGAAAAACATTTTTAATTGAGAACCTAGAGGAATACAAGACTTCCTGGAAGAAGATTATAGATCTCAATCCACATACAATTATTCCCTGTCATGGAAAAAAATTCCCAATTTCCGACATGAAAAAGTATCATGGAAAGGTAGAAACCATCAAACTTTGGAATAACAAGTAGGTCAACGAATATTTAGGTTAATCAAGGGTTAAAGGGCAAAAAAATCGGCTCAAAACCGTTAAGTTAGAACCGATATTGAGGTGCCGAGTAATAGATTTTAAACGAGCCAAGCAAAGTCTTAATACTGGATGATTTTCAGTTCAATACAAAAACAGTCAAAGTATATAGTAAGTTTAGCCGTCTCCTAGACAAGTACACTCTAGGCAATCAATAGTTTTTTATTGACATTGAATATATAGTATATTTTTCATATAATGTATTAAACTTAACATTTTTCCAATGGATTATTATGATGGAAAACTTGACGCCAATAGACATAAAGGGCGATACGGAATAAAGCAAGGAGAAAATTATGGATAGAGTTAGAATATTATCTTTTGAGGCAAATGAATTATATGATGCGATTGACGAAGCAAAAAGCGTTGAAGTAGGAGAAAATGAATTAGATCATTATCGTATATTTTTGGAATGGTCATTGGATTCTGAAGAACTAAAAAGAACTTATGAAAAACAATTTGGTTATGATACTTTTTCCAAGGATGTCGATGGGGATCAATGCACAGATGTGGTTATAAACGTCAGTTTTACATATACATATAAGAGTAAAGGGGAAATAGTAAATCTGAATGGTCTAAGAAAAGAATTATACGATAAAGGATTCTATGTGAACGGAGTAAAATATGTTAGATACAAGCGTAGCAGTGGAAGTAGCCGCGAAGGCAACTGCCTTTTTATTCGCGAAGAACTATTAGAGCACATGCGAGAGTGGGGCGAATGTGGACTTGTATTGGATAATAATAAGCTAGCCGCTTGGGAGTCGTATATAGCGCTGACTTTAAGCACTATAATAGGAACAATAAATATACCTATAGACAAGATTCTGTTTGTTGAAGATGTTACTAGCACGTTTATAGACAAAGTAATTTCTATTGAGAAAGATGACAGTGGCGTGCTATCTGCGGAAGAAAAAGAAACAGAGATTTCAAATAACATATGGGACGGAGAATCCCTGCTTGATGAGAGTGTTTTTACGGGCGATTATGAAGATAAGCACATGCTGCTTCTCAGAAACAAGTTTTTTAAGTCCTGTGCATTCAGGACAAATCTTAAAGGTTGGTTTAAAGATAACGGAATTAATGATGTAGAAAAATTAAAAGCAATCGGATGTGTTACGCTTGCTAGGAAAGTAGAGGACATATTAATGGTTACTACTCCCAGCAGTTTGAAATATTTGAAGTTCGTGGAAGGAGGGTTAACCCAAGAAAATATTGAGAAATGGGCCAATTCGGTAAAAAGCGAATTCGGTGTTGTTAAATTTGATAAAAGAACTCGCTATTTTGGGGGAAGATTGGTTCAGAGTAATTATCAAATGTTGAATACCATACATTTGAATGAAAAGGAAACGGAGACATTTTTAACCCCAACGGTGGAGTATTTAAAAGCTATAAAGAAAGATTCGAGTGTATTAGAATATCACGTATTTGAATCTTCTAAAGGGGAAAAGATAAATAATTCTTCCGAGGAAACTGAAGAAGAAGAAGATTTTGAAGAATATGGATTAATGCGTAGAGGACAAATCATTTTTTGTTTATATGAATTAAATCGAAATTTTGCAAGGACTAAACTTTGCTCTGGTTTGGTGAATACGATATTGAAAATACAAAAGGAAAAGGCAAAATTGGGAAAGATTTTATTGCCGGGAACAAATGCAACAATTTTTGGCAACGGTCCCGAACTACTGAAAAGAATTATTGGAGAGTTTGACATAAGTGAACCGGTATTAAAAACAGGACAAATCCGATGTGAAAGGTTTAACAATGGCGAAAAATTGCTTTGTTCGCGTTCCCCGCATATTACGATGGGTAATCTGTATATTGCCGAAAATATTGTTGATGAACAACGGGATAGCATTTGGAGCTATTTTAATCTTGGAAAAAACATTGTGTGTGTTAACGCTATTGGTGATAATATTCAACAACGGCTGAATGGTTGCGACTACGATTCGGATGCGATGCTGATTACTAATCACTCCGATCTTTTGGAAAAGGTGCGCCAGTATTATAATGTTTTTAAAGTACCCGTTTGTAACATAAAAGAGGAAACAACAAATAACTCAACACTTAATTTGTCGGATCTGGATTCGGCGAATAGCCAGAATAAGGTGGGTGAAATTGTTAACCTATCACAAATTCTCAATAGCTTGCTGTGGGATAGAGTTAATAACGGTAGAAGAATAGAAGAAGAGATGGAGCTATATAAGGATATTTGCATACTTGCAGTCCTCTCCGGAATAGAAGTGGATAAGGCTAAGCATTCTTACAACGTAAATAGCAACAAAGTACTGGGACGTTTCCGTGGAAAATACAAGGATGAAATAGATAAAAAGCCTTTATTTTTAGAGGCGATTATGAAAAAAAAGAACAAAAGAAAGAACGAAGATAAGTCAAAAGTCACTTCAAAGTCATATAAAACGACACTTGAATATATCTTCTCTTACCTTTCTAAATTGAGTGATATGCGTAAAGGGAAACCAAAGAGTATCGAATGGACAACACCAAGCGAATTAATTAAAGATTCTACCATTAATAATAGTCAGTCAATTGCCGAAGTGGCCAAAGAAATTATTAAAAAATGTGACGAATATATAATAACGGATAAAGCATTGCATAATGAGTTGAATAAAAGCGATATTGAGGGTAATTGTTTATATGCCGAAATACGCATGAACACCGATTTACTATATAATGAAGTTGCTGAGATTTTTGCAAGAAACAGCACATATGCTGAAGATATAATGAAAGTGGTATTGTATTTGTTAAAACAAAAGGGAAAGGAGGAGAAGGTTGATTGGAGATATTATGCTCCACTTTTCCAAAAAAGTAACAATAACTCCATAAAATGCTTATTTGACCCAGGAGAAAATCAACATTCTATACCTAAAATAGAACCGTATGAAGACGGTAATTACGCTACGCTTTATGGAATAAATTTCAAATGCATTAAGGGATATAGCGCTAATGGAAGTGATAGCACTTGCGAGGACTGTAGAATAGTTACTTGTGAGAAAAAGAGTGAAAACAAACAATCGTAGAAAATACTTTCAACTTGCTAAAATGTTTTCCCGGAGTTAGGCGGAACGATATGCAAAGATGCAAAATCGATGGGAGGGAAATTAATAGCTGGAAAACATTCATTTCGTTCTCGGCGTACAATGGGTGAGTAGGCGATAGCTTCATATAAGAATCAATAATATAAGATCAATAATAAAACCGCAAAATGGCAACATATTGCGGTTTTTTTTGCATTCAATATTGATTGCGGTTTTAATAAAATGAGTAATGGCGCTATAGGGAGCTAATTGATTGAGCTCCAAAAAAATATTAAAAGGAGATTTGTTATGGGAAAAGTAATTGTAATTAACAAGTATACCCGGACACCCGAGGGTTTCATGCGCATTGATTGCACTTCGGGAAACAGAAAATGGGCGCCTTTCTGTTCGCCCTTCAGACTTGGCCCCGTCCAATGCTATGCCGGACTTGAGTCAAAGAATATGGAGAATGCCTGGCAATTTTCTAAAGTTTATGCTGATCAGGTAGATGCGAATGGGGATCCCACTCCAGAGTACTTTGAGTGGAGAGATAAAGGGTATAGTAATCCTGATCCTATCCGCCATCCGCACGAAGGAAAACCTTTGTACATTTATTGGAATGGGGAAAAGTATGGGTATATTGAAGCTAGGAAGAAGGTTTATATCCCGTTATATGCAAATGCTTTTGTGAAAGGGGGAGGATATAAAATGCTGAAGGATTTGTTAAAAGATAATAATATTGCCCTCGCAGATTTTGATGGATATGATTTCAAAGCTCTTGGATTGAGTAGTTATGAGGATGTAATAAATTATGAAAAAAGGAGTTTAGCTCATGCTTTCATCATTGCCATGCTATTAGAAAAGGATCCTGCCATAGCTCCCTATTTCAATCTCAACAGTATTTGAAATAAGTTAGGGTAATCCTCTTATTCGCTTATTGATATCTAAGTCAGCTATTATATTGAAAAATAATAATAGCACAAGCACCATCGGGCAAGAAAAAATTAAGCCTGGTGGTGCTTCGACAGCAAAGGAAAAGCCAACAAGAAAAACCGTGGTTAGTTTACCCTCGTGGAGCCGGTGCGATGTATGTATGGGCTGATCTATTGAGCTATCAAAAAGATATTTTCGAAAAGATCAGAACAACGAAATATGAAGAATATTTGACTTGGGATATACAGCACCGGTAACGAAAACCAGCCACAGGTTTTTCTCATAGAATTACTTTTTACTATCCGCTGAACGTAGTCGTTTTGCGGGTTTTTTTGCATTTTTATTTATATGGAGGTTTAAAAATGAGTATTGGCGCTTATGGTAGAAATAGTAGTTGTAAATGTTTAAAAAATAACAGGAGGTAGTTATGAGATTTTATCAAACAGAATTAACCCTTGCGAGAAAAACTGAAGAGGTTAAAGAAGAGAGTGAGAGATCTGCTAAGTTGAGGCGTAAAACGGAGGCCGTCGATTATAATTTGAAAACAGCCGATTTTATTGGTAATAATATCAAAATAAACGGGTGTGCGTTTGTATCGGACGCGGATGATGATAAAATTGTATTTTCGACGTGTGTGATTAATAGGGGATTGAACCCAGATGATTTTATTGAAAAATTTGTAAATGCTTTAGGTAAGAAGCAAACAGAAATCAAGACCAAGGAGGTTTATTTGAATTCCTTCTTCTACAGTCTAAAAAACGCCCAATCAAATGGCTATATCGACAGTGATGAGGACATCTCGAAAATGTTAAACTTTTTCTCCTTGTATACTGCAAGTAGCAGACGAACCATATATTCGGATAGAATTATTGAGGAAGACAAATCATTTGAGGAGATAAGGTTCGACGTTCAAGAAAACGGCCTAAGTCGTGGGTATTTGGACGAAATTGAACGTATTTCCGGTGGTAAAACGATTGATAAATTCGTGTGCCACCCTGTCCACTACTTTATCCAGTCGAAAAACAGCGATAAAGAACAGCTGATGATAAATGATCTGCTGATTGCCTTATATAATAAAGGGCGGATTTTGTCAAAACGTTATACTTCTATTAACGCGGAAAATTACCGGCTTGACGAGAACGTGCTTGAAAATATTTATACTATAAACGATGGTAACACCGTCCTTATCAATATCGCCGAGATAAAAGACGCAGAAACCGACCTTAATCTTGGGGGCATAGACCTTAGGGAGATTTGCAGAGTCGCAAATAATCATAGCTCCAAAACCTTGACGATATTTACTTCGAAGGATTGTTCTCCAAGTGTAAAAGAAACAATCATCAATTCTATTGGGGAAATGCCACTTGTAGAAATAAATGAGGATTCATTTAGTAAGCTTGCTGCCGTGGATCTTCTTAAGAAACTTGCCCAAAAAGACGAGGTTGAATTGAGTGATGGCCTTGTCGAAAGGTTGATGCAATCGGACAAGGATTATGATTACGATGAAATAAACATGATGTACACCAAATGGTATCACAAGCATGTCGTCAATGATCTTTTCCCAGAATATGGTAAATATCTTGTAGCAAAAACAATTGAGGAGGAAGAAAGCATGGCGAGCCCCCATTATGAGCTTAGCAATATGATTGGACTTGACAAGGTGAAAAAGATTATCGACGATGCCATAAAATACTATGCCCTCCAAAAAGAATATAAGGTACGGGGCATAAAATGTAACAGCCCTACGATGCACATGGTGTTTAAAGGTAGCCCCGGTACAGCTAAAACGAGTGTTGCAAGGCTTTTTGCCCGCATACTCAACGAAAAGGGGATACAGACGGGTGGCAAATTCGTTGAGGTAGGCCGTGCAGATTTAGTGGGCAAATATGTGGGCTGGACTGCAAAAGTCGTGAGGAAAGCCTTTGACGATGCGCGAGGAGGTGTTCTGTTTTTAGACGAGGCCTATTCGCTTGTTGATGATCGAAATGGGTCGTATGGTGACGAGGCAATCAACACTATCGTTCAGGAAATGGAAAATCGCAGAAAGGATACTATCGTCATTTTTGCTGGCTACAAAGACCAAATGGATAAATTCTTAGATAAAAATCCTGGATTGTTTTCTAGAATTGCTTTCCATGTTGATTTTGAAGACTACTCCAACCAAGAACTACTTGATATTGCGAGCCTTCTTGCCAATAAGATGAGTCTAAAAATAGACGAAGGCGCCAAAGAAAAGCTATTACAAACCTTTGCCGAGGCGAGAAAAGATAAATGCTTTGGGAACGGCAGGTTTGTAAGAAATTTACTTGATAAAAGTAAAATCCGTTTAGCGGGAAGACTGATGAAATCCGATTTGCAATGTCTAACCGACGAGGAGCTTGTAACTCTAAAACCCGAGGATATAGTCTTTGAAAAGCGGGCAGACAAATCTATCCCCAGAATCGGTTTCTATTGATAAAAGAATAAGTGAGGTGGTCAAAGTGAATATAAAAATTAAAGATTATTTATGTAATGAACGAGAAGAAATGCCAAAGTGGCTTGCAGAATATAAACTGAACCGTAGAATCAACTTTAAGGAAGTACTGCAATCTCGTATCGTATTTTATCCGGGCTCACAGTTTGATGGACAGCCAATAAAAACTTTTAACCAGGCACACTATGCCCACTTGTTTGTCTACGCCGATTACGGCGTAGGCGAGCAGCGAACGGTGGCTGAGTTTAATAAAAACCACAGTTTCAAGGGATATCATATTCTAGCAAACTTTCCGATAAAGCAAAGTGACATCGTCTCGCGGGGTTGGGTAAGCCACGCAAACTTGTCAAAGGAAGAATTTCATTGGATGGAAGGTTTCTGCGCTCCTCCATTTGGGAGAATGATAATTTTGGAACGTGACGATGAGTTCGACGAAACTCACGGGAGCAAGCGGTTTGCAGTATTGTTTTTCGGGGCCGATGGTGCGGCAACCTACGACGCGTTATTCGGGAACAAGTATTGTGTGCCCGATGTTTTGATCCTTCAAGACCACGGTTTCGGCGGTAATTACGACCGTATAGGTTTTGGCTGTGATGGAACAATGCACAAAGTTGCAAAAACAACGGGAGTCTTTCCCAAATACATACTAAAAAGCGATAATTCATGGATTTGGGATGGATATGACGAGCTGGAAAACGTTCATTTCGTTCTCGGCGGACAATGGAAAAACAGGCGATATCTTTATATAAGAAATCAATAATATAAGATCAATAATAAAACCGCAAAATGGGAACATTTTATGGTTTTTTTTGCATTTAAAATTGATTGCGGTTTAATAAAATGAGTAATGGCGCTATAGGGAGCTAATTGATTGAGCTCCCAAAAAAAATATAAGGAGATATACAAATGGTAAAACTTGATTTAAGTAACGTTTGGGATTGTTTCGAATATTACGATGACAATACCAAAACTATTTTCGATGATGAAAAGTTTCTCAAATTGATTGAGGAGGAAAAATGGGATGATGTTTATTCTAATAGGTTTTGGGGTTGTAGGGGTCATTTTCGTGAGCTTACCTTCTTTCTTTTTAATCAGGGAATAAACCCGTTTATTCATATGAAAAGCATTCCGGGGTTTTCATTTCCTAATAAAAGTATGTTTGGCTACCCTAAAGTACCTTCGGATTTAATGCCTAAACTTAAGAAAATTGCTCACTTTGAAATACCAAACGGAGTCGAGAAAATATGTGAGGGTGCATTTTACCAATGTGAAGATTTAATAGATGTTATTATTCCCAAAAGTGTAAAAGCCATCCATAAATTTGCGTTCTCCGGGTGCAAGAACATAACTGAAGTAACTATTCCCGATAGCGTAAAAAGTATAGGGGACTGTGCATTTCAAGATTGTGAGCAACTAGAGTATATTTCACTTCCACGAAACCTTTCAAAGGCCGGACACTTTATGTTTGATAATTGCCCTAATTTGAACTACAATGTTTTGGATGGGGTACAATATTTGGGTAATCCTGTTCGTCCATATATGATTGCTTGTGGGGTTACAGACAAAACCAAAGAAACTTACACTCTCTCTCCTGATACCATAGCCATAATGAGTGAGGTCTTTGAGAATTGTTACAAATTGAAAACGATAACTATTCCCCAAAAGGTCACCAGTATAGGCAGTTTTGCTTTTTCAAATTGTGCATCGCTCGAATCAATAGTAGTACCCTCCAAGGTTACACGTATCGGGCGGTATGCTTTTCGGAATTGTATTAACCTAAAAAGCATAGTCCTTCCCGATGCACTTCAAATCATTGCAATGAATGCTTTCAGTGGCTGTGAAAGCTTGAAATCTGTTAACCTCGGGAAAAAGATCAACAGTATTGGAGGGAATGCGTTCGAGGGATGTATTAGCCTAACTAAAATTGAAATCCCATCAAGGGTAGAATGCATATTCGAAGAAACATTCAAGGGCTGTAAAAGTTTGAAGGAAGTAGTTCTGCAAAAAGGGGTAAAACGCATAAGTTGGTTCAGTTTTGAAGGTTGCAGCAGTTTAGAACGCATTGTTATCCCAAACACAGTAGAACATATAACGAGAAGTGCCTTTGTCGGTTGCACCAGTTTGATTGAAATCACTATACCCCGTAGTGTTTCTTATATTGGGACATCAATATTTAAGGGTTGCGACAAACTGTCTAAAATATATTGTGAGGTGGTAGAAAAGCCCAAAGACTGGAGCAAAAATTGGAATAAAGGAACAAAAGCTCAAATAATTTGGGGCGCAAAGCCCAATAAACATAAGGAGGATAAATAATGAATAAATACAATTTAAAAATTGAAAAAGACCTATTATGGATCGCATCGATTGATGGATATGATTATCTTATCGACACTGGATGCCCCACAAGCGGAAGAATAGATGATTCTCCCAACACTGTCACCATCGAAGGCAAACAATACCCTATGTATAACATCCGTGTGGATAGAGAAGGATTAAATGATTGTCTTGGTTGTAAAATTGATGGAATTATAGGGATGAATATTTTGTCAAGACGAGGATTTTCTATAAATAAAGAAGATATGACAGTTTGTTTTGACGGCACTATAGGGGATAAACAACTGAAATCGATTGCTTTCGAGAACACTGGATTCATTGTTATATCGGACGGAATCACCATAAACGGACATGGAATAGGACCCATACTAGATACCGGTGCACATATAGGCTATGTTTGTACTGGTATTCTTGAAAATCTTGAACCAATCGGAAAATACGAGGACTTTAATCCTGTATTAGGTAGAATGAGCGGGGATCTATATTCAAGCAAAGTAAGAATAAATAACATTGATTTCAATATGAAAATTGGAATTGCCGCAGATAGAGTACAACAGGAGTTAAAAAAGTTAAACTGTGGTGCAATAATCGGAATACCGTTAGAAGTATCCAGAGCATATTTTGATTTTGTTGATAACAAGATTTATTTTGACGTGTCAAAAAGCAGAAGTAATTAGCAATGAGGAGAAAATGAAATATGAAAAAAATTTCTAAAGAATTAAAAGAATTTATTGGAAGCCAGCAAATAAAAATGCTTATGTCAATCAACAGTTGGGACAGGGTTTATGCTTTAAGTGGACAGCAACGGCTGAACTCTCAGTTAACGCAGTATCTTTTGTCACATACAGTCGGAGTAAATCCGTTTGACTATATGAAGGAAATTCCAAACCGGGCTTTTGAAAATAACACCGATTTGACGAGTTTTATCATACCAGGAAACATAAAACATATAGCCGAAAAGGCGTTTTATAATTGCACGAACCTAAAGAAAATCAATATCCAGAATGGTGTATGCAGTATCGCCCGTTATGCATTCAAAGGGTGCAGCGGTTTGACTGAGATAGTTTTTCCTGACAGTGTAAAAAGAATAGACGATCGGGCGTTTAATGGTTGCGACAGCCTGCTCGATTTAGTCCTAGGCAAGGGTGTAGCGTACATAGGTAACTTGGCATTTATGGGTTGCGCCAAATTGGAAAAGGTAATTTTCTCGGACAACGTTGAAACTATTGGGGAAGAAGCATTTAGCGGGTGCGACAACTTATACAAATTAAGCATAGGCAAATGCGTCAACTATATAGATCCTTCGGCATTTTGTTGCTGCCCAAAGTTAAACGAAATCATCGTTCATAAGGACAACCAAGATTATTATAGCAATGGTGATTGTTTGATTAAAAAGGATTCTAAAACTCTAATCAAGGGTTACAATAATTGCGTAATACCATCGGATGGAAGCGTTAGCACCATTGGACAATTCGCCTATAAAGGCAATAAGGACATGACTGAAATAGTCATACCAAAGAGCGTAAAGGTTATTGACGAAGGGGCTTTCGAAGACTGCATAAGATTGAACAAAGTAAGTATATTAGGCGACCCAACAAAAATAGGAAGTAAGGCATTTAGTCATTGCCTTCGGTTGTATAGCATAACTTTGCCTAAAACCCTTACCGAAATAGCAGAAGATTCATTTTTGGGCTGTTGTTGTTTGATTGAAGTGTACAATTTGTCATCATTGCCCGTATACGCAGGCAGTCATGGTAGCGGTTACGTTGCATCACATGCGAAGGACGTTTATTGCGATACCTCCTCAAAGAGCAAGCTGTCAAAGAAGGACGATTACGTACTTTATCGCGAGGGTGAAGAAGTAACTGTCCTTGGTTACTTAGGCACGGATTCGAAATTACTTTTGCCGGAAGAAATCACAACAATACACCACTGGGCATTTGCAAATTGTAACACTATCCATTCAGTTGTAATTCCAAAAAGCGTAAAAGAAATCAGAATTCGAGCTTTTACCAATTGCGATGCCCTTGACGAAATAACAGTAGATAAGGATAATGAAACTTTTCATAGTGAGGGCAATTGTATAATAGAAACAAAAAGCAAAGTACTTGTAGTAGGCTGCAAAAACAGCGTAATTCCGAGGGACGGGAGTGTAACAACCATAGGTAAATTTGCTTTTGCAGGATGCAATGGACTTGAAAAAATCGATATACCAAACGGTGTAACAATGATTTGCGAAGCGGCCTTTAACGACTGTGAGAATTTGAACGAGGTAATCGTTCCAGACAGCGTTACGCTTATCGAAGATTATGCATTTGGCTCTTGCGCTCTGACAACAGTTTTCCTCGCCACAGGCACTGAAATTTGCGATTTTTCTTTTGATGATGACGGGGTTGTAAAGATAATATGGAGGGAAAAAAATGAAAAATAAAGGGCTTGATATTTCTATATTCAAATACTGGAAAATTTTGAAGCTTTGTAAAAAACTTAACGATTTTAGTACGTTGCGTATACAGAAAAATTTTTTCTTAGCGTACCCGCATGTAGCTAAAAATCCATGACTCATTTGTGCACAGGGGGTTAGGCATCTTCTAATGAGGATCAAAAAGATGCTTAACGGACAACCCTGTGCATATATTTGTATGGGGCTATGCAAATGCTCCCATAAGGACCATTACTCATTTTTAAAAACAGCAAAACGACTACATTCTGTGGCAAAATCCTCGACTATTATTATTCAACCTGCGACCGAACGGTGGCCTTCAGCAGCAAAATCCTTGCCGATAGCAACATTATTTCGGCCCTAATCCCTGAAGACTATAGAAACAGGCAAAATAAGTAGTCAATTTCGAAACAATACCCTCAGTCGTAATAGGCTGATGGTATTGAATTATTGAATAAATAACTGTAAAGTAAATATAAAATAAGATTAATTAAGGAGAAAAAA
The DNA here is from genome assembly GCA_028701415.1 of Clostridia bacterium. GTDB lineage: Bacteria > Bacillota > Clostridia > Christensenellales > DTU072 > MWEH01. The sequence goes on along the minus strand of JAQVQU010000034.1, from coordinate 1,810 downwards.
ATGGATACTTTTCATGCAAGTAAAACTATTAAAATGCTTATTATTTCATCTTGCACAGGGACTAAGGCAGGACGGACAGAACGACAGCCGAGTGAATTGAAAAAAACGGATTTTGATAGGTTGATTCCGACGATTGTTAGCTCCCCAGCTTCATCTTGGCATGCCTCTATTCCTGGATGGAGTGATTACCTATTACCAGCTATTAAAAGATATACAGGAGAGCAACATAATAAGACAGTTGAAGGATTAAATATTTTAAGAGAAAAAGGCGTATCAGTTGACTTGAATATTATATCGGCAGGCTATGGGCTGATTAAGGAAACAGACCAAATAGCATATTATGATCTAACTTTTTTTAACAAGAAAGATTTTCCTAAAGGTTGTGATATTATTACTTGGAGCGATCGGCTAAGAATTCAAGAAAATGTTATCAAAGCAATCAGTAATTATGATATAGTTTTCTTTTTGTTGGGTGAGCACTATTTAACAGCTTTGAATCTTCCTTTAAATTTAACTTCAATTACTCCCCCTAAGATGGTGTTTTTTACCACAAAAAGGTTAATGGCTAGGTTGAGAAGTAAAATGGCAGGAACATTTTCTTGCTTTGTTGATTCGAGTGTTACTAAAGACGTTAGGGGTAACTCACTTGGTGGCTTTATCGCTCGAAAAGGTTATATGATTAAGTCCTTTGCAAATAATGTTACTCCGGGTGACCTAGTCAGAATTTGTGCTTGCACAAGTATTCCAGACGCCGAAAGTATTATTACCAGTTATATATATAAAGTGAATAATAATTATTAAAAAAGGAGAAAATTATGGGAAAAAAGGGAATTTATCATTCAGATAATATTTGTGAGGAGTTGCACAAAATACTTTGGGAAGGCAAACGATTCAGTTTTCAAGCCGACTTAAATGGACTTCCTAAGAATGGAATATATATTTTGTTTCAAAAAGACGAATACGGTCATGGTGGAGAAAGAATCGTTCGTATAGGGACCCATACTGGACAAAATCAACTTCCGAGTCGTATTAAGCAGCATTTTATTGATGAAAATAAGGATAGAAGTATTTTCAGAAAAAGAGTTGGTAGGTGCTTTCTAAATGGTAATCCGTTCCTTTCTATTTGGGACATAGATTTAACCAACGCAAATAACAGGAGAAAATATGGAAATTGTTACAATATAAGGGAAAACGCAAAGTGGGAAAAAGAAGTTTCAAAATACATACAAGAGAATTTTTCTTTTTGCTTATTGGATGTTGAAGAAAAAGCAGACAGGATGAAATTTGAATCGCTATTGATAGGCACTGTTTCAAACTGTAGTGCTTGCCGACCTTCAGATAACTGGCTGGGTTTGAAATCGCCAACAACGAATCCTCGACAAGGGGGGAGAATAGTTATAGATACCGGTCTTTGGTTAAGTGAAAAAGCGTATTCTAAACCACTTACACGCGAAGATTTAATATTTGTCAGTGGAGCATTAGTTAGATAGAATATAAACAAATCCGAAAAACGAGAGAAAACGATTATCTAGTACAAATAGAATTCAGAACCAAAAAAATAAAACGAACCATTTTCGTGTTCGTTTTATTTAAATGTGGTGGGGACAACAGGGCTCGAACCTGTGACCCCATGCGTGTAAAGCATGTGCTCTCCCAGCTGAGCTATGCCCCCACTTAATGTTATAGTGTGGTGACCTCAAGGAGGTTCGAACTCCTGTTGCCGCCGTGAAAGGGCGGTGTCTTAACCGATTGGACGATGAGGCCCTAGTATTTACTTGGTAGCGGCGGTTGGAATCGAACCCACGACCTG
>JAQVQU010000128.1 GCA_028701415.1 Clostridia bacterium | reverse complement strand
AAAATCTATTTACAAACAACCAAAACCTTGTCTTCTGGAGAAAAAGCAATCTCTTCAGGGGTATCCAAATCTCCTTTAAATATCCTAGTAATCCCTTTTGAGACATAACCTATTACAGTATACTCTCCTGAAGAACTAAAATAGCAGGAGTTTATGAGTTCGGAAGCAGAATTGAACGGCTCTGGGTTTTTACCTTTAAAGAAGTCTATCACGTCAAAGCTGTATAGCTCATATGTAGCATCCTCGCCCTCATTGTCATCATAGGTAAGAAGTTCTATAAATAAATTATAAAGTTTGCTTGATTTACTGAGTTGAGTCATTATTCTACTAACGTATTTATTACTTATTATGGTGTTACGAATATTATAATTTTGGGCTATATCATAGTTTTTGGGATCAAGAAGTTCAATAATTATGTCTGCATGGTGAAGTTTTGCAATATCTTGAATCATTAAAAGGGTCAGCAAGACGTCCGAGTCATAATCTTCTTTGCTGATATTGTCATCCGAGAGAATAAGTATAGAATCAATCTTTTTTATATCTTTTACGCTTTTGTTTATTGTATCCGCGTCATTTGCTCCTACAAGAGTAATATTTACTTTTGAATTGCTATCTTTTTCAAAAAGCCTAATAGAATCTTCTATATATTTCAGCTTGCTGTTCTGGCCGAAAACGATTATATTTTTCTCCCTGTAAGTCTGATATTCCCCCACCTCTACTTTTCTATAATCAGAAATCGGGATTGGTCTTTTTACCTGCAAATTCTTTTCGCTATCAGAAAGAATATACATAACCCCATTTCTATTAAAAAGCGGTATCGAATAATTATTTTCCTTCATATAGTCTCCAATCGAGCCCTCGGGTGCGATATAAAACTCCGCTCCTTTGAAGGAAAAAAGCTCTTGATATGCGCTATTTACTTCAGGATAAATAATTGTTTGTGCAATAAGCCTTCCCATCATCTCATCCGGTTGAATGGGAATAATTCTATCAATTCTATTAGTATTTTTAGCAATCTTTTCTTTTACCAGCTCAACAGTCTCCTCTTTTTTTGCCTCGACAATTATAACTGGATCTTTACTTGACTCACAATTAACAACCAACATAAGATTCTTAATTACACTCATATCTAAAGCATCAATCTCTCGATTGTCATCTGAAGGAGATAAAATAATTATGGAAGAAGCCTTATCTATGCATACATCACTCAAGTCACTTTTTGAAAAAACGTCACCTTGCCTTACGATTACATTTAAATGTCCTGCTTTGTCTTTGCCCATATCATATAGTTTTCGTTTTACAAGTTTTTCCACCTCAAGCTTTTCACAAGAAGACAGAACTACCACATTTGTCACATCCTCGTCATACAAATAGTCTGCTATCAACTCAAGCGCCTTGCTGTTCCAGTTTAAAATTAAAATATGGTCATAAATATATAACTTACCACTACCCTTTTCACTTTTTTCAACAATAGAAGAAAAGGTGTTCGCTACATATGCGATTATTCCGCCAGAAAAAGAAATCATGGACGTAATAATTACAGTTATTGACAAAACCTTTACAACTACGTTTCCATCTGGGTCGTAGAAACCAGGATCCAACATCCAAGTAATCCCCGTTCTCCAAAGGGCTTCAACTGCATTTCCATAACTACCAGGAGAGGATAAAAAAGCTATCAAAGATGAAACAAGCCATAAAAGAAGGTTAAAAACAATTATTCCAATAAGCAAAATCAAACGTGCATTTTTATGTTTTTTTATGCTTAGCCAACGCTTAAAAGAATTCATAGAATATTCCCCCCATCTAATAACTTCACCCTATCATATTGTAAATATATCACCCAGTATATTGCTAGTCAACGAGTACAACAGTTATACAGTGTTCAATCTCATCGCGAGGATTTATTAATGATGTTATATATATCAGCTTATACCATTCAATCCCTCAATAATCATTTATATAGGTCTCTAAAAATTTGACATTTTGATAAGAATTATTTAGAATATATTTATCTAAATAAAAGATACGTTCTTTGCCACCGGGTGAAGAAGTTAAGCGTCATATTTCCTTTCGTAGGTCTTTGAAGATAGGAAGTAGGGGCGCATTTTTTTTGGATTAACGGAGCTGAAAACAAGCGTCCAAACCTGAAACGCACCTAAGCAATCTTTCCCATGATTGCATGATTAAAAAAGGAGTTTGTATGACCAAGAAAGTTGCATTTAAAGAATTTGCCATATACTCTTCTCTAAATGTGCTCGGAATGATCGGAATATCCGTATATATTCTTGCAGATACTTTTTTTGTTGCAAAGGGAATGGGAATGGTTGGCCTTGCAGCCTTAAATCTTGCCTTACCCATATATGGCTTCATTAGGGGAATCGGCGTAATGCTTGGAATGGGTGGTGCAACAAAATACTCCGTTTTAAGGGCGCAGGATAAAAGTGAAGAAGCAAATTCAGTATTTACCCACACCCTAATAGCCACCCTTTTTATGTCCCTTATTTATGTCTTTTTAGGCTTCTTTTTATCAAACCATATCACTAATCTTTTAGGAGCTGATTCCGAAGTTTTCGAGATGACACAAATTTATCTTAAAACACTTCTTTTAGGCGCTCCTATCTTCATGTTAAGTGATATGTTAATTCTGTTTGTGAGAAATGATAGAAATCCTAGACTATCCATGTTTGCCATGCTTGGAGGAAGTATGTCAAATATCCTCCTTGACTATATTTTCATATTTGTATTTAAAATGGGTATTTTTGGCGCAGTTCTTGCAACTGTAGTTTCGACTTTGTTGGGAATCTCTATTCTTTTCCTTCATTTTTTAAGAAAGAAAAACAATTTTCGTATAATAAAGACAAGATTCAGTTTTTCCTTGACTATAAAAATAACTGCCCTTGGGCTCCCCTCTTTAATAACCGAATTATCCTCAAGCGTAGTATTGTTGGTCTTTAATCTAATAATTGTCTCCCTAGCTGGTAATGTAGGTGTTGCCGCTTACGGAGTCGTGGCCAACCTGTCGTTTGTCGTGGGGGCAATATTTATTGGAATATCCCAAGGAATGCAACCTTTAACAAGCAGAGCACATGGTCTAGGGGACAAAAATACCATAAGACGTCTTCTACGTTTCTCCCTGATAACTGTCACTATTATCTCAATAATAATTTATATTCTAATTTTCTTCCTGGCTGGGCCGATCGCACATTTGTTTAACAGCGAAAACAATCCTGAACTTCAACAAATAGCTATAATCGGACTTGAACTATACTTTACCGCCATATTATTTATGGGATTCAATACCATCACCTCAACTTTCTTTACCTCAATTGAAAGACCCATCCCTGCACAAATTATATCTGTATTGAAAGGACTTGTAATAATTATCCCCATGGCTATTTTGATGTCTTCCCTGCTAGGAATTACAGGGGTCTGGTTGTCTTTCCCTGCAAGCGAAGGAATCGTCGCGATAGTTTCCTTAATTCTTATTCTCATATCAAGAAAGGCTTGGGGGAAACATAATTCTGACAATCTCTTGCCCATTACTCCTGTCTTAATAGACCCTTCTAGAAAGAACTAAATTTAAAAAAATAGACTAGTTTTCTCACAATACTTAGTAATTACTTTTTGAACTCAATCCTCTATATTAAAAAAA
>JAQVQU010000033.1:12283-14705 GCA_028701415.1 Clostridia bacterium | reverse complement strand
AAAGAAATAAGCATGGAAGAATATAAAGGCAAAGTAGTCTTAGTTGTAAACACGGCTAGTAAGTGTGGATTCACATATCAATTCGGAGGGCTTGAAGAATTAAATCAGAAATACAGGGATAAAGGACTGGCAATACTTGGATTTCCTTGTGACCAGTTTGCCCACCAAGATCCAGGCACAAACGAAGAAATTGAGGGATTTTGCAAGTTAAACTTTGGAGTAACCTTCGATATGTTCCAGAAGATCAAGGTAAATGGAAAAGAAGCTCACCCATTGTATGACTATCTTAAAGAGCAGGCCAAGGGCCAAATGGGCAAAAAAATAACCTGGAATTTTACTAAGTTTTTAATTGACAGGGAAGGAAATGTTTTAAGAAGATATGCTCCTCAAGTTAAACCAGAAGATTTGGAAGAGGATATAGTAAAACTATTATAGGCGTTTTTAAAACATAAGAGAATTTGATTTATGAAAAACTCACAGAATTTCTGTGGGTTTTTTTGTGTAAGGAGTTATTCGTTTTGCTGTAATTTCAAAACAAAGGAATTCTTTTTATACTCAATGATACCTTCATCTTTCATCCTTGACAGTTCCGAGGACATTGCGCTTCTGTCGATTGATAGGTAATCTGCAAGCTCTTGTCTGTTAAATGGAATAGTTATTTGGTTGTTCCCTTGTTTTTTCGACTCTAGAGAAAAATATGATAGAAGTTTCTCTCGAGTACTGCGTTTTGTTAAGCATCTCATTTTTTCGGTTATCATGAGATTCTTTTCCCCTATAATTTTCAGAAGATTAGATATCAGTCTATTATGATAATCGCATGCAGAAGAGCAAACGGTAATCATCCGTTTGAAGTTTAAAAATAAAATCTCCGAGGGCTGGTAGGCTACAACCTCCACTCCTGATAAGCTTGTCCCTCCTGAGAGGGCATAGACTTCCCCGAAAATATCTCCGGGGCTGAGATCGGCAACAATACTTCGATTTCCCCAAAAATCGTTCATTGATATGTGCGCACGACCGGAAATGATTAAACCTACAGAATCTACTCTATCTCCTTCAGCAAGAATGGTTTCACCAGGAGAATATTCCCTTTCCTTGAAGGTTAAACAAGATAAAAGCGGTAAAACATCCTTTTCTAAAATCCCTTCGAATAAAGGGGAGAGAGAAAGAACTTTCGTAAGATTTTTCATAAATTCTCCTTTTTTGTTGTAAAAACAACGGAATTACAATTTTGAGTATAGTATAATACAAGTAATAAATCAATATAAATTGCAAAAATTGAATAATAGCTTCAGGGAGAATAAGAATGAAAAGAAAAATAATAAAAATAGACGAAGAGAAGTGCAATGGATGCGGAGCTTGTGCTGCCGCTTGCCATGAGGGCGCAATTGGAATGATAGATGGAAAAGCAAAATTGCTTAAGGATGATTATTGCGATGGGCTTGGAGATTGTCTCCCCGCTTGTCCGACAGGAGCCATTACTTTTGAAGAAAGAGAGGCCGCTCCATATGATGAAAAGGCGGTAATATTGAACAAACTTGAAAAAGCCGGCGTTCCTTGCTCCTGCCCAGGAACTGCGGCAAAAACTATCACAAGGGATCGTGATAATGTGACCTATACTTCAGGAAAAAAAACAGAGGAGAAATCCTGCGACTGCAAAGGAAAAGAAGATAAAGATATCCTTCCTTGCGGATGCCCAGGGAGCAATAGTAAATCAATCCAAAGAGAGGAAGAATATAGGGAAGAGGGTATAGAAGTTAGATCAGAGCTAAGACAATGGCCTGTCCAAATAAAACTAGTTCCTGTTAATGCCCCTTACTTTGCCGGAGCAAATTTACTAGTCGCTGCTGATTGCGCTCCTTTTGCGTATGGTGATTTTCATAGGAAATTTATGAAAAACAAAATAACTTTAATAGGTTGCCCTAAGCTAGATATGATAGATTATTCAGAAAAATTGACCGAAATCATAAAGAACAATACCATCAAGAGCGTAACTGTCGTTCGAATGGAGGTTCCTTGTTGCGGTGGACTGGAGAACGCAGTTAAGAAAGCATTGATGGCTAGTGGAAAATTTCTTCCCTGGCAGATAGTAACAATTAGCTCGGACGGAAGAATTCTTGATTAGAAGGAACATAAGTTAGAGAGATATATAATTACTTAGAGAAAAAAATAGGAATAAAAAATATTGGAGGTAAAAAATGAAATATTGTGTTGATGAAGCACTGTGTATCGGTTGTGGACTATGTGCAGAATTGAATCCGGATGTCTTTAGGATTAAAGATGATGGAATTGCAGAAGCGTATAGTGAAGGGGATGGAGAAAAGGCAAAAGATTCTTGCCCCACAGAAGCGATAAAAGAAGAATGCTAAGAGAATTAAAATATTGAACAGTCATGATAGAAGTAAAGCAAAATTGATAAAGGAGA
>JAQVQU010000033.1:3668-12183 GCA_028701415.1 Clostridia bacterium | reverse complement strand
CACTATAATCATATGACGCTCCCAGCTGGGCAGGGACTCCCCCTTCATAGAACCAATTCAAACGTATATATGTTTGTGGTGAGAGGAACATTGACAATAAGTTTAGCGGATAATCCGGCACAGGTCTATGAAAAAGGAACTATAGTTAATATTCCAAATGGTATTGAAATGTATGCTAGAAATGAACATAGCGAGGTATTAGAATTAACTGTTGTCAAAGCTCCCGCCCCTCAAAAACCTGTTCAGATGAGTAAATAAGAAAGAGTAAAATAAAGAAATACTGGCGGTATTGACTATATCTATCCCGCCTTGTAAACTTAATATTATTAGAAATAAAGGAGAAATAGTATGGGAATGTTTTGTTATCAGTGCCAAGAAACGGCAAGAAACACTGGATGCAATATCAGGGGAGTATGTGGAAAGACTGAAGAGGTTTCAAATCTCCAAGATTTATTAATCTATACACTCAGAGGAATAGGCGAAACGGTTGTCAATGGAAAATTGGATGTAAAAACCCTTCCGGAAGTCAACTACAAAGTTTTGAATGGATTATTTATGACTATTACTAATGCAAATTTTGACGATAAAGCAATAGTAGAAACAATAAAGGATCTAATAAAAATTAGAGATGATTTGTATGCAAAATCCAAGTACAATAGTCCCCATGATGCAGTAACATATAAAGCCAATACAAGGGAAGAAATGCTTGCTAAGGCAGCTAGTATTGGCCTGCTTGCAGAAGAAAATGAGGATGTAAGAAGTCTTAAATACACTGTGATTTATGGGCTAAAGGGAATGGCTGCATATACTGAACACGCCGAGAACATTGGAGAGAAAGATCTTTCTGTAAATGCTTTTATATATAAAGCTTTAGCAATGACCTTAAGGGAGGATTTGACCGTAGATCAGCTGGTGGCTTTAGTTTTAGAAACAGGGGAATATGGAGTTAAATCCATGGCATTAATTGACAGGGCTAATACTGGAAAATATGGCCATCCAATTATTACTAAGGTTAATATCGGAGTTAGAAAGAATCCCGCGATTCTTATTACAGGTCATGATTTACCCGATCTCGAGAGATTACTCGAACAAACCAAGGGAACGGGGGTAGACGTATATACTCACGGAGAGATGCTTCCTGCCCATTACTATCCTTTCTTTAGAAAATACGATAATTTAGTAGGAAACTATGGAAATGCCTGGTGGAAACAAGTTGATGAGTTCGGCCCTTTCCATGGACCCATCCTATTTACTACCAATTGTATTGTTCCCCCAAGAAGTGAAGAAATTAGGGCTAGAATATTTACCACTGGTTCAACGGGATATCCTGGATGTAAACATATCGTTCCGGACAAAGATGGAAATAAAGATTTCTCCGAAGTAATAGAAATGGCTAAAAAATTACCTTCTCCTGAGGAGATCGAAACGGGATATATTGTGGGAGGTTTTGCCCATAACCAGACTTTGGCACTAGCAGATAAGGTAATCGAGGCAGTTAAGTCGGGGGCAATCAAGAAATTCTTTGTAATGGCGGGGTGTGACGGAAGAATGAAATCTAGAGACTATTACACTAAGTTTGCCCAAGCTCTTCCAAAAGATACGGTAATTCTTACCGCTGGTTGCGCAAAATACAGATATAACAAGCTTAATTTAGGAGATATCAACGGCATCCCAAGAGTTCTTGATGCGGGGCAATGCAACGATTCTTACTCCTTGGTGTTGATTGCACTTGCTTTGAAAGAAGCCTTCGGGTTAAAGGATGTTAACGATTTACCTATAGCTTTTAATATAGCTTGGTATGAGCAAAAAGCGGTAATAGTACTCTTATCTTTGTTATATTTGGGAATAAAAAATATTCATTTAGGCCCCACACTACCCGGCTTTTTAAGCGCCAATGTTGCCAAAGTTTTAGTTGAAAAGTTTGGCATTGCTGGTATTGGAACGGTAGAAGACGACATTAATCTGTTTTTAAAATAAGCGATTAAATAACATAAAGATATTTTTAAAGCATCGGATAATCCGGTGCTTTAGTTTTAATGCGATAGATTGGTGATTCAATCACGGTATAAAAGATAGGATGATGATAGTATTAATATTAATGGGGATAATTTGCCATACCTAAAATAATCAAAAATTGATGCAATTGAACTGAAGATTTTGATATGTTAAGATTAAATAAGAATGAATGGGAGGGTTTTCTATGAAAGAATATAAGTGTCTAGTATGCGGTTTTGTGTACAGTGAAGAGAGCGGTCACCCTGAAAGTGGTTTGCAGAAGGGTACAAAATGGGAAGAAGTCCCTTCTTCGTGGGTATGTCCTTTATGTGGGGCTCCTAAAGAAGAATTTGCTCTTGTAGGCGAGGAAAAAGAAAACAAAAAACCCGTTAAGATAGAATTTGAAAAGGATGAAACGCTAAAGTCTGCCGAGCTAAGTGTTATTTTTTCAAATATTGCAAAAGGGTTTGAAAAGCAATATAAGATGGAAGAAGCAGGATATGCAAAAGAACTAAGTGATTATTACGAAAAAAGAATTTCTACATCTGAGAAATCCCTTTCAGATATTATTTCTTTGATCAATGAGGAGCTTAAAAACAAGTATCCGATGGCAGTATCCATTTCTTCAGACAATAAAGATAGAGGAGCTTTACGTGCTTTAGCTTGGGGAGAGAAAGTAACTAGAATGCTAAAATCAATTCTTACAAGATATGAGAAGGAAGGCGAATCTATGCTTGAGGGTGTAGACATTCATGTCTGTGATATCTGCGGATATATTTATCTCGGCAATGAAGTCCCGGAAATTTGTCCCGTTTGCAAGGTTCCGAAATTTAAAATTTTAAAGGTGTAGGAGGATAAAATGTACGCGGTAAGGAATATTAAATTATGTACTAAAGATTGCCTGTGTCTATATGTTTGTGCGACTGGTGCAACTGATACCGAAACTGGGCAAATTGACCGGAATAAGTGCACAGGATGTGGAGTATGTGCTTTAGCTTGTCCCTCCCATGCCATTTCAATGGTCCCAGAGGAATATCCCAAACAACAGGAAAAAAAGCAAGTTGTAATTGATGTAATGGGTGCAATTTGTGAAGGCAAGTATATCACTGAGTATTTTGGAAAAGTTTTGTCTAAAAAGGATTCATTGAGTAAGCCTTTATTTGAAGGGGTAAGGAGATCATCTAGAATAATGGCTGAGGATATAGTAAGAGAAAGTGGATACATGCTTCCAGAAAGTGAAGAAGTATTAAAAGTACTTTACGAAATAAAAAAGGATAATCCAAAGGGATTGCCTGTTGAGGCAGTAAACGAATTAATAAGCAGGATTGAAAATAATTTAGGAAAAAAGGAGAACTCATTTATGAAAAAGTATCGTTGTACAGTTTGTGGATATATCCATGAAGGTGATTTAACCCCAGATTTTATTTGCCCAAGGTGTAGAAAACCGGCCTCTTTCTTTGAGGAAGTAAAGGAAGAAAAGGAAGTAAAGGGAGAGAACAAATACTCGGGCACAAAAACAGAGAAGAATTTGAAAGAAGCTTTTGCTGGAGAAAGTCAAGCTCGGAACAAATATACATACTGGGCAAATATCGCATCAAGGGAAGGATATGATCAAATATCCGAATTATTTTTGAAAACAGCAAGAAATGAACAAGAACATGCAAGAGTGTGGTTTGAGGAACTCGGAGGTCTAGGAAATACAGCAGCAAATCTACTCCATGCAGCAGAAGGCGAAAACTATGAATGGACTGAAATGTATGCAGAGTTTGCAAAAGATGCTGATGCGGAGGGATTCCCCGAGCTTGCAGAGAGGTTCCGTTTGGTTGCTGCAGTTGAAAAAGAGCATGAGGAGAGATATCGCAAGCTACTTAATAATGTTGAAATGAAAAAGGTTTTTGAAAAGAGCGGAGAGTCCATGTGGGAATGTCGCGTTTGTGGCCACTTAGTAATGGGTAAGAAAGCTCCTGAGGTATGTCCGATTTGTTCCTATTCACAATGCTTCTTCGAACTTAGAAAGGAAAACTATTAATAAAGAAATTAGGAAGGAAAAGATAATAATCAATAAAATATCTTTCCTGCAAAAAGTTATAGAAGAATAGAAACTATTTGCTTATATAGGTTAAGTATCCCTTAGAATACTGTCCGCTAACATATGATAATAAGAGATTTGATTTTAGCTGTTATCGGTATTATTTCGGGGATACTTTTATTTTGCCGTTTCCCTATTATTAAGAAAGGAAACAACCCCACAGAGAAAAAGGTCTCTATTGTAATTCCTTGTAGAAATGAGCAAAATAATATAAGAGAATTGCTAGAATCACTTAGACGACAAAGAACAAGACCATATGAAATTATATGTGTAGATGATCAATCTACTGATCAAACAGCTTCGGTAATAAGAAGTTTCAACGAAGTTAAGCTTGTTTCAGTTGAAGATAAACCGGAAGACTGGAATGGTAAACCTTATGCTCTTACAGTGGGTGCGAAAGCTGCAACAGGGGATGTATTATTGTTCTTGGACGCTGATGTAAAACTAGAAAGTGATGGTTTAACAGATCTTTTTTCAGCTTATGAAAACAAGGGGAACTTCTCCTGCCATCCTTATCATAAAACAAAGAAATTTGGAGAGAGCTTTGCGCTATTCTTTAATATGTTATCGGTTGCTGGTACAGGAATTACTCTTCCCAAACCTATTCAAAAAGGTATGTTTGGCCCCGTATTAATGGTTGATAAGGAAATATACTTTGCGACAGGAGCTCACGAAAATGTACGAAACTCTATAATAGAAGATTACGATTTAGGGAAACATTATAAGAACAAAAAGATACCTTATACTCTATATTTGGGAAATAAAGCAGTATCTTTTCGAATGTATCCTGAGGGAATAAAATCACAGGCTCAGGGGTTTATCAAAAACTTTTCAAAAGGCGCGATATCGGCGGGAATAATATCAAATTTGCTTACAGCTTTATATATAACCGGTATTACTCTGATTTTTATTCAAGCAATAATAGGAATTGCTTCTTTGAACCTAGTGTCTTCTCTAGTGTTCGGTGGAATGTATATTTTTTCAGCAGGTCATCTGTTCTTTGTCTCCTCAAGACTGGGAAGGTTTAACCCACTGGTTTGTGTCTTTTACTTTCTACCACTTATATGGTTTATATTGATATTCTTAATTTCCATTTTCGCAAAAGTATTTCACTTAAATGTTGTTTGGAAGGGACGAAAAATTAAGCCTTAGATGGCATTTTAGTTAAGAATAATGTATCATTACGAAAGATACCTTGAATACAAATTAGAATTTGCATCAAAAATAAAATTAGATAGAGAGGATATATGCCTGTTATTAATTTAGATGTGATACCAATGTTACTATTGCTTTGTCTGGGAGCACCTTTTGTTCAGGTGGGAGGTGCTTTATCTGCTAAACTTTTTAAGTTTAATGTAGGATGTGCTGACAAGGGAATATTTAAAACCCGTAAATTCGAAAAGAATGGGACCTTTTATAAAAAATTCTTTTTTGTTCATATTTGGAAAGAATGGCTTCCAGATGGTGCTGCAATGTTTAAAAATGATTTTCGAAAAAAGAGATTAGCCAGTACAGAAACTGAGTACTTGGAAAAGTTTATTGCTGAATCATGTCGGGCTGAGCTTGCTCATATACTTGGCATGGTCCCCTTCCTTCTTTTCTTTTTATTTGTTGAGTGGTGGATTGCTCTTATTATGGTTGCTTACGGGATCATAGTTAACTTTCCTTGTATAATAGCTCAAAGATATAACCGGCCTCGATTAAAAGCCGCGTTACAGATGTTGAAAAGAAAAAATACAAGAAGTAGCGATTCTATTTAGACTCCTTTAAAATGTTATTTGGAAAGATTTAGATTTTTATTTTTTAAAAAAGTTTCCTATAGTTATTGACATATGTCAGAAACTCGGCTAATATATTATTGACATATGTCAAATAATACAATATATTTTAAAGGAGGTAGTAATATGCCAGGAAGAGATGGAACCGGCCCAATGGGGCAAGGTGCTTTTACCGGAAGAGGAATGGGATTATGCAATCCTTCAGGTAGCAATAGTTATCCTTTATACGGTAGAGGCTGTGGCTTAGGTCTTGGAAGAGGTTTAAGAAGATGGAGTGTTCCTGCTAATTATGCAGTTGATGCTCAAAACTTGAAAGCTCAAAGAGATTATTTTGCGGCAAGACTAGCTGAAGTGGAAAAACAACTCTCAGAAGATAAATAAAAAGGATTTCCTTACCGGGAGGAAATTAAGGGAGTATTATGCCCAGACCAAAAAAATGGCGTCAGGTATGTTGTTTGCCTGAAGTAAATAGTTTCGGTCCCTTAAGCGGAGTGTTCTCTGATAGGGGATCGATTATTATGTCTGTTGATGAATATGAGTGTATAAGGCTAATTGATTTTGAGGGAATGAAACAAGAAGAATGCGCTGAAAGAATGAATATAGCAAGGACTACTGTTCAGGCTATGTATGATGTTGCCAGAAAGAAAATAGCGGATTGTCTAGTAAATGGTAAATCTTTGCAGATAGAAGGCGGAGAATATGTTCTTTGTAATGGGATTGGAGCATTTTGCGGACAGCATGGTTGTGGGAGACACGGTCATGGCTTTTCCAATAATTCTGGGAATGATTAAGGACTAATTCTGGAAATAAAAGATTAATTAGTTTTAAAAATAGGCTTAAGAATGGAATATAGCGAAAAAGTCATGGAGCATTTTATGTGCCCGCAAAATTGCGGGAGGATAAGCAACCCCGATGTTTCTTTTGCTTATGGAGATCCTAGTTGCGGAGATGCTGTGATATTTTTTATGAGAGTTAAAGATAATATCATTGAAGATATCAGCTATTTAGTTTATGGTTGCTGTGCCGCAGTTGCTTCAGCAAGTATGGGATCGGTTTTGGCAAAGGGGAAGAGTTTGGAGGAAGCACTGACAATAACAGACGAACAAATTGAACAAGCTTTGGAAGGTTTGCCTGAAAACAAGAAACACTGTTCAAATTTGGGGGCAAGCGCAATAAAAGGGATGATTGGTAAGTATTTGGCGATCAATTAGCTAGCTAAATGAAAAAATTAATTTAATTGTGATAAATTATTCAATAATTATAAAAAAATGACAGTAAAAAAAAAGGAGAAAATAATTTCCCAAAGCGACAGAGAGGAGAAAAAAATGAAAATTGCAATACCAGTTGATGAAAAAAATGAAAATTCAAGGATTTGTGTTTCTTACGGAAGGGCTCCATACTATATGATTTTTGATTCAGATAGTGCAAAGGTAGAATTTGTGCAGAATACTGCAGCAGATAGTGCTGGAGGTGCTGGAATAAAAGCAGCTCAACTACTTGTAAATCATAAAGTAAACATTCTCATTACAGAAAGATGTGGGCAAAATGCGGCCGATGTGCTAATTGCCGGAAATATTAAAATATATAGGGCGACAAAAGCGTTAGTAATGGATAATTTAAAAGCATTTTTACAGGGAGAATTAGAAGAGCTTTCTGATATCCACCCTGGATATCATGGTCATAAAAATTAATTGAATCCCATTTAAATAGCTGGTTGGCGTATTAGATGAAAACTATGGCACTTAAAAAAGTGCTTAAAGTATATTAGTAGATTAGTGGAATATAGTTGATGTCGATATTTAAAAAAAAGGAAAATAAAACGATTATCGCAGTTCTTAGTGGAAAAGGGGGAACTGGGAAAACGCTAGTATCGGTAAATTTAGCTTGCGTAATTCCAGGGGCTGTTTACGCTGATTGTGATGTTGAGGAACCAAACGGGCATTTATTTTTTAAACCTATTAATCTTAAAACAAAGGAAATAGGTATTTTAATACCCTCTATCAACGAGGAAAAATGTACTGGATGCACAAAGTGCGTAGAATTTTGTAAATTTAATGCTCTTGCTTATGTGGGAAGAGTAATGGTCTTTGAAGAAATATGCCATTATTGCGGGGGATGTACGATTGTGTGCCCCGAGAAAGCTATAACAGAGGTAAATCTCAATATCGGAAAAGTTGTAATTGGAGATTCTGAGGGGACAAGAATAATCTCCGGGTTTTTGAATGTGGGGTCTGTTAGCGGGGTTCCGATTATAAAAGATATTCAAAAACAGATAAAAGAGGAAGAGCATACAGTCATAGTTGATTGCCCTCCTGGAAGTGCTTGTGCAGTAATGGAGTCAGTTCAATCCTCTGATTATTGTATACTAGTTGCGGAACCGACAATATTCGGTTCCCATAATTTAGATATGGTATATAAGCTAGTAACACTGTTTAAAAAGCCTTGTGGGGTTATTTTAAATAAATGTGATGGCAATGAGAACCCTTCTAAAGAATATTGTATAAGAAATAACATAGAAATAATTGCAGAGATACCATATGATTCGGAGTTATCTGATATTAATGGAAACGGAGAAATAGCAGCAAGGGTGTCTCAAAAGTATAAAGATATTTTTATGAACATAGCTGAAAAAATACCGAAAGTTAAATAGCAG
>JAQVQU010000033.1:0-3568 GCA_028701415.1 Clostridia bacterium | reverse complement strand
TATTTTTCGTGTAGCTAAGAGAACACAAGGTTATAAAAGATGAATAAATATAAAAAATTATTGATTTTGAGTGGAAAGGGAGGGACCGGAAAAACTACGGTAGCTTGTGCTTTTATAAATTTGGCCCAGGCTAAAGCATATGCCGATTGTGATGTCGACGCCCCCAATCTTCACCTAGTTTGTAAACAAAGTCAAGATTCGACCAATACAGATTATTATGGACTGCAAAAAGCTCATATAGACCCGGAAAAATGTACTGGCTGTGGATTGTGCACAAAGTATTGTCGCTTTGACGCAATATATTCAAAAGAAAACAAATATTTTGTGGATCCTTTTTCTTGCGAAGGTTGTTCGGTTTGTGAATTTGTTTGCCCAGCAAGTGCAATTTTTATGAAAGATTCGATAACTGGGGAAATGATGCTTTATAGCAGGCCCTCTCTTTTTTCTACTGCTTGTTTAAAGATGGGAAGTGGAAATTCTGGGAAGCTAGTTTCTGCTGTAAAAAAGCAACTTTATGATAATCTGGACAAAGGATGTGAAATTGTAGTTATTGATGGGTCTCCTGGAATAGGGTGCCCAGTTATCGCCTCAATATCAGGCGTTGACATGGTGTTAATTGTAGCTGAACCTTCCGTTTCTGGGATAAGTGATATGGAAAGAATAATTGATACATCAAATCGATTTGGGGTTTTAATTGCGGTATGTGTTAATAAATATGATACGAATATTCCGAACACCTTAAAAATTGAGAAATATTGTCATAATAATAATATTCCCTTCATTGGAAAAATCCCTTATGATAAAATGGCAGTGTATGCTACAAATAGAGGTATTAGTATTGTTAGTATGGATTGTGCTTCGGGAGAGGCTGTAAAAAATATATATACAAAAACTCTAGAAATAATCAATAAAGCATAGAAAAAAGTAATTTAATGAAAAGGAAAATAAAGAATTAATTCGAGAACAAAAATTTGCTTTTTGCTTTATAATTAATATTGAATTAATCTCAACACTAGAAAGGATATAAAAGTGAGAGTAGTAGTATTATCGGAAAATACCGTTGCAAGGGATGATTTGGGCTCTGAACATGGGTTAAGCTTGTATATTGAAACCAATGGCAAGAAAATTTTAATGGATACAGGCGCAAGTGATCTGTTCTATGAAAACTCTTTGAAGATAGGGGTGGATTTGACCGAGGTGGATTTGGCTGTTATTTCTCACGGGCACTATGATCATGGCGGTGGGTTGAAAAAGTTTTTAGAAATTAATAAAAAGGCCAAAATATATATTAGGGAAAAGGCTTTTGAGCCCCATTTCTCTCACAGAGGAGAAAACAACCTTGTGTACATTGGATTGGATAAATCTTTGAAAAATGATGACAGGTTTGTTTTTACCACAGAGAGGCATATTATTGACTCGGATATAGAAGTTTTTTCCAACATAAAAGAGAGGGAGTTTTTTTCGGAAGCTAATTCTTTGATGAAAAAAGAAGATTCAGAAGGGAAAATAGTGGATGACTGTTTTGAACATGAGCAGAATTTAATAATTAGAGAGAATGGCAAAAATGTACTTTTTTGCGGGTGCGCTCACTGCGGCATAATAAATATTTTGAATAAATACCACTACGAAAAATGGGAGGATCCGGCTTATGTGTTCGGGGGCTTTCATTTGACCAGTCCTAGCGGTAATAATAGCGAACCTATAGAAGAAGTAAGAAAGATAGGATATAAACTTAGAGAATATTGTTCTGAGTTTTTTACATGTCATTGTACGGGTAAGAGAGCATATGAGGAACTCAAAGATGTTTTGAAAGAAAGGATTAATTATATTTCGGCAGGAAATGTAATAGATTTATGTTTGGGTTAAGAAATTAGTTTGCAGAAATTAAAAAATATACAAAAATTTTGTAACATTATAGGAGAAGAATATGGCAAAAGAATGTGATCACGATTGTTCAAGTTGTAGCGAGAGCTGTTCAGAGAGAGACCCTAAGAGTATGCATGAAAAACTGAATAACCTTAGCAAGGTTAAAAAAGTATTCGCGGTTATGAGTGGAAAAGGAGGAGTAGGCAAATCAGCAGTGACTTCGATGTTAGCTGTTTTAGCAAACAGGATGGGCTTTAAAACTGCAATTATGGACGCCGATATTACTGGCCCGTCAATACCTAGAGCGTTTGGTATAAAAACAAAGGCGGATGCAAGTGATTTGGGAATCTTTCCCATAAAGAGCGGTTTTGGTATAAGCGTAATGTCTATTAATTTACTTTTGGAAAACGAAACCGATCCAGTAATATGGAGGGGCCCAATACTTGCTGGAGCTATTAAGCAGTTTTGGACTGATGTTATTTGGGATGAAGTTGATGTGATGTTTATAGATATGCCTCCTGGAACTGGCGACGTTCCACTGACAGTTTTCCAGTCACTTCCGATAGATGGGATAATTGTAGTCACTTCACCTCAAGAACTGGTATCTATGATAGTCTCAAAAGCCGTTAAGATGGCGAATGAATTAAAAGTTCCTGTCCTTGGTTTGGTTGAGAATATGAGTTATGTTAAATGTCCAAAATGTGGAGAGATTATAAAGATATATGGGGAAAGTAAAACAGAAGAAGTTGCTAAGTCCTTTGGCTTAGAAGTCCTTGCTAAGATACCGGTAGATCCTAAAATATCTGCTGCTTCTGACGCAGGCACGATAGAATTCTTTGATGGTTCTTTCCTTGATGATTTGGCCCAAAAATTAGAAAAAATAATTGATGCAAAATAAGGGAAGGCAAGATGGAGAATCAACTAAATTATAAAGAGCAGGCGATGGTATATTTTAAGCAAGGGTATAACTGTGCGCAATCAGTTTTGGCGGCATTTATGGATAAGACTGGCTTAGACTTTCAGACTTCTCTAAAAATTGCGTCTTCTTTTGGCGGCGGTATGGGGCGACTGAGGGAAGCTTGTGGTGCAGTTACTGGTATGTTTATGGCAGCAGGCCTTATTTATGGATATGATGATCCAGTAAATAAGACCCTAAAAACTGAACATTACAGGTTAATTCAAAATTTAGCAGCAAAATTTAGAGATGCAAATGGATCTATTGTGTGTCGTGATTTATTGGGACTTACAAATAAAATAGATAGCCCGGTTCCAGACGATAGAACAGAAGCTTATTACAAGAGAAGACCTTGTCTTGAACTAGTCGGAATGGCTGCCGAAATATTAGCTCTAAAAATTAAGGAAGATGAAGATATTAAATAAAACTAAAAGGTTTTAGTAATTAAAAATTGGAGGATAAAATGATAAAAATAGCTGTAGCTTGTGAAGGTAAAAATGTAACAGAGCACTTTGGACATTGTGAGAGTTTCATAATTTTCGAAGCAGATAAGGGAGTTATTGTTAGCGAAAAAATAGTGGCGAATCCTGGTCATAGACCGGGGTTTTTACCCAATTTTCTTAATGATTTAGGGGTTAATGTCATAATATCAGGAGGCATGGGTGGAGGAGCTGTCGATATCTTTAATTCCCATAATATTGAAGTTATTGTTGGAAATTTAGGTTCGGCAAAAGAGGTTGTTGAGAA
>JAQVQU010000127.1 GCA_028701415.1 Clostridia bacterium | reverse complement strand
ATGAACGTCCGCAAAAGGGTTTTGTAGTAACTACAGAGAAGGATTATACCTTAGCTCTAGATACTACTCTCGATGAAAACCTCGTTTCCGAAGGCTTGATTAGAGAATTAATAAGACAAATACAAGTGATGAGAAAAGATACCGGTTATGCGGTAGACCAAAGGGTTACGGTCGAAATCACGGGGGAAGATGATTTTGCGATTGATGCGATAGAAGCTAACTTAGAAAAGATATGCTCGGATATTTTAGCATCTAATAGAAGTACAATTTCAAATCCAGATTCCGAAAAAGTTTTCTCTGTGCAAGGATATGACATCAAGGTTAAGTTGAAAAAGATTTAGTTGAGAGTAAATTTATTTGTGGAAAAATCTAGGGTGAAAAAGAAAAACCTGAATAAAAAATTAATCCTAGAAAACAACTAAATTCAAAGAAATATACTCATGATTATTACTAAATTAAAAAATATTTTCATAATTAGGTTAATTTTCAGCTAACAGTTTTTAAAATGATAATAATATGAGAATTAAACTAGATTATTTCATGGCCGTTTATTCATTGGGCATAAATATTGGATGGGAAAGCAAAGAAAGATGAAATTTAGAAAAGCATATAGTATAATTTGAAATAGAGTAACATAAAAGGAGAGGAATATGAGCAAAATTAAAGTTGGAGTTTCAGGTTATGGGGTTATTGGCCAGAGATTAGCTGATGGAGTGGCGCTTCAAGGGGACATGGAATTAGTAGGGGTTGCTGATGTTGCTCCCACGCTACCAATCAGGGCTCTTTTTGAAAAAGGAATGCCGTATGATTTATATTTAGCTTCAAATGATTATAAAGACCAATTTGATAAACTGGGAATACCCGTTGAAGGATCTCTTGAAGATTTAGTGCAAAAATGCGATGTTATTTTAGATAGCGCTCCAGGTGGAATCGGAATAAAGAATAAGGTATTGTATGAAAAGTATGGAAAAAAAGCTATTTTCCAGGGTGGAGAAAAGAACGAAGTAGCCGATGTCTTTTTTCATGGATATGCCAATTATGAGAAAGGGTTGGGGGCAAAATACTTAAAACTTACCAGTTGTAATACAACAGGTTTAATCAGAAGCGTAGACTGTCTTGATAAAGCTTATGGTCTTGAGAGAGTTGCTATAACCATAATTAGAAGGGTGGCAGATCCTGGGGATTATCACAGAGGGCTAACCAATGCACTCAGGATAGATAAAGCTCCTTCGCACCAGGCACTTGATTTAATGACAATAATGCCCCATGTTGAAGCAACTGGAATATTAATCCATACTCCAGTAACACATGGCCATATAATTACTGTGGTGGCGACAGGCAAGGGAAAAATAACTAAAGAAATGGCACTAGAAGCCTTTTCAAAACATCCAAGGATTAGAATCGTCAATACAGATGAGGGTTTTGTTGGTAATGCATCCCTCTTTAAATATGCGAGAGATTTGGGCAATCCTAGAGGGGATATGTATGAAATCGCTCTTTGGGAAGACAGCGTGGTTGAGAGTGGAAACAGTATAATGTATGCTATCAATATTCCCCAAGAAGCTGTGACTATTCCTGAAACAATAGATGGTATTCGCGCTCTTATGGGGAGTCAAAAGAACTCATTTGAAGGGACCACGATTACTAATAAATACCTTGGCATAGGTAAATGGAGAAAGAGCTAATAATAGGTTAACAACTCTTTAAAATGAAAGGTTTTAATATAAAGAAGAAACTGAGAGTACTTGTTAAATATCAAATATATTTTTTTAGAGGGATATATGGATATCAAAAATATTATTGGAGTGAATGTAAAGAATAAGAAAATTCTATTTCGTCCAGACATAAATTCGCCTATCAATAGTAAAGGTAAAATTGTCAACGAAAATAGACTTAATGCTGTAGCACTTACATTAAAATATATGGTTGAAAATGGGGCTATGGTTGCGATAATAGCTCATCAAGGGGATACTCTAGATTATCAAAATCTAATATCAATGGAAGAGCACGCTATAATTTTATCAAGATTAACAGGGCATAAAGTGCAATACATTGACGATGTTTGCGGAGATTGTGCCATAAAAAGAATTAAAAATTTAAAATCCGGGGAGGCGGTGCTACTTGGGAACCTTCGGTATCTGACTGAAGAAGTTTCTACTTTTGAAAAGGATGTAAAATTATCTGCAGATGATATGAAGAATACATACTTAGTTAGAAGGCTTGCCCCGTTATTTGACCTTTACGTAAATGAAGCCTTTTCTGCAGCACATAGAAATGCGCCTAGCATGGTCGCCTTTCAAAGAATTTTGCCATCTTATGCGGGGCCTCTATTTTTTAAAGAATATGAAGCGTTGTCAAGAATTATGAAGAATGCAACAAGACCAGTGACTTTTGTTCTCGGGGGCGCAAAAATTTCTGATGCCTTTGGTATGATGGAAAAAGTCCTGAAGGATAGAATCGCAGATTATATACTGGTCGCCGGAGTAACTGGACAAATTATGGTTCTTGCTGATGGGAAAAAGATTGGAGATAAATATGAAAATTGGCTGGCGTCTAAAGATCTTTTAGTGTTTGTGGAACAGGCTAAAGAATTGCTTAGCAATTACAGAGAAAAATTTGTTATGCCAGTGGACCTTGCATACGAGTCGGAAGGAAAGAGACTGGAGATATCCGTGTTGGAACTTCCTAAAGAGGAGATGTTTACCGATCTGGGGCATGAAACTGTAGAGATTTTCAAAAAAATTATCTTGTCTTCAGGAACAATATTTGTTAATGGTCCCGCAGGAGTATATGAGAGCGAGTTAAGCTCTTATGGAACAAGTGAGATTTGGAACGCCATTGGCAATAGTGAGGGATATTCTTTGATTGGCGGGGGAGATACAGTCACTGCTGCGACAAAGTTTGTAGATCTTTCTAAATTTAGTTACATATGTACTGCAGGAGGAGCTATGGTTAGATTTTTAAGTGGCAAAAGATTGCCTTTAATAGAAGCCATGCTCTCAGGAAAATAAGATAAATCTACTCATTTTAACGGAGAGTTTGTAACAGCAAGAAAATATCAATTCATATGATGTATATTTTCTGGGATAGTATAAATATTTTATTTTTATCAATATTGGATATATGATAAATAGGGGAAAGGATGTCAGAAGGCAATCGAATTATTGTAATCGGAGGGGGAGTCGCAGGAATGACAGCGGCAATTTGTGCTGCAAGAAGAGGAGCACGAGTCCATATAATTGAGAGGGAAGAACGTCTTGGAAGAAAAATTTTACTTACGGGAAATGGGAAATGCAATCTGGGGAATGTTAGCAAAATTATTAATCAATATAACACGGATTTTGTTAAAAAAATTTTTCTTAAATATGATCTTGAGCAAATACTAAAATTTCTAAAAGGAATAGGAATTATCACTAGGGTTACTGACGGTCGTATATATCCTTATAGTAATGAAGCTTCCACGGTACAGAAGGCTCTAAGAGAGGAAATATCAAATTGTGGAGTTAAAATTATTTTGGACAAGGAAGTTACTTCAATAACGGAAAGATTTTTAATTAATAATAAGTTTATTTGCGATAAAATTGTCCTTGCATCCGGAAGCCCCGCAACTATTGGACAGGATAGCACGGTATTACTTGAAAGATTGGGACATAAAAAAAGGCCGATGAGACCTGCTTT
>JAQVQU010000126.1:1455-3716 GCA_028701415.1 Clostridia bacterium | reverse complement strand
CTCATTTTTAAAAGAGAAAAAGTATAATCTAATTTGCATATTATGTCGCTTTGCGACAACGAAGGAGAAATACAAATGAAAAACAATGAATTCGAGTACAAAGATGAAACTGTCGAAGGTGCCATTGCACAAGGACTATTAGACCTTGGGCTGACAGAGGAAGAGGCAGACATTGAAGTTCTTAGCGAAGGTGGAGTTTTTAAAAAAGCTACAGTAAAAGTCTCCCCAAAAGCCAAGGAAAGCGTTCAGGAAGAAGAGGAAGCAGTAGAAGAAGTTACTGTGGAAATTACTCCTGAAGAAGAGGTTGATTTCAAGAGCCTAGATCCGGAGCTAGTGGAGCAAGTAAAAGAAAAAGCTTATCAGTTTGTCAAAGGGTTAATCGAGATTATGGGCGTTGACTGTGAAGTTTCAGCCAAGGTTACCGATGAAGCTATCGTTATAAGCATTGATGGACCGGAAGCAAGGATAATAATTGGAAGACGCGGGGATGTTTTAGACGCGATTCAATTTCTTTCTCTTACAATTGGAAATAAAGAACATCGTTCTTTTGCAAGAGTTACTGTAGATTCTGAAAATTACCGGACAAAAAGAGCAGAATCTTTGAAGAGAGTTGCAGAAAATTATTCTAAGAAAGCAACTAAATATGGGGAAATAGTAGAACTTGAACCAATGAATCCCTTTGAGAGAAGAGTTGTACATACTACGCTTAAGGATGATAAGAGCGTTGTAACCAGATCGGAAGGAGAAGGGAGAGATCGCCATATTATCATTATCCCTCTTGATGAAGAAGGAAATGAGATTACAAAGAGACAAAGAAACACTCGCTCGGGATCCTATGGAAACTACGGTGGTGATTCTGGTAACTATGGAACTTCCACAGACTTCAGGAGAAAGGGTGCCGGAAGAATGAAAACATATGGTGGCCCCAAAAAGAGATTTTAAAAGAGATAATATATAAGGAGAGCGGGAAACCGCAAGGATAAAGTGAAAGAAGATACCATTGTCGCCGCGGCAACGCCGCCGGGACAGGCGGGCGCGGTAGGAATAGTCAGGATGAGCGGACCACGCGCAAAAAAAATAGCCGAAGAGGTATTTTGCGCTATTGATCTTGATTTCAAAAAAATCGAACCATATAGAATGTATCTCGGAAAAGTTAATACAAAAAACTTTTTAGATAGGGCGTTTTGCGTTTATTGCAAGGCGCCTAAGTCATATACAGGGGAAGATGTAATTGAGTTTCATCTACACGGTGGAATCAATATAGTCAGGGGAGTAATCAGAGAACTAACCGATAGGGGAGCACGCCCTGCAAACCCTGGTGAATTTACTAAAAGGGCTTATCTAAACGGAAAAATGAACCTTAGCGAGGCCGAAGGCATAGCTGATATGATTAATGCCGAGAGCGAAGCGGAGATAATGGCTGCGTACCGACTTATGAGCGGGGAGGTATCTCAAACAATATCAGAAGCGGCTAAGGATATTTTAGAAGCAGCATCAAACCTAGAAGCATACCTTGATTACCCAGAGGAGCTTGAAGAACAGGTTTTTGAACCCAGCAAAAAGGCTTTGAATTTGGCACTTTTTAAACTTCGTACAGCTCTTAAGAATTCGGAAAACAGAAGATATATCACGGATGGAATAAATATTGCCCTCGCTGGACTAACCAATGTTGGGAAATCCAGCCTTATGAATGTTCTGCTAAAAGACGAAAGGGCGATAGTAACAGATATTCCTGGAACTACCAGGGATGTACTAAGAGAAAGTTTCATGCTAGATGGCATAAAAATTAATATACTTGATACGGCCGGAATACGAGAAAGCGAGGATACGGTTGAAAGAATTGGAGTAGAAAAAGCCAAAAGAGCAATAGATTCGGCAGATATAGTTTTGTTTGTGATGGATGCTTCTCTTCCTATAACAAAGGAAGAAGATTCCTTATATTCTCTAATATCACAAAAAAAGCATATCCGCATAGAGAACAAGGGAGATATTATTAAATACCCTCGAACAAAGGATATCACCATAGAGGCTAAAACCGGAAAAAATGTAGATAAATTAATATCTCTAATTCTTGAAAAAACTGATGCGAAAACAGCCATGACCTCCTCTATTTTAACTAGAGAGAGACATATATATGCCGTGAAAGAAGCCGAGAAAAGCCTACATTCAGCTATAAAGAACTTTGAAACAGTAACGCCCGATTGCACCCTCGTTGATATAAAGGATGCATACCGAAGCCTTCTAAAAATTACGGGAGAAGA
>JAQVQU010000126.1:0-1355 GCA_028701415.1 Clostridia bacterium | reverse complement strand
CTTGGGGGAATAATGGGAGAAGTCGCGGATATAGCGACCATTCAGACCAGAATGTTAAATCTTGGAAACGGTCCTGCAGTACATTCTTTACGAGCTCAGGTAGATAAAAACCTATATCACCAAACTATGAAAAAAAGAATGGAAGAAACGCCTAATCTAGACATTCTTGAGGGCGAAGGAAAAAGGATTATCATAGAAGACGGAAAAGTTGTCGGTCTAGAAACAGGGTTAGGGGATATCTACCGCGCAAAGGTAATAGTTCTTGCAACAGGTGTGTATCTTAACAGCCGTATTATAACCGGAGATCACTCAGAGCCTACAGGCCCAGCCGGATTTAAAGGTAGCACGCTACTTACAAACAGCCTTCTAGACTTAGGGATTGAGATACGTAGATTTAAGACAGGAACGCCGCCAAGAATCCTAAGTTCGTCTATTGATTATTCAAAAATGGAGCCCCAAAGAGGAGACTTAGGGAACCCGGCTTTCAGTTCAATGACTGAATTTGAAATTCGCAATGATCATCTTTGCTATTTGACATATACCAACGAAACAACCCATTCTCTTATTCTTTCTAATCTTGACAGAAGCCCATTGTTTAATGGGAGCATAAAGGGAACGGGCACTAGATACTGCCCTTCGATTGAAGATAAGATAGTTAAATTTAGAGACAAAGAAAGACATCAAGTATTTATCGAGCCCGAAGGAGCCAACACCCATGAGATGTATGCTCAGGGAATTTCAACTAGTCTACCTTTTGATGTTCAAGAAAAAATAGTTCATTCTATACCTGGCTTAGAGAAGGCAAAGATAATGAGATACGGATATGGAATTGAATATGATTGTATTAATCCACTTGAACTTCTTCCTTCCCTCGCATTTAAAAAGTATGAAGGGCTATATGCCGCTGGACAAATTAACGGGACAAGCGGATATGAGGAAGCAGCTGCGCAAGGAATTATCGCGGGAATAAACGGGGCTAGATTTATCTCCCAAAAAGACCCGTTAATTCTAAGAAGAGATCAAGCATATATAGGAGTCCTTATCGATGATTTAGCTACCAAAGGCACAAATGAGCCTTACAGGATGATGACTTCGAGGGCCGAGCACCGGTTAACTCTCAGACAGGATAATGCAGATTTAAGACTAACTGAAATCGGACGTGAAATTGGACTGGTATCTGATTCTCGCTATGCCCGATTCCAGGAAAAATTATCCGAACTCGAATCCATAAAAGCTTCCCTTTCTGAGAGATATAAGATTGCAGATGTATCATACATTTATGAAAAAAGGGGAGAAACTATCCCCAAAACTACTATTGTTTCCGCAAAAGAAATGCTGAAAAGAAACTATATTAC
>JAQVQU010000125.1 GCA_028701415.1 Clostridia bacterium | reverse complement strand
ATTAATTATGCAACTACCTATATCAATCCTACATCATAAAATCTGCATAACATTTTATACCAAATAGAGGAGCAGTCGGCCAGTCATGAGTGCCGGGGAACCTGCCGCCAGAAGTTTATAGCCATAGTATGAAAATAGACTCCTAACTTCATACATTAAGTTATACATTCTGTGTATTCAGGGTGACAAAAATGAGTAGAAAAGTTATTCTGTACATTGCAATGAGTCTGGACGGCTACATTGCACGAATAAACGGAGATATCGACTGGCTCGACGGCGACGGCTCCGAACCGAATGCCGATTTTGGCTACGATGAATTTTACAATTCCATCGACACAGTAATCATGGGCCGGAAAACATACGACCAGGTACTCACCTTTGGAAAATATCCCTACAAAGGAACCCGGGGATACGTTTTCACTTCCGAAAAAAGGAACAGAAACGAAGATGTCATATTTACCGACGAAAACGCCGGCCCCCTCATCACAAAATTAAGAAAAGAAAAAGGCAAAGACATCTGGCTAATAGGCGGCGCAGAAATCATTGACACCTTCATAAAAAAAGGCCTGATCGACGAATACTTTATCACCGTCATACCCTGCATCCTGGGAGAAGGAATCCCTCTTTTCAAGGCCGGCAGGCCTGAGCTTAAGCTGAAATTGCTAAAGCATGAAGCCGTGAATGGAATGGCAATGCTCAATTACGCAAAAAGGTGAACTGAGGGTTGTGTGGCAAGGGTAGAGGTGTGAAATTGAGGGCCGAGGGTTTGAATTCAGGCCCTCGTACAAGAACTCTTTTCTATTAATTATCAAGTCCGAAATTAAGCTTCAAAAATCTAAGTTCCGGGTTTTGAGGCGCATAATAGCCGCTCGACGCTGAATTATGTGCTTAAACTTAAGCACATCATATTTGGGCCCAAATTCCAAAATCACAATCATCGGACATAACAAATTTGTGGAAACAAGGATATGCGCTTAAAATTTGGGAACTAAGGTCACAAACTATTTTGTGTCCTCTTTTAAGAAAATTATAAGTACTGATAGATTATACTTTCGTTATTATTACAATTGAGATTACTATGAAAACAAAAAACATTATTACTTTTTGTATATTACTCACTATTTCTTCATTTAGTTTGTGCTGTGTGGAATATACAAATCAATTATCCTCAGATTTTACACCGATAAAATCACATACATTATCTGTCATCAATGATTCAAACTTAGTTGTTTTTCATATATGTGAAAAGGAATCCGCCTATATTGATTCTGAAAAATTCACTGTTAAAGGTAACATAACAAATATAGGAAGCAATACTATACAGGCTTGTACAGTAAATGCATCGTTTTTCAATAGAATGAAAAATAGTCCTTCTTTTAATAACGATGTTGAATCAAGGGACTTTTGGAATATTGAGCCAAACCAAACTGTTAATTTTACCATTGAAAATAAATATAATTCTAGATATATAAAATATTATAAAATAAATGTTATTTATTGAATTAATTTCAACATCTATAACCTTTTCCTAGATACATTAGAAATTGGAAGGATGCTGATAAATATCACTCAACGACTTCTTGGATTTTTTTCACGGTGGCTTTCCGAGAACGTGATAGGAATTTAATATAGTCTTCTTTTTCGTCTCCATCCCATAATTCATTATATTCAAGATCAAGTTCTTTTACTATTTTCTTTAGTTTTGTTATTGGAAGTTTATTAAGTAAATCCTTTTTAGTAATAGTGGTTTTAGATTTTATAGGTTCTTTTTTATCGGGTTTCTTTGTAGTAATAACTTCTTGAATTCTTTTTACGGTTGCTTTCCGAGAACTTGATAGGAATTTAATATAGTCTTCTTTTTCGTCTCCATCCCATAATTCGTTATATTTAAGATCAAGTTCTTTTACTATTTTCTTTAGTTTTGTTATTGGAAGTTTGTTAAGTATATCCTTTTTACTAATAGTGGTTTCAGATTTTATAGGTTCTTTTTTATCGGGTTTCTTTGTAGTTGACGCAACGGGATCTTTAAAATATTTTTGTTTGTACTTTTCAATTGACATTGTCCCCATTCCCCGATTACATGGACCACAGATTGGCCTTAAGTTACCGATGTCATCATTTCCTCCCTTGGCAAATGCTTTATTATGTCCAACTTGAAAATCAGTTATATGGATGGTTCTTATCTGGCAACAGTAACATTTTCCTTCGGCTTTATTTCCCATATACTTTAGCCAAACAGCATCTCTTGTATTTTTATCAATTTTTCTTCTTTTTGTTTTGTCTTTATCAAAACAATCCATATAATCCCTCGAATCTTTTTATAGTGTGTACGAGAACTCACGATTGTGAATTGCCAATAAATTTTAGAATTTCTATGAAATTTTATGTGTCTTTGATACCTTTTTAAATTAAAGGAGTGATTGGTGTAATATTCAGCATGCGTCTTCGGTTAAGTGAGGAATCGTGATAAATTGCCTCCATTTTCGCAACAATCCCTTATAATTTACATTTGCTTGGGGGTGGAACAAGGCATCGATTTTAGGTTTGTAGTCAGAAACTATCAACTAATTTCGGCTCCAAAATCGATAGGATACAGGCAAGAGAATTCCTTAATCGATGATCAATGGAGTTCCTTCTGTCAGAAGATTTTGGTTGAAGCATGTAGCCAATTATTGAGAAGATCGAAGAATCGATCAGGCCTTCTTTTTTCCTGTACCTGACCATGAGTGAGAAGTAGCCTGCTGTTAAAAGAAAAGCCAGAAAAATAGTTGCAAGCCCCCCGATTGAGACATATCCTTTAATATTCAGGGCTCCGATGACTAAAAAAAAGAAAAAGTAAACCGCAACCGACCGCCATAACTCTTCTACTTCAATCGGGTCACGTTTCATATTTTGCTTCCTGGGATTTATTCAAATATTATTGTATAAGTAATCCTCGTATCTTTTTTATATTACTTATACTATTGGAGCCACCCACCGCTTGAAATCTCAGGGCCTTAAGGTTTAACTCTCTGACCTGAAGCAGTTTCACTTTCTGGAGATTTCCAGGTACTCTCCGGCCAATACCACATACTCCGCTGCATTTTCCATTATGGCATCAATATCCGCTTCCGTAAGTTCCCTCTTAACCTTTGCCGGAACTCCGAGAATAAGGCTGTTTTCCGGGAATATCTTTCCTTCCGAGACCAGCGCATTTGCGCCCACTATCGAATTTTTCCCGATCACGGCCCCGTTAAGCACCGTGGCGTTCATCCCTATAAGGACGTTGTTCTCGATTTTGCAGCCGTGAATTACGGCCCCGTGCCCGACCGTTACGTTATCCCCTATCTCAACCCCGTTGACGGAGTCAACATGGATAACCGAATTGTCCTGAATGCTCGTCCTCTCCCCGATCTTTATCCGGTTTTCGTCCCCGCGAATTACGGCTCCGAACCATATACTTGAAAAAGCTCCGACTTCGACGTCTCCGATTATGTCCGCAGAACCTGCAACAAAGGCCTTTTCAGAAATCTTCGGGCTTTTGCCTTTGAAATCCATTATCATCTTTATGTCTCCCCAATCATTCAAATTTCATACTTTTTGTAACCCTTAACTTTATACAGCACCCAAAAAAGTGCCTTCATAACCTGAACAACTACATGAAAGATACTCGGATACATGTTAAACTTCATAGGAGATAAAAGAATAATCCGGAAAGGAGATATTAGAAAAAAATAG
>JAQVQU010000124.1 GCA_028701415.1 Clostridia bacterium | reverse complement strand
CAACCCCAAAGTTTCTCATCAAGCGCCATTTATAATGATCACCTTTAAGCCAAACAGCATATATGCTTTCAAACTCTAAGTCAGCTAGTAGCTCCTTTTCAGACAAATGACAGTGATAATCAAATATCGACATTCCTTTAGCATAGTTAAGATATAAATCTTTTGCAGTCTTATTTGTTAATAAAAAATTGTCTTTTATATAACTCATAATGTTACTCCTGTTTTATAAAATGCTATTTCAGCATATTTTTCACTCTTACAAAGATATTTTCCGTTAATAGTATCTAAAATAAGTTCATACAGACCATCCTCACTATCAGAATAGGCACAATGATCTATCCAGTCCGTTTTCCACGCAGTTAGATTCCAATTGGAGGATATTTTCAGGGTGGGTACGCATGAGGAAAATGGGGTACCTCTACCTGTTGTAAACAGAATCAACTGGCACCCAGCTGCAGCCAGTGCAGTCGAAGCGATCAAGTCATTACCAGGGGCAGAAAGAACACTTAAGCCCTGTTTTTCCCTAATATCCCCATACTTGAGTACATCAACTATAGGAAAGCTTCCCCCTTTTAAAATACACCCAAGGGATTTTTCTTCAAGAGTAGTAATCCCTCCCTCTTTATTTCCCGGGCTGGGATTTTCATATATTGGCATACCGCATGCGCGGTAATTATTCTTATACTCTTCAATCAATGCTAAAAGTCTATCTGCGACTTCCTTGCTTATACACTTATTCACTACCCTTTGCTCGGCACCGAACATCTCGGGAATCTCTGTAAGTATTGCGCTTCCTCCGTTTTCAATGATCCTGTCGGATATTTCACCAACACACGGGTTTGCAGTTATACCTGAAAGACCATCGCTCCCCCCACATTTAAGCCCCACTGTCAGCGCAGAAAACGGAAATTCTCTTCTTTCCATCTTTTCTAACTTGATAAGAAATGATTTTATTAATTCTGTCCCATGGTCTATTTCATCTAAGACATCTTGAGCGTTGAAAAAAGCAAATTGTCCCTTATTGTACGGTTCAAGCTCATTTATAATCCCTTGAAGGGTATTATTCTCGCATCCCAGCCCCACAAATAGGGTATATGCTGCATTAGGATTTCTCGCAAGTGAGCATAATAATTTCCTGATGTTTGTACTATCTTCTCCAAGCTGGCTGCATCCGAACTGGTGTGTGAGAGCGAAGATTCCGTCTGCCCTTCCTTCGTTAATTTGATTTCCGATTTTTTCCAGTTCCTTGCATATCCCATTTACACACCCAACCGTGGGGATAATGTAAATATACTTTCTAATCCCAGCACCGTTGGCATTCGGGTAACCGAGAAAAGAGGAGTTTTCTTTTACAAGGTTAGTATTTTCTTCCTTCTCATAAATTATAGGCTTTATTTCATCCAGACAGGTAACCATGTTATGAGTGTGTATCCATTCCTCCTCTTTGATATCCTTTGTGGCTTTACCTATCTCTGCGCCATACTTAATGATGGAATCTCCTTTCTTAATGTCACAACGTGCGATTTTATGCCCTGTGGATACTAATCCTTTTTCCAAAGAAATCAATACATTATCCTTTGGGTTTATCAAGGTATTTTTCATAAGTGGTAACCCACCTCCTTCGAATAGAGAAATGTATTTTTCTACAGTTTCGTACAGGTTGTCCATCCCATTAAGATCAATACCCCATATCTTTTCAGAAAGAAACTCCTTTAATGTTCCTCCATTCATGAAAAACTCCAGGTAAGTCGGATCATCTCTTAGCTCATGTTCATAAAAAAAACAAGTGTGAAAAAAGAATCCTTCCCCATTCTTATATAGAGACTTGTAGGTATATATAAGATACGAAAAACCTAAAGTGAGGTTCTTTGGAATTTTACCAAACTTGTTGTAATAATCGATGAATGTGGGCAGAACTCTTGCCTTCCACTTTGAAATACTGTTCAAAGATATTGATATCAACTTATGATTTAAGAATTCGTTTTGTAATCTGATAATAGTATTAAAAGCATAGCACCTATTTGATGCAGAGTCTCCCTCTACAAACGGTAAAATTTCAAATTTTAGGGTATCCATTACGAACGACAATATATCTATGTTTTCCATTGCTTTGCTGACAGTTTCCAATTCGTTCCATAATGCGGCGAAAACCATGTTAGTATGGCTTCCGTTAAGAATTCTTACCTTGCGTTTTTTATATATTTCGATGTCTTCAACAATCTCCACATCAATTCCATTGTTCCCCTGAACAATATAGTCCGAAATATTACCTTTGTTTTCAATAACCCATAATCCAAAGGGTTCCGAAACGGTAAGCAGTTCATCATAATCCTCTTGATTCAGTAATCCTTGATAATATTCCTCCATATCTTCAGGCGGATACCCCGATACTATACGGTCAACAAGTGTATTACAGAAATAATTCTTTTCTTCATTCCAAATATGGAAATCCTCCGGGAGATTCCAGAGTTTAATATAACTATTCACACACTCTTTCAGCCGATCTGCGTTTTTCTCAATCAGCTCAACAGGTAATATGTATACTCCATCCTTTCCGGCTAAGAACCGATTGTATAAAAAAACAGTTAATTTCGCAGGGTAGGAGCTGTTTTTTAAGTCGTCCTCTCTATCTTTTTCGCTGAAATATATCCCGGCCTCAGTAGTGTTAGAAATAACGAGTTTAAGATCATTGTCCTTAGCCAGCCGTTCAAAAGATTGTTTGTCATAATACGGAAAAGCCTCTTTTACAACTGTGATTTTCCGGGCTTCTTCGATCGTACCCCCATCATGTACCCCAGTAAAAACAATATGATAAATGTTGTTCTGTTTAATAAACTTATCTAAGTTACCCCTTTCACCAGGCTTAATTATACTGACAGAGTAATCTCCGCCTTTCTCATTTAAAATATCAAAATAATGGTCTGCAAAAGCTCTGAGAAAATTCCCCTCTCCAAATTGTGCTACCTTTATCATTTGTCTCTCCCGTTAAAAAATGTCATCTATTGTCAAATGATGAGCATTCTATTCTTTTATTCTCTTCCTATTAACAGACCCTGTCAAATATGCACTGCTATAATGCTTTTCCAACCCGTGAAAAACATTTTCCTTCTGAGCATATCTTGGAGTTATTTCTACTGTACCATCACTCTTTACAATAAAGATAGTTACTCCCTCAACAAAGCAACATAACCGTGGGCTTATATTGTTTAGGAGCTTCAGAAAATATGCTTTCTTTCTTCGGTTATATGCCCTGTCATATTGCAATCCCTGTGAATACATAAGGCGAATACCTTTATATATTATAGAAGAATCATTCTTATGGTCATGTCCGCACACCACACAGTTTGTGCTTCCGGACTCTCTAAAAGCTTCGAATATAGCCGACTTAATGTTGCTAGCACAAACCGGCTCCATATTGTTCCCGTATACTCGTTTTGCCCTTCCGTTTTTCAAAACAACATGGGTAAACGCCTCTTGATACTCACGAAGGGGAATATGGAAAAATGCCATGCTCTTGGGAGCAATTCCTCCATTTTCTGCAGTTATTTCCTGAATTCTCTTCTTATACCAAGCAATCTGGTCCTCTTTTATATAGTCATATGATCTCTTGTCAGTAACGAAGCCCTTCCTTTTTATTTTATCGTCATAGATGTAGTCTCCTGAATCAAAGAAAACCAAGCTTTGTGTAATCCCATTAGAATTCTTAATGTTTACGATACAGTTGCCACTTCCAGAAATTTCATCCTCCCTTTCGTCACGTACTACACAATATGGCCCACCAGACAGAGAATCAAACATCCATTTTCTGCCCTCAGCATTGATTTGTTCTTTTT
>JAQVQU010000123.1 GCA_028701415.1 Clostridia bacterium | reverse complement strand
CGAAATGTTTTACACGGCCTTTGTCGGGCTTTTCATGGGATACCTCTTCCAAAAAACAAGAAGCCTTCCCTTTATTACACTCCTCCACGGCTTCGTAAACGTCTTCCTCTTTGGAATAATCCCACACCTTATAGGGGCACTGCCCTGAATTTTTCCGCAGGACCAGCCATTTCAAAAAGAAGTTAAAAAAGAATGGGGTGGATAAAAAGCCAGAGTAATCTTAAATTGCACATTTCAAACCCCTGCCAATATCGGCAAATAATTCACAATTTAAGGTTTGTTTGTTGACTTCATGCCAGCAAAATGTCCTTTTTGTGCAAAAAATTATCACAAAAATACCAGGGTTCGGAATGTATGTTAAATGTATATCCTTATCGTTCTTTTTTCCGTGTGCTTTCATGATTTATTTGGTATGAAATTACACGAGCAATTTCATGCTAAATAAAAGATATTTCGAAATTACAGGATATCCATGACCTTGAAAACAACAATTGAAAAGAAGGAAAACAGCAAGGGAGAGATTACCAGATTAAAAGAATCGTTAAGAGAACTACCCCATTTATCGGACGCGGAAAGAACCTCTTTTAAAGAAAGAAGCATTATCAATCCAACAACTACAATAGCACCATACTGCGGAAGTCCAGGACTTGTTATCATCGAAATAGCACTGGATGAAATTGCACTGGATGAAATTACACTTGTCAACATGGCCTTTTTAACCGCCTCCCTCATAAGAGGGGGTAATGAGGGGGTAATAAAGTTACTAAACATTAGTAAGGAAGTAATGTAGATTATAATTTAAATATATATTGTTGATCCCTAACATAAGAGATACAAGTAAAAATTATTAAAAAAGGAATGTAAATTATTATATATAAAACTATTGTACAATTTCAGGGAAGATGACACTATTGGAAAAACATTGCAATCACTTATTTCATTAAATATTTTAGGATCCCTCGTTATTTAGTGGTTATTCATTACAAAAACCAACACGTTCTTGAATTGAACTCCATCTTACCCACAGAAAACGGTGAAGAGCCTTTATTGGTAACTTTCAGCATAAGAAAAACAATATCTACCAACATCTTCTTAAAAATAGGAAGGGAAAAAAATCTTTTCCCTAATTTTATACAATGGTTGGCTATTGTTTATATATTTCTTTTTTAAGTAAGTTGGAAATTCCACGTCTTATAAATCTCAAAATAAGTGCCAATCGGCTGATTTTTAATACGCTGAACAAATAATATGTTAAATTTTATTTAATTTACCTCATTTGCTCTTCGGTTAAACGAAGAATCGTGATGATTGTCCTCATCTTTACAAAATGCCCGGAAAATAAAAACTGATTAAAGGATGGCACAGGGGGTCGGTTTAAGGTTTGGATTCAGGAATTATGAACTGATTTCGGTTTCAAGATCGATAGCATACAGGCAAGAAAATACCTCCCCGATGATCAATGAATTTACATTTGCACTTATCAAGTATCTGATAGTAAAAATCGAACAAAATCAAAGAATTTTAATATACAAGTGAAATAAGACATAAATGTATGAATAATTAATTGTGAACATAAACATAAAAAAATATGTAGTAGATATTCAAAAAGAGGTAATTTCTGTGACTTCCAAAAAGAAAAACTGGATAAAAAAAACAAACATCCTATCCATAATTTTTACTGCTTTTCTACTACTTGGATTTATAAGCTTATCCGCATCAGCCGCAGTCAGTAACCTGAAAATAACTCCTGAGACCCCTGTTGTTGGGGACAACCTGAAAATAAGCGGGACTGCTTCCCCGGATGAAAAAATTGATCTGAAAGTGTCCTTCAAAAAAGAAATTCCAGTCTTGAATGGGCAATACAGATTCGAACTCGAAGATGTAAAAATCCCTGATGGTTTAAACAACCACTTTACTGTCAGGGCCAAGGGAGTGGAAGATCTGAATGTCAGAGTGAAAATAGGCGTCTGGATAACGAGGAGTACAAAAGCTTCAAGCGGCACTGCCATCATCTCCCAGTCCAGAATTCCTAAAGGCACCTACGATATCAAGATCAGTGGGAATGCCGCAGCTGGGACCTCCAGCGTAGAGCTTGAAATTACGGCCCAGCAGGAAATTGAAGCAGAGTCTGATGGGAAATTCAGTTATTCGTACAACACAAAACCAATCCCTCCATCCAATTTTAAGGTAAGTGTTGGAGGAGAAAGTCAGGAACTTACCCTGTCAGAAAGAAAACCGAAACCTGGGTCCCAGTCAGAATCAAAAACCCAACCAAAAACCCAAACCAAACTTTTAGAGGAACCCCATGTTGAAGCTCTAAACATTTCGGAGAATCAAACTGAAGAAGAAAACCAAACACTGGGACGAGATATCCGGCTGGGTCAATATCCAAACATTTCAGAGAATCAAAATGAAGGAGAAAACAGTATTTCTAACGTTAATTCCGTGAAAAGGGGAATTTCTGAGAATTTATCTGGCGAGTTTCCGGCTTCAAGTAAGGAAAAAGCTTCGGAAAAGCTCCCGGCAAAATGGCTTTACATCCTGGGCGGAATTGCAGGCTGCATATTCATACTACTCCTGTATGTGAGATCCAAACATACCTGATTTTGATGAACTCAGTATTAAATATATAATATAGTTATTCCCCGTTTATATATACACATTATAACAAATCTTTATGCGCCTGGTTGGCGCTTGAAATTAAAATCAATATATATGTCACTTAATATATATAAAATAGGTATATGGTTACTATAGATATAAATAGTAAAATATGACAAAAGTATAAACGATAAATACATCACATAAATATAATCCATCGGTCATCGATTAAGGAATTTTTTGCTTGAAGGCTATCGGTTTTGTAGTATAAGTTGGCCTCAAATATTGTGCTTTCGTCACCTAAGATAGACACTTGTTACAGCCCGGAACTGTATGAATTTGTGAAGCATGTTTGAGCGGATGATGCCACTTATCATGATTCTCCACTTAACCGAAGCCGCGTGAAATAGAATCATTACGATACTAATTCAAAAATTCTTAATTCAAAAATTCGACGATAAACTTACAGGTTTATTTCGAAAAATTTTAGCAATAAATAGAGATGAAAGTATAAATATATAACGAAGGTGGATTCATTGAAAAGTAAACAGTGGATATTATTTGTTATATTTTTAATTCTACTGTCTGCAGCCCCTGCCCTCACAGGAGCCACCTACGCAGATGGTTCTGACGTAACAGACGAAATCGAAAAAGATTTTGCTTTTGCCTCCTCAGGAGGTGATAAAAGTGGAGGCAGCTTACTCCGTTTGGACGAAGGGACGCCTGTCATTCTTACACAACCGCTTAGTTTCAGATACTATACCCCTTCCGATACCGTGGAAATAAGCTTCGAGGGAAACTCTTCTTTTGCAAACCAGGCCATTGAAGTATACCTCATAGATTCAACGGTCAACCTGGCTTACAGCACATTCAATGCCTTTGATAAGAAGGACAAAAACGATTTTAACGCCCTGCTGGAAGGCCCCGCAAAAGGAAAATTTACAAAATACAGCAGCGTTCTTGACGATAACGGAAATTACTACAAGGACTTTGAAGGCCTTGAGCCGGGACATTACATTCTTGCCGTCCTCCTGGACAAAGGAAACAGCCCCGACCTTACAATGCTCTCGGCCTCAATGTTCGAAGTAGTCCAGTACCCGGCTTTGCTCACTGCACCCTCAACCGCAGACCCCGACAGCGACCTTAGTATCAACATTAAAGTTGCTGGTCCGGACAGCACCGATACCTACGGGGCAGTACTTATCAACAAAAATGAATATGTAGCCCTTCTGGAAAAAGAGC
>JAQVQU010000122.1:1579-3918 GCA_028701415.1 Clostridia bacterium | reverse complement strand
CTGAAAGTATGGTGACAGGATTTAATAGCTCTATCACTTCGGAAAATGCCATTATGGTAATTACATATGAAAAGGTTTCAGTCAATTTCTCGTATAGCGTAACTTACAGCGTTCCTGTTCAAACAGCGTTTCGGATTCAAATGGTAAAAAAGGAAATTGATGGCAGAAAGACCACCGTTTCCGTTAGGGCAACGGGACTTTCTAAATCGGGACCGGTTTATGCGGTTAGAATGATCGTTCAAAGCACATCGGATGTCACTATAAACAGTGTGTCATTAAAACAATCTGGTTTTACTTTAACTCAGCAATGGACAGGTTATACACAAGTATCCTTAATTATCTTTAGTAATGATGGAGAATTAGCAATAGAAGAGGATTCAATAATACTTGAGGTTGAGGCAACTAGAGCTAGCAAAACGGGAACCCTATATATACAAAGTATAGCTGTTTCCGACGGAGAAAACGACTTTGCTGTCCCCGCTGCAAACAGCCTGGATATAGGAGAAACCCCTAGTTAAAATAACTTATAAAAGCTGATTAATTAGCCCAAATACATAAAAGACAAAAAAATAATATATTTCGAAGGGGACGGGGACTCCCTGAAAATATATTTAGGAGAGGGAAACATGATTAACATATTACCTAAGCCGGTATCTATTTCTGTATTGTCAGAAAATACTTTCGAATACTCAAATAGCGATCTTAAAAAGGAGTTTGAAAGCCATCCTCAAGAGGGATACCGCTTAACCATAGGGCCAGAAGGGGTAAAGTCATATGCCTCCACGGAAAGGGGCCATATATATGCCCTCAGAACTTTTGAGCAATTAGCAGCACTTGGTAAAGTGCCACACACAGAAATAATCGACTTTCCAAAATATCCTTTCAGAGGATATATGTTGGATACTTGTAGACATTTTTTTAGCATTGAAGAGATTAAAAAACAGATACTTGCAATGTCTAAACTAAAGCTTAATGTTTTTCATTGGCATCTTACTGAAGATCAAGGTTGGAGAATCCAAATTGACAAGTATCCCAAGCTGACTGAGATTGGATCAAAAAGAAAGGGAACTCGTGGGGATAATATACCGGTTGAAGGGTTTTACACAAAGGATGAGATTAGAGATGTAGTGGGTTATGCCTCTTCACTAGGAATTGACGTTATGCCCGAAATAGACATCCCGGGACATTTTTCTGCAGCTATAGCCGCCTACCCTTATCTTTCCTGCGATGGAAGGGAAGCTGAGGTTAAGGACTCCTTTGGAATACATGAGGATGTTTGTTGCGCTGGAAAGGAAATAGCCCAGGAGTTTCTAAGGGGAGTACTAGATGAGGTTGTTGAACTATTTCCCTTCAAATACATACATTTAGGAGGGGATGAATCCCTCAGGATTAAATGGCTAGATTGTAAAGACTGCCAAAGAACTATGGAGGAAGCGGGACTAAAGGACGAGGATGAACTACAGGCGTATTTCATGGAGAAAATCGCAGCTTACGCTGAGGAGAAGGGAAGGATTGTATTAAACTGGAACGATGGCATGGTGGCCTCAAATGTAGGAAAGAATATCGTTGTTCATTTTTGGAATGAAAACGGGAAGAACAAGGAAGCAGCTTTAAGACACATCAATGGCGGACACAAGGGGGTTATATCTCCTTTTTTTAGTTACTATCTCGATTACCCTTACGGAATGACCCCGTTAAAAAAGACGTTTAAGTATTCCCATCTGGAAGAAGGTTTTAACGATGAAAATATCCTGGGATTGGAAGCTCCTCTTTGGACAGAATTCGTTGGTGATATTGAAACCGTTGAGTACATGACATATCCTAGACTACTGGTGGTAGCCGATAGAGCTTGGGGAAATAATGACTTAGATTATTCGGGTTTTATTTCTCGCACGCAGGCGATTTTTAATACGTTTGACAGTATAGGTATTAAATATGCTAAAATTAGCGAGGTTAATCCTAAAGGCTTTAAAAAAATAAAATCTCTTTTGGCCTTTTTAAAAAGGATGTGGCATCCATCTGTTATGGAGAGCTTGAAGAGGGTAAAAAGAAACAAAAAAATGCTTAAAGCAAAATACAAAAATTAGTTTCCTTTGATGATTACTCTGAGAAAATCTACAAAAACTTTTTCAAGGTATTGAGGAAAATCTCGCTCAATAGTAAATGAACTATTAAATATCCAGACGGGAATGGATAAAAATAATCCCGAATATATATCTAGGATGGTTTTAATGGCACCGAAAAAGCAAATCGAAGAAACAAAGGATCTGCAAGCAGAGATTTGGGCAGGAGATAAGCCTGTTTATAATTCAAAAATCGAAGATGTTTTTCAAAAGTTA
>JAQVQU010000122.1:0-1479 GCA_028701415.1 Clostridia bacterium | reverse complement strand
GTTTGGAAGGAATGCTTTGGACGAAGGAAAGAAGATGACCTTAATCCAAAGATTTTTCGAGCAGCTTAAGGACATGATGATAATAGTCCTGCTGGTCGCAGCCCTTGTTTCAGGGATTATGGCAGTTATTAATGGACACTACGCCGATTTAATTGACAGCGGACTAATTTTATTAATCGTCATAATGAACGCCGTAATTGGTTTGGTGCAGGAGAGTAATGCTGAGAAAGCTCTAGATGCGCTTAAAGATATGAATAAACCCGATGCCAAAGTTATACGAGACGGGATTCAAATGAGCATTAAGAGTGAGGAAATTGCCATTGGAGATGTGGTTGTATTGGAAGCTGGAGATATAGTACCAGCGGATATGAGGCTAATAGAAAGCGTTTCCTTAAAAATTGAGGAAGCGGCTCTAACTGGAGAGAGCGTTCCTTCTGAAAAGCACGTAGGGGAGCTTGAAAATGAGAACCCGCCTCTAGGAGACAGGACCAATCTTTGCTATAGTTCGGGAATAGTTAGTTACGGAAGAGGAAAAGGGGTGGTTTTTGCCACTGGAATGAGTACAGAAGTTGGAAAGATTGCCAAGATGCTTTCCTCTGGAGGGGATGATAAAACTCCTCTGCAACAACAGCTTGCTAAGACAGCCAAGATATTGAGTTTTGGAGTTATAGCAATCGCTGCCGTTATATTTATTTTCAACCTGATTTTTAGAGATAAAGCTGCTCCAATTATGGATAGCATCATTGCCTCCTTTATGATAGCCGTTGCAATAGCCGTTGCTGCTATTCCTGAAGGACTTCCAGCAGTTGTCACTATAGTATTGTCTATAGGCGTGAAAAGAATGAGCGCTAGAAAGGCAATTGTTAGTAATCTTCCATCCGTGGAAACACTTGGATGCTGCGAAATCATTTGTTCAGATAAAACGGGTACATTAACCCTTAATCAAATGACAGTCAAAGAACTATATACTCCTGAAAACGGTAACTATTCCTCGGCCGAGGTAATGATGACAGATGGTTCTGATTTATTGGTGAGGGGAATGGTGCTATGCAATGATACAAAAGAATCGGAGGGAGTTCTTATCGGAGACCCAACGGAAACTGCCCTAGTTGCGTATGCAAAAGAAATAGGATTTGAAGGAAACTCTGAAAAGTATAAAAGAGTAGATGAAAAGCCTTTTGATAGCATAAGAAAGCTTATGTCCACTGTTAACTTGGTGGAAGGAAAAAAGGTGGCACATATAAAAGGTGCTCCAGATATTTTAATAAACAAATGTAGCAAAATATACGATGGTTCAGAGATTAGAGACATAAACAATAGCGATATAGATAAAATATTATCAGCGAACAGTCAGATGGCTAGCAAGGCCCTTAGAGTTCTTGCAGTAGCAGTAAAATATGAAGAACTTGAACTAGAGAGTATTGAGGAAGATATGATCTTTGTCGGTTTAGTCGGCATGATAGATCCTCCAAGACCAGA
>JAQVQU010000121.1 GCA_028701415.1 Clostridia bacterium | reverse complement strand
TCTTACAGGGGTCAAAATTCAGGCGGTATAATTACTTATTATACTTCTTCTATTTTTACTGGCGGATTCATTTTTTTGTATTTATATTCATTACGAATTACTGAAGAAGTGCCTTTTTTGCCTTTGTTGGATTTTTTCTCAACTATATGCTTAGAAATAGCCCTTCTTTTAAATCCTTCCTCAGTTTCTTTAACTATATTCCCTTTGATTTCTTTTATCGATTCCTTTTGTTCATGTTTACTATTACAATGAAAGTATATATTTACATCATTTGTCTTATTCCCCTCTAAAAATTCTTCTACGCTTATTTCTTCGGCGTTTAAAATCCCATCAATATGATCTCTTTTCAATCTCGGGGATCGTTTTTGGATTATATCCATAGCCCTAATTTTATTTTCAGCACAAACAAAAAATTCACACTCATAATATTTGTCTCTTCCAACATGTCCCCCTTTTGCAGTAATTTTAAAATAATTTTTGTCTCCCTTGCATCCCTTACACCTATGATCTAAATATTTTTCTTCAGATATTTCGAAAACAGATCTTATTACGTCAGGATTGTTTCTCCTTATTTGTGGTCTCTTCTTAGCCATTTCTACTGCAGACTCCATAGTTTCGCCATACATCACAATATTGATTAATGGAATCTTGCCATCTTTGTTTAGTTTACTGCTATACGCTTTTATTTTGTAATACGGCATTGTTTCCTCCCAATTATTTATTGACAGTATTTTCAAAGGTACCACTTGATTTCACCTCCCTTCCGTGGTCTGAAAATCTTCCTGTCTGTTCTCAAGGTTCTTCTCCGCTTCGGCGGATATATTCTTATTTTACCATATATTAAACTGTCAATTAAAGAGTAGCTAAACTCCAGCCGTAGCACGTCCCAATCTTTTCCCATATCTATTAATG
Organism: Clostridia bacterium; assembly: GCA_028701415.1. Lineage (GTDB taxonomy): Bacteria > Bacillota > Clostridia > Christensenellales > DTU072 > MWEH01. The sequence goes on along the minus strand of JAQVQU010000121.1, from coordinate 3,040 downwards.
AAAAGGAGTTTATGATACATAATTTGGAATATATTAGTTTATTAGACGCGGTTTTTCGGGAGATACTAATAATAGTGTCGGCTTGTTTATTCTTAGTAAATACTAATAGCTAAGTGTTGGGAAGATTCTCCGCAAGATGCTTACCACAGGATAAAGGGTTTAATTGTTAGAACAAACAAATAACTAAGTATTTGGGCGAATACTCTGCAAGATGCTTACCAGAGGAAAATATTGTTCATCCATAGAACAAACAAATAACTAATTATTGGGACGAATACTCTGCAAGATGCTTACCAGAGGAAAATATTGTTAATTCTTAGGACAAATAAATAACTAAGTATTTGGGTAAAAAAATCCTCCGAAAGGCGCAAACCTGTCGAAGGATTTATCTTGTTTCTTTATTTATTATTTCAATATGTTTTTCATTTGGTCAATCTTATCTTTGTTCTCAGAAACATCTACAGTATAGACTGTACGATCTTTCAACTCAACTCTGAAACTCTTAGTCAAAAAACCACCCTTAGCCTCAACAGATGAAACATCTTCCTTGCGAAACCCTTTATACGAGGAAATCGTTCCTTCATCCAGCTTAATTAAGTAAAATGCATCGTCATTTTTGGCTAAAAATCTTAAGTTCTTTTTGCCCGAAAGTAGATTAGCTGCAAACGCATTTTGATTTGCTTTAAAATTGGGAAAACCCGCTATCCAAAGGGCAGACTCGTCTATTGCTCCAATCTTTTTCAGTAGAGCTCCAAGGTTGTCCAAATCGGATTTTTCATACTTTCCCATAATCCCAGGAACCGCCGAAGCCTCTGCTTTCGCTGCAGCCTCTGCTCTTTCAGCCTTTTCTTTTTCGTAGGCCTCTTTTGTTGCTCCAGTCATGTTCTGAGCCGCTGATTTTTCAATAGCATTTCCTATTTTTTTGCTTAAATTGTCTAAAAAACCCATAAATATTCTCCTTATTCAATTTTTCTTATAATAACAAGATAGAAAATACCTGTCAATAATCTTTATTTTTGTAATTTTTTTTGGGAATAAAATGAAGGGTATATTTCGATAAAACAATTATCTGTTTGGGTAAAATGGTAAATTAAAGATTTTTTACCTTATTTTTCCTTTTTTCAGTTTTTCTACTTTCTAATGTTTTCTCTATTATCTCTCCTAAACCTTCTTTATCGTCGATATCCAGGATATAATGTTCTTTTGCTCCATCGTAGGGAAATCCGGTTTGGGAATTTTCCATTAGGCTCTTAATGGAATCCAGCTTTTTTATATACGGAGTGTTGTCACAAACTAGAACCGTGGGAATATTGTCTACATAGACCATATATTCTCCGAACATTTTCTTGTATCTCACCTCTCCTGTATCTCTTAACTGTTCAGAAACATATTCAATAAAACTTAGGTCGGATGCCATTTTACTCCCTTAATATAATTAATTCATTATGATTACTAAATAAACTTAAAGATTAATCCTCGGGCATATGTTTTTTAAGGATAATAGCAATAAAGTTCATATACTTCCATCCTCCAGCTTCAATAGCTGCTCTGTCGCCGACTGCATATGGATTATCTGACTTCAGCCAATCCCTCCAAGCTTCTTCGTTTACATCCAGTTCACCAATATATTCCACCCTCGAATTTATAGAATTAGAAACAATCATTCTCCAAAAGTTAAGATCCTTTATAGTTTCTAGTTGCTCGGGGGTCCAAGAAAGAAGAAGTTCCGCGGGATAGTTTCCTTGATAATCCTTTTTCATTCCGGGAATAACAATGTATACATATCCTCCGTTTTTTACAAACGGAAGTAATTTTGCATCGAGAAACTCAGTATTCATTCCATAATAATGATAGGAATCTATGGAAACTATTGCATCAAAGAAACCATTAGCAAATGGAAGATTGTTTGCATCTGCCTTAATTGGGACTATTTGATCCCTCGACAAACCCATTTCCTTGAAAAACTTAAGATTATCCGATGGGTCGCTCCAAAGATCTGCGGCGTATACCTTGTATCCATATTCCTTGGCTAAAAACACACTAGTGATACCATTTCCGCTTCCAAGATCCATAACAATGGCTCCTTCGTGGGTTTTATTGCCTTCTAATAGCTCTTCAGTAAGCTTTAATGGGTTTGGGCCCATTATTTTTTCTTTCAACATTTCAAAGTCGTATTTCTCAGTTTTTTCGAATTTCATAGTTTACTCCTAACTTGGTTTAAAACGTGTTTTGTTATCTTTATTCAAAAAATTACTATAACATCAACGCTCTATACGACTATTATATACTATTACTTAGGAAAAAATACATCGACTATATCTAAATGTTGAGTATTTTTGGGTGTTAAACCTCATCCTGAAGGGCAGCATACCCCCTTTCACCTGTTCTGATCTTAACAACATCCTCTACATCATAAACAAATATCTTTCCATCTCCATAGTTTCCAGTATAAAGGGCTTGTTTTGCGGCCTGTATAACGGTTTCCACCGGCACTTTTGTAACAACAATATCCATTTGCAGTCTAGGCTGAAGTCTAGTCTCAAGTTTGACTCCTCTATAGTAGTTCTGGGCTCCCATTTGCATCCCACAGCCCTGCACTTGTGTCACTGTCATTCCTGTAATCTGAATAGCATCCATAGCTCCTTTAAGCTTGTCAAACCTTTCCGGCTTGAATACTATACTAATCCTTGTGTACTTATGCTTCCCGTTCTTCTTTGGCAATTCAGTCTCTATTATCCCTGAAGTTATAGCTTTTTCCATAGGAACAATCCCTGTTCTTTCTTCTCCCTCATAAATAGTTTCTGTTACAGGGACAAAATCTGCATAGCAGGTTGACAGCCCATGCTCTGCCGCATCTAATCCAAGTATCTCTTCTGTCTTAGAAACCCTTAGCCCATGAATCTTCTTTATTAATAAAAATACAGCAGTCATCATAATTGCAGCATAAATCGCTACTGAAACAACCCCTAAAACCTGGACTCCGAAAAAAGAGAAAGCTGCCTCTGCGCTTAAACTATCGTTGTAAATAAATCCAGAGATA